>NZ_JBJNLK010000042.1:0-524 GCF_052169115.1 Serratia sp. CY33525 | reverse complement strand
GCCACCGTACTCACCACGTCGCCAAACGCCGCCGCTGCCGCTGCCATCATCGGCGAATGGAAAGCGTGCGAAACCGCCAACGGCGTGTGTTCATGCGCATAATGCCGCTGCACGAACGCCGCCAGCGCCGCGTGCGGCCCCGCCACCACCGTCATTCCCGCGCCATTCTCCGCCGCGATAACCACCTCCGCCGGCAGCACGCGACGGACGTTCTCCGCCGAATCGCGTATCGCCGCCATGCCGCCCGGCTCGCAGTCGGCCATCAGTTGCCCGCGCCGCGCCGCCAGCATCAGCGCATCACCGCTCTCCATCACACCGGCGACCACTGCCGCTGCAAATTCGCCTATCGAATGCCCCAGCACGTGCGACGGCGTCAGCCCTCGTGCCTGCCACATCGCCACCTGCGCCAACTGCAGTGCCACCAACGCCGGTTGCTGGTATTGCGTCTCCTGCAGGCGCGCCGAATGCTCGGCGCTCGCCTCCAGCAACCATTGCAGCAGCGGCGCGTCCACCCATGCCGCCAG
>NZ_JBJNLK010000041.1:0-534 GCF_052169115.1 Serratia sp. CY33525 | reverse complement strand
AATATCTTTAGGTAAGGAGGTGATCCAACCGCAGGTTCCCCTACGGTTACCTTGTTACGACTTCACCCCAGTCATGAATCACAAAGTGGTAAGCGCCCTCCCGAAGGTTAAGCTACCTACTTCTTTTGCAACCCACTCCCATGGTGTGACGGGCGGTGTGTACAAGGCCCGGGAACGTATTCACCGTAGCATTCTGATCTACGATTACTAGCGATTCCGACTTCATGGAGTCGAGTTGCAGACTCCAATCCGGACTACGACGTACTTTATGAGGTCCGCTTGCTCTCGCGAGGTCGCTTCTCTTTGTATACGCCATTGTAGCACGTGTGTAGCCCTACTCGTAAGGGCCATGATGACTTGACGTCATCCCCACCTTCCTCCAGTTTATCACTGGCAGTCTCCTTTGAGTTCCCGGCCGAACCGCTGGCAACAAAGGATAAGGGTTGCGCTCGTTGCGGGACTTAACCCAACATTTCACAACACGAGCTGACGACAGCCATGCAGCACCTGTCTCAGAGTTCCCGAAGGCACCAA
>NZ_JBJNLK010000040.1:0-537 GCF_052169115.1 Serratia sp. CY33525 | reverse complement strand
CGCTCGCCTGCCTGCGACCAGCGCTGCGCCAGCGCATCCAGCCCCGCGTTGGCCGCCGCATAGCTCGCCTGCCCCGCCGACCCGAAGGTGGCCGCCGCCGAGGAGTACAGCACCATAAAATCGCACGGTACCAGGCTGTCATGCAGGTGCTCGGCACCCCGCACTTTCACCGCCCACGCCTGCGCCAGCTTCTCGGCCGACTGGTTGGCCAGCGTGCCGTCCGTCAGGACGCCCGCGGTGTGGATAACCCCGGCCACCGCCGGCCACTCCTGCGCCGCCAGCCAGTCCCCGACCGCCGTCACGTCGGCGGCGTCCGCCACGTCGCAGGCCAGGCTCTGTACCTGCACGCCCTCCCACGCCGGCAACGCCGCCGCCCGGCCGCTGCGCGACAGCAGCAACAGATGCGTCGCCCCCTGCTCTGCCAGATAGCCCGCCGCCACCTGGCCCAGCGCGCCGTTGCCGCCGCTGATCACATAGGTCGCGCCGGCGCGGATCCCGGCCCGTTCGCCGGCCGGCAGATGACAACGCTGCAGGCGC
>NZ_JBJNLK010000038.1:0-656 GCF_052169115.1 Serratia sp. CY33525 | reverse complement strand
CGGCGGTGAACTGTATGCCGTGCTGGAAGGGGTGTCCTGTCGCCAGGCGGGCGTGGAGTCCCGGCTGAATGAGTGCCTGTTCGAGACGGCGTGGGTCGGCGTTGCCGGGCCGGAGACGGTGTCTCCGGCGGTGGGGGAGCACCTGCTGCTGTCGAGGCGGGCCGTAGAGACGCCGTTGCCGGAAGGCTGGCGCGGCGTGACGGTCAGCGGGGGGGCGTCACTGGCGGCCGCGCTGAACGAACTGCCGTGGCAGACCGTGGCGCTGTTGAGCGAAGGCGAAGAAGAGGATATGGCGCTGGCGCTGGCGATGCTGCAGGCGGAGACGACGGCGCACCGGGTGCTGCTGAAGCGTGCGGACCGTGAGGGCGACGCCGGGCTGTCGGGGCTGGTGCGTACGGCGCGGCTGGAGCAGCCGGAACGGGCGCTGACCTATATGGAGCTGGCGGCGGGGCAACTGCCGCGCGCGCTGGTGCTGTGCGCGACCGGCGGTCTGGAAGACGTGGTGCGTCTTGACGAGACGGGGCAACTGCAGGCGCAGCGCCTGCAGCGTTGTCATCTGCCGGCCGGCGAACGGGCCGGGATCCGCGCCGGCGCGACCTATGTGATCAGCGGCGGCAACGGCGCGCTGGGCCAGGTGGCGGCGGGCTATCTGGCAG
>NZ_JBJNLK010000037.1:0-656 GCF_052169115.1 Serratia sp. CY33525 | reverse complement strand
CGGCGGTGAACTGTATGCCGTGCTGGAAGGGGTGTCCTGTCGCCAGGCGGGCGTGGAGTCCCGGCTGAATGAGTGCCTGTTCGAGACGGCGTGGGTCGGCGTTGCCGGGCCGGAGACGGCGTCTCCGGCGGTGGGGGAGCACCTGCTGCTGTCGAGGCGGACCGTGGAGACGCCGTTGCCGGAAGGCTGGCGCGGCGTGACGGTCAGCGGGGGTTCGTCACTGGCGGCCGCGCTGAACGAACTGCCGTGGCAGACCGTGGCGCTGTTGAGTGAAGGCGAAGAAGAGGATATGGCGCTGGCGCTGGCGATGCTGCAGGCGGAGACGACGGCGCACCGGGTGCTGCTGAAGCGTGCGGACCGCGAGGGCGACGCCGGGCTGTCGGGGCTGGTGCGTACGGCGCGGCTGGAGCAGCCGGAACGGGCGCTGACCTATATGGAGCTGGCGGCGGAGCAACTGCCGCGCGCGCTGGTGCTGTGCGCGACCGGCGGTCTGGAAGAGGTGGTGCGTCTTGACGAGACGGGGCAACTGCAGGCGCTGCGCCTGCAGCGTTGTCATCTGCCGGCCGGCGAACGGGCCGGGATCCGCGCCGGCGCGACCTATGTGATCAGCGGCGGCAACGGCGCGCTGGGCCAGGTGGCGGCGGGCTATCTGGCAG
>NZ_JBJNLK010000036.1:0-674 GCF_052169115.1 Serratia sp. CY33525 | reverse complement strand
GACAAGCCGTCGCTGCTGATGTGCAAGACCGTTATCGGCTTCGGTTCGCCGAACAAGGCCGGCACCCATGACGTGCACGGCGCCGCGCTGGGCGCCGCCGAAGTGGCCGCCACCCGCGAGCGGCTTGGCTGGAAATACGCCGCCTTTGAAATCCCGCAGGACATCTACGCCCAGTGGGACGCCAAGGAAGCCGGTCAGGCCAAAGAAGCGGCCTGGAACGACAAATTCGCCGCCTACGCCAGGGCCTTCCCGGAGCAGGCCGCCGAGTTCAAGCGCCGCATGAACGGCGAGCTGCCGGCCGACTGGAAAGCCGACGCCAAGGCGTTCGTTGAAAAACTGCAGGCCAACCCGGCCAACATCGCCAGCCGCAAGGCGTCGCAGAACGCGCTGGAAGCGTTCGGCAAGGTGCTGCCGGAGTTCCTGGGCGGCTCCGCCGACCTGGCGCCGAGCAACCTGACCATGTGGTCCGGCTCGAAAGCGCTGAACGTTGACCCGGCGGGCAACTACATTCATTACGGCGTGCGCGAGTTCGGCATGACCGCCATCACCAACGGTATCGCGCTGCACGGCGGCTTCCTGCCGTACTCGGCGACTTTCCTGATGTTCGTGGAATACGCCCGCAACGCGGTGCGCATGGCGGCGCTGATGAAGCTGCGCAACGTGTTCGTCTACAC
>NZ_JBJNLK010000035.1:0-674 GCF_052169115.1 Serratia sp. CY33525 | reverse complement strand
TTCATATCACCTTACCGACGCTTTTCGCAGATTAGCACGCCCTTCATCGCCTCTGACTGCCTAGGCATCCACCGTGTACGCTTAGTCACTTAACCTCACAACCCGAAGATGTTTCCATCGTTCAAGTTGCAAACATTTGAGAGACTCTATGACAGGTTACTCTTCATTCCGGTACTTCTACGGAGGAATGAATTTCAGCCGTCATGTTTCAATTTTCAGCTTGTTCCAGATTGTTAAAGAGCAAAATACTTCGCAGCATACTGTTTCCAATATACTCTGAAGTATTGAAATACCGGACTATATGGTGGAGCTAAGCGGGATCGAACCGCTGACCTCCTGCGTGCAAGGCAGGCGCTCTCCCAGCTGAGCTATAGCCCCATACAGTCACGCGCAGTACCTTTTCCACTTCCGAGAAGTGGTAGGCCTGAGTGGACTTGAACCACCGACCTCACCCTTATCAGGGGTGCGCTCTAACCACCTGAGCTACAAGCCTATAAAGGTATTTCTGCTCGTTACTTTCTATCAGACAATCTGTGTGAGCACGCCACTCGAAGCAATATCTTTAGGTAAGGAGGTGATCCAACCGCAGGTTCCCCTACGGTTACCTTGTTACGACTTCACCCCAGTCATGAATCACAAAGTGGTAAGCGCCCTCCCGAAGGTTAAGCTACCTA
>NZ_JBJNLK010000034.1:0-675 GCF_052169115.1 Serratia sp. CY33525 | reverse complement strand
TCGCCCAGTTAAGACTCGGTTTCCCTACGGCTCCCCTATACGGTTAACCTTGCTACAAAATATAAGTCGCTGACCCATTATACAAAAGGTACGCAGTCACACCACGAAGGTGCTCCCACTGCTTGTACGTACACGGTTTCAGGTTCTATTTCACTCCCCTCGCCGGGGTTCTTTTCGCCTTTCCCTCACGGTACTGGTTCACTATCGGTCAGTCAGGAGTATTTAGCCTTGGAGGATGGTCCCCCCATATTCAGACAGGATGTCACGTGTCCCGCCCTACTCATCGAACTCACGACCTGTGCATTTTAGTGTACGGGGCTATCACCCTTTGCTGCGCGACTTTCCAGACGCTTCCACTAACACACAAGCCGATTCAGGTTCTGGGCTCCTCCCCGTTCGCTCGCCGCTACTGGGGGAATCTCGGTTGATTTCTTTTCCTCGGGGTACTTAGATGTTTCAGTTCCCCCGGTTCGCCTCATGCCACTATGTATTCATGACATGATAGTGTGTCGAAACACACTGGGTTTCCCCATTCGGGTATCGCCGGTTGTAACGGTTCATATCACCTTACCGACGCTTTTCGCAGATTAGCACGCCCTTCATCGCCTCTGACTGCCTAGGCATCCACCGTGTACGCTTAGTCACTTAACCTCACAACCCGAAGATGTTTCCATC
>NZ_JBJNLK010000033.1:0-896 GCF_052169115.1 Serratia sp. CY33525 | reverse complement strand
GACAAGCCGTCGCTGCTGATGTGCAAGACCGTTATCGGCTTCGGTTCGCCGAACAAGGCCGGCACCCATGACGTGCACGGCGCCGCGCTGGGCGCCGCCGAAGTGGCCGCCACCCGCGAAGCGCTGGGCTGGAAATACGCCGCCTTTGAAATCCCGCAGGACATCTACGCCCAGTGGGACGCCAAAGAAGCCGGTCAGGCCAAAGAAGCGGCCTGGAACGACAAATTCGCCGCCTACGCCAGGGCCTTCCCGGAGCTGGCCGCCGAGTTCAAGCGCCGCATGAACGGCGAGCTGCCGGCCGACTGGAAAGCCGACGCCAAGGCGTTCGTGGAAAAACTGCAGGCCAACCCGGCCAACATCGCCAGCCGCAAGGCGTCGCAGAACGCGCTGGAAGCGTTCGGCAAGGTGCTGCCGGAGTTCCTGGGCGGCTCTGCCGACCTGGCGCCGAGCAACCTGACCATGTGGTCAGGCTCGAAAGCGCTGAACGTTGACCCGGCGGGCAACTACATTCATTACGGCGTGCGCGAGTTCGGCATGACCGCCATCACCAACGGCATCGCGCTGCACGGCGGCTTCCTGCCGTACTCGGCGACTTTCCTGATGTTCGTGGAATACGCCCGCAACGCGGTGCGCATGGCGGCGCTGATGAAGCTGCGCAACGTGTTCGTCTACACCCACGACTCCATCGGTCTGGGCGAAGACGGCCCGACCCACCAGCCGGTGGAGCAGCTGGCAAGCCTGCGCGTGACCCCGAACATGAGCACCTGGCGCCCGTGCGACCAGGTGGAATCGGCGGTGGCGTGGCAGTACGGCATCGAGCGCAACGACGGCCCGACCACGCTCGTGTTCTCGCGCCAGAACCTGACCCAGCAGCCACGCACCGCAGAGCAGCTGGC
>NZ_JBJNLK010000032.1:0-945 GCF_052169115.1 Serratia sp. CY33525 | reverse complement strand
AATGTTACCTGGAGCTTAGAGGATTTTCCTGGAAGCAGGGCATCAACTACTTCTGCACCGTAGTGCATCGTCATCACGCCTCAGGGTTGATATGCAACCGGATTTACCAGGTCACACCCCCTACACGCTTAAACCGGGACAACCGTCGCCCGGCCAGCCTAGCCTTCTCCGTCCCCCCTTCGCAGTAACACCAAGTACAGGAATATTAACCTGTTTCCCATCGACTACGCTTTTCAGCCTCGCCTTAGGGGTCGACTCACCCTGCCCCGATTAACGTTGGACAGGAACCCTTGGTCTTCCGGCGAGCGGGCTTTTCACCCGCTTTATCGTTACTTATGTCAGCATTCGCACTTCTGATACCTCCAGCAACCCTCACAGGCCACCTTCAACGGCTTACAGAACGCTCCCCTACCCAACAACGCCTAAGCGTCGCTGCCGCAGCTTCGGTGCATGGTTTAGCCCCGTTACATCTTCCGCGCAGGCCGACTCGACCAGTGAGCTATTACGCTTTCTTTAAATGATGGCTGCTTCTAAGCCAACATCCTGGCTGTCTGTGCCTTCCCACATCGTTTCCCACTTAACCATGACTTTGGGACCTTAGCTGGCGGTCTGGGTTGTTTCCCTCTTCACGACGGACGTTAGCACCCGCCGTGTGTCTCCCGTGATAACATTCTTCGGTATTCGGAGTTTGCATCGGTTTGGTAAGCCGGGATGGCCCCCTAGCCGAAACAGTGCTCTACCCCCGAAGATGAGTTCACGAGGCGCTACCTAAATAGCTTTCGGGGAGAACCAGCTATCTCCCGGTTTGATTGGCCTTTCACCCCCAGCCACAAGTCATCCGCTAATTTTTCAACATTAGTCGGTTCGGTCCTCCAGTTAGTGTTACCCAACCTTCAACCTGCCCATGGCTAGATCACCGGGTTTCGGGTCTATACCTTGCAACTA
>NZ_JBJNLK010000031.1:0-956 GCF_052169115.1 Serratia sp. CY33525 | reverse complement strand
GCACGTGGTGCTGGAGTCCTACGAACGGCCATCGGGCGATACGTACCCGCGCGCCCGCTATACTCCCCACTTCCTGCCGTGGCGCCGTCTGCCCAACCCGCTGCTCAGCCGCGGCGACGCGGGCGGCTTTGCCGCCACGCTGAACGCCGAGCTGGCTTCCCTGTGGCGGGATCATCGCATCGGCGGTCAGGTGCTGGTGCCGGCCGCCAGTCACATCACGATGATCGCCGGCGCCGCCTTGCTGCAGTACCGGGGCGCCCTGCCGGCGACCGGCGTGGAGGTGCGTGATATCACCATGACCCAGCCACTGGTGGTTCGCGAGGGTGACGTGGTGCGTTGCCTCGCCGACGGCGAGCAATGGGTGATCGAAAACGGCGACGGCGAGCAGTATGCCGGCAGCCGTCGCAGCCAGGTGCTGACCGAGGGCGACGGGGGCTACAGCCCGCCGGACGTGGCGGCGTTCCGCCTGCGCAGCGCGGCGGCGGATATCGATGCGCTGTACGAGACGCTGGCGCAGCACGGCGTGGGCTTTGGCGACGGCTACCGCAATCTGCATGACCTGTATCTGAACGAGCACGAGGCGCTGGCGCGGGTGGAGATCGCCCTGACGTCAGCGGGCGAGCGCGCACTGAGCCTGCTGCATCCCGCGACGCTGGACGCGGGGATCCAACTGCTGGGGCTGTGCGGCATGAAAAGCTGCGGGGTGTGCATCCCGTTCAGCGTGAGCTCGGCGCGCCTGTTCACGCTGGATTCGCAGCCGACGACGCTGTGGGCCAGCGCGCAGATCGACGCGGTCAGCGCGAAAAGCGTGGCGGGCACGGTCATGCTGTTCGGCGACGGCGGTGAACTGTATGCCGTGCTGGAAGGGGTGTCCTGTCGCCAGGCGGGCGTGGAGTCCCGGCTGAATGAGTGCCTGTTCGAGACGGCGTGGGTCGGCGTTGCCGGGCCGGAGACGG
>NZ_JBJNLK010000030.1:0-1195 GCF_052169115.1 Serratia sp. CY33525 | reverse complement strand
GGAAGGTGCGAACAAGTCCCTGATATGAGATCATGTTTGTCATCTGGAGCCATGGAACAGGGTTCATCATGAGTCATCAACTTACCTTCGCCGACAGTGAATTCAGCAGTAAGCGCCGTCAGACCAGAAAAGAGATTTTCTTGTCCCGTATGGAGCAGATTCTGCCATGGCAAAACATGGTGGAAGTCATCGAGCCGTTTTACCCCAAGGCTGGTAATGGCCGGCGACCTTATCCGCTGGAAACCATGCTACGCATTCACTGCATGCAGCATTGGTACAACCTGAGCGATGGCGCGATGGAAGATGCTCTGTACGAAATCGCCTCCATGCGTCGGTTTGCCCGGTTATCCCTGGATAGCGCCTTGCCTGACCGCACCACCATCATGAATTTCCGCCACCTGCTGGAGCAGCATCAACTGGCCCGCCAATTGTTCAAGACCATCAATCGCTGGCTGGCCGAAGCAGGCGTCATGATGACTCAAGGCACCTTGGTCGATGCCACCATCATTGAGGCACCCAGCTCGACCAAGAACAAAGAGCAGCAACGCGATCCGGAGATGCATCAGACCAAGAAAGGCAATCAGTGGCACTTTGGCATGAAGGCCCACATTGGTGTCGATGCCAAGAGTGGCCTGACCCACAGCCTAGTCACCACCGCGGCCAACGAGCATGACCTCAATCAGCTGGGTAATCTGCTGCATGGAGAGGAGCAATTTGTCTCAGCCGATGCCGGCTACCAAGGGGCGCCACAGCGCGAGGAGCTGGCCGAGGTGGATGTGGACTGGCTGATCGCCGAGCGCCCCGGCAAGGTAAGAACCTTGAAACAGCATCCACGCAAGAACAAAACGGCCATCAACATCGAATACATGAAAGCCAGCATCCGGGCCAAGGTGGAGCACCCATTTCGCATCATCAAGCGACAGTTCGGCTTCGTGAAAGCCAGATACAAGGGGTTGCTGAAAAACGATAACCAACTGGCGATGTTATTCACGCTGGCCAACCTGTTTCGGGCGGACCAAATGATACGTCAGTGGGAGAGATCTCACTAAAAACTGGGGATAACGCCTTAAATGGCGAAGAAACGGTCTAAATAGGCTGATTCAAGGCATTTACGGGAGAAAAAATCGGCTCAAACATGAAGAAATGAAATGACTGAGTCAGCCGAGAAGAATTTCCCCGCTTATTCGCACCTTCC
>NZ_JBJNLK010000029.1:0-1340 GCF_052169115.1 Serratia sp. CY33525 | reverse complement strand
TCTTCGTCTCTAAAACACCTTCGGTGTTGTAAGGTTAAGCCTCACGGATCATTAGTACTGGTTAGCTCAATGCATCGCTGCACTTACACACCCAGCCTATCAACGTCTTAGTCTTAAACGTTCCTTCAGGGGCCTTAAAGGCCCAGGGAAGACTCATCTTGAGGCAAGTTTCGCGCTTAGATGCTTTCAGCGCTTATCTTTTCCGCACTTAGCTACCGGGCAATGCCATTGGCATGACAACCCGAACACCAGTGGTGCGTTCACTCCGGTCCTCTCGTACTAGGAGCAACCCCTCTCAATCTTCCAACGCCCACGGCAGATAGGGACCGAACTGTCTCACGACGTTCTAAACCCAGCTCGCGTACCACTTTAAATGGCGAACAGCCATACCCTTGGGACCTACTTCAGCCCCAGGATGTGATGAGCCGACATCGAGGTGCCAAACACCGCCGTCGATATGAACTCTTGGGCGGTATCAGCCTGTTATCCCCGGAGTACCTTTTATCCGTTGAGCGATGGCCCTTCCATTCAGAACCACCGGATCACTAAGACCTACTTTCGTACCTGCTCGAGCCGTCACTCTCGCAGTCAAGCTAGCTTATGCCTTTGCACTAACCTCACGATGTCCGACCGTGATTAGCTAACCTTCGTGCTCCTCCGTTACTCTTTGGGAGGAGACCGCCCCAGTCAAACTACCCACCAGACACTGTCCTCACCCCGGATCACGGGGCAGAGTTAGAACATCAAACATTAAAGGGTGGTATTTCAAGGATGGCTCCACGCAGACTGGCGTCCACGCTTCAAAGCCTCCCACCTATCCTACACATCAAGGCTCAATGTTCAGTGTCAAGCTATAGTAAAGGTTCACGGGGTCTTTCCGTCTTGCCGCGGGTACACTGCATCTTCACAGCGAGTTCAATTTCACTGAGTCTCGGGTGGAGACAGCCTGGCCATCATTACGCCATTCGTGCAGGTCGGAACTTACCCGACAAGGAATTTCGCTACCTTAGGACCGTTATAGTTACGGCCGCCGTTTACTGGGGCTTCGATCAAGAGCTTCGCCTTGCGGCTGACCCCATCAATTAACCTTCCAGCACCGGGCAGGCGTCACACCGTATACGTCCACTTTCGTGTTTGCACAGTGCTGTGTTTTTATTAAACAGTTGCAGCCAGCTGGTATCTTCGACTGGCTTCAGCTCCATCCGCAAGGGACTTCACCTACATGCCAGCGTGCCTTCTCCCGAAGTTACGGCACCATTTTGCCTAGTTCCTTCACCCGAGTTCTCTCAAGCGCCTTGGTATTCTCTACCTGACCACCTGTGTCGGTTTGGGGTACGATT
>NZ_JBJNLK010000028.1:0-1380 GCF_052169115.1 Serratia sp. CY33525 | reverse complement strand
AGTAATAATGCCGATGTCAGTCTTTACCACCACTTAGTTTGCCGTTTAACCAGATTGGTGTGATTACTGATGCAGTGAAGACCTTCCCGCATCCTGACTCACACAGCGATCGACCTTTTGTGTCCTGCCCTGGACCCGTCGGTTGCCGGAAGCGCCTTCATGCGAGGCATCTCCTCACCGATGCGCGTGACTCAAGAAGGGCCTGACGGCTTGTCTCGTTACTGTCCTGTCCGGGTTATCTGTCTGGAGATTCAACTCTGTTTCCTCACAGGAGCTCTGTCATGGTTGATAAAGTTACCGAAGCTGCCGTTGTGGGTGGCGTGGATACACATAAAGATTTGCACGTTGCCGCTGTCGTAGATCAGAACAATAAAGTCCTTGGGACTCAGTATTTCTCCACAACACGACAAGGTTACCGGCAGATGCTGGCATGGATGACCTCGTTTGGGACATTAAAGCGAATTGGTGTTGAGTGCACAGGTACCTATGGTTCCGGTTTGCTTCGTTATTTTCAGAACGCCGGGTTAGAAGTTCTTGAGGTGACTGCTCCAGACCGGATGGAGCGACGCAAACGGGGTAAAAGTGACACAATTGATGCTGAATGTGCCGCTCATGCAGCATTCTCAGGCATCAGGACAGTTACTCCCAAAACGCGTGATGGCATGATTGAGTCCCTGCGGGTATTAAAAACTTGCCGAAAAACAGCAATATCAGCCCGCAGAGTCGCTCTCCAGATTATCCATTCAAATATTATCTCTGCCCCGGATGAATTACGTGAACAGCTCAGAAATATGACGCGCATGCAGCTCATCAGGACCCTGGGTTCCTGGAGACCTGATGCCAGTGAATACCGCAATGTAACCAACGTTTATCGCATTTCATTAAAGTCCCTTGCCCGACGCTATCTCGAGTTACATGACGAAATCGCTGATCTGGATGTCATGATTGCGGCAATTGTCGACGAGTTGGCACCTGAGCTGATTAAACGTAATGCTATCGGATACGAAAGCGCTTCACAGTTGCTGATCACTGCCGGAGACAATCCTCAACGGTTAAGATCAGAATCAGGATTTGCGGCACTGTGTGGTGTCAGCCCGGTCCCCGTTTCTTCTGGAAAAACGAACCGTTACCGACTTAATCGTGGTGGAGATCGTGCTGCAAATAGTGCACTTCACATCATCGCCATCGGACGCTTACGAACTGACGCAAAAACAAAGGAATATGTCGCCAGGCGTGTAGCCGAAGGACATACAAAAATGGAAGCGATACGCTGTCTAAAGCGATATATCTCCCGCGAAGTTTACACGTTACTGCGCAATCAAAACAGGCGGATCAACAGTATCCCGATAACAGCTTGACTCTTAGAAGGGCGTCCAGGGC
>NZ_JBJNLK010000027.1:0-1514 GCF_052169115.1 Serratia sp. CY33525 | reverse complement strand
CGCTATATGGGGCAAGTGAGAGGTATTGCAGCATGATGGACAATAAGCTGAGCGAACTGAGCAAGCCTGTATTTGAAATCGAAGTTTCCGGCGGTCATTGGCTGAACTGTACATCAGGGAAGTTAACCCCTGATGCAGGTGCCGATTTCAGCGACTGGCCTGACGGAGTTAATCGCCTCTACTCGCAAGAGTACGTCTCCGCCCTGCTCGCCGACAACGAATACATGCGCTGGCGCATCAAAGAAATCGATCTGCTGTTCGGCCAAATGCTACTGACTATGCAAGCGGCGGTTATTGAAATTGAACACGGCGAAGGGCCAAGCGCTGCGATGCAGTGGATCGTCAATAAATTGATGGGGCCGGGTGAGTTTGCGCCGGATAGCGAAAAAGACGCGCAGGCATATTTCAATCGCGAGTCAGAGAAAATCGACGTTGAGTTCAGCAAGTGCATGGACTTCTTCGAATCACGACGCAAAGCCATGAAGGAGCAGAGCAATGGATAAATTCAGCGAACTAAAAGCGGCCGCAATGGCCGCAACTCAGGGGCCGTGGGAATGGTTCACAAGCAACAGCATGGCGCGATTGAGCAGCATTCCAAGTGGCAAAGATGGTGATGTGCTGAGTGCTTTTCGCGCATCCGATGGAGTGCCGTGTGTGAGCGTTAGCCAGCACGATATGGCATTCATCGCCACAGCTAACCCTGCTGCCATTCTCGCCCTGCTGGCAGAGCTGGAAGCGAAGGATGAGCGCATCGCCGAGCTGGAAGCCATCCGCGCAGACGCCTCTCAGGTGTTCAAAGAAATCGGCAACGAGCTGGGCTGCAATCCCGACAACGAGTCGATCATGATGGCTATCGATGAGCTGAAAGCCCAGGCGAAGGTTTGGGAGTCGGCAGCGACAAAGCATCTGGCACGGGCAGAAGAGGCAGAAAAGCGGCTGGCTACGCCGGTGCGGTTGCCGAACAAGAATGATGACGAGTTTTGGTTCGATGGCGTGTTCCAGGTGGCGAAGTTCGACCGTGCAGTTGAGCGGGCCATTAGCGCTGCTGGATTCAAGTTTGTGGGGGATGAGTAGCCATGCCAACACATTCAGAGTTGATTAGCTTCACGCGGGACAGAAAGGAGAACACAACGACCAGCATCTACCACACCGAGCAACATTCATATAATGCCGGATCGGTCGTCGAGCAGAATCTTGTTATCCGTGGCGGAGGCATGTTCAGGCGATATACCGCCGATATGCGTTTTGATGACTTCCCCGCCTGCGGTTCTGAGCGTGAAGCAGCACTGAAACTTGCCGATTGGATGCAGCGTCTTGGCGCTGCCATTGAAGACCACTGGAGCCAGCCATGACACGAACACTAACGACTGAGCAGTTGAGAGCAGAAATGATTGAGAAAATCGCTGTGGCGTCAGGCCTGCGGGCGCGGGATGGGCGTAATGTAGTGGCCGAGGCAATCTACGCCGAAGTTGTCGAACCATTGCTGGCGGCTAACCGGGAGGCGCAGCCGGTGG
>NZ_JBJNLK010000026.1:0-1637 GCF_052169115.1 Serratia sp. CY33525 | reverse complement strand
TTTATGGTGCTGTACTCCTCGGCGGCGGCCACCTTCGGGTCGGCGGGGCAGGCGAGCTATGCGGCGGCCAACGCGGGGCTGGATGCGCTGGCGCAGCGCTGGTCGCAGGCAGGCGAGCGGGTGCTGTCCGTTCAGTGGGGCGCGTGGTCGGACGCGGGCATGGCGGTACGGCATGACGCGGTGCGTCGCGCCGAAGCGGCCGGCTTTGGGGTGATCGGCAATGCGCTGGGCCGGGCGGTGCTTGAGCGGCTGCTGGCGTCGGGGCATGCGGGCACGGTGTGCGTGTCGCCGATCGACTGGGCGCGCACGGTGCTGGACATGCCGCTGGTATCGCGCTTCAAACTGCAGCGGCGGGAGCGCGCGGCCGTTGAACGGACGGCGGCCCGGCCGGCTCAGGATCTGCTGGCGCTGGTGCGCCGGGCGGCGGCCGAGGCGGTCGGCAGGCCGGTGGCGGATGATGAGCCGCTGATGGCCAGCGGTTTAGACTCTTTGGGCGCGGTGGTTCTTGCGCAGGCACTCAGCAAAGCGTTGGGCGTGTCGCTGGGCAGCGTGTTCGCACTCAACCACCCAAGCATCGCGGAGATGGCCGAGGCGCTGGCGGCGCAGGTCGCCGCCGGGGAGGGCAACGGTCGGCCGGAGCCTGCGGCGGTGGCGGCGGTGCGGCAGAGAACGGAAGAGCCGATCGCCATTATCGGCAGCGCCTGCCGGTTGCCGGGCGAGGTCTATTCGCCGGAAGAGTTCTGGCAGATGCTGCTGGCCGGCACGGACTGCGTCAGCGACATCCCGGCTTCCCGCTTTGATATCGACGAAGTGTACGATCCGGATCCGAATGCCGTCGGGCGCAGCTACACGCGTCGGGGCGCCTTCATGAGCAAGGCGGAAAGCTTCGACTATGAATTCTTCGGTATTTCCAAAGGAGAGGCGCGGGTGATGGATCCCCATCAGCGTTTGCTGTTGGAGGTCACTTATGAAGCGTTCTCTTCCGCCGGCTATGAAAAACCGCGGCTGCGCGGTGCGGCAATCGGCGTCTTTGTCGGCGTGGCGAATCAGGATTGGATGATTGTCACCGGCGAAAAAGAGGCACACAACCCGTTCTTCGGCGCGGGCGTTTCATCCTCGATTATTTCCAACCGCATGTCCTATCTGTTGGGGCTGACCGGGCCGAGCATGACGCTGGATACCGCCTGTTCTTCTTCTCTGGTGGCGGTCGATCTGGCGGTTGAGAAACTGCGGAGTGGCGATTGCGCCGTTGCCGTCGCGGGCGGGGTGAATGTCATGATGCATCACCGCACCTTCGTCGGTTGCTGTGCCGCCAACATGCTATCCCTGTCAGGACGAAGCGCGGCCTTTGATGAGGCTGCGGACGGCTATTGCCGCGGCGAAGGCGTCGGTGCGGTGGTGCTGAAGCGCCTCAGCGACGCGGAGGCCGATGGCGACGCTATTCTGGCGGTGATCCGCGGAACGGCGGTGAACCAGGACGGACGCAGCGCGACGATGACGGCGCCGAATGGCGGCGCTCAAGAGGCCGTCATCACGCGGGCGCTGGCGGAAGCCGGGCTGCGCGGCCAGGACGTGGACTACATCGAATGCCATGGCACCGGCACGCCGTTGGGCGATCCGATCGAGGTGGGCGCCCT
>NZ_JBJNLK010000025.1:0-1867 GCF_052169115.1 Serratia sp. CY33525 | reverse complement strand
TCTGCCGAGCGGCTGTCGCCCGCCTGCTCCAGCGCCGCCAGCGGGCTCCACGGGCTGGCCGGATCGTAGCTCCAGCTGCGGCGGCTGCCGTCGTCGCGCTGCTCCTGCAGCAACCGGTAGCCCTGCCACAGGAAACGGGTCGTCTGTTCGGTTTTGCCCTTGTAGCGCACCGCCTTGCGGCTGCGGCGGCCCAGCGCGTCGTAATGGTACTCCGCCTCGAATTCGCCCTGCGGGCCGCGGCCGTGCGCCTGCACCAGCCGATTGTCGGCGTCGTAGCGGTAGTGCTGTTCGTACAGGCCGTTGCGCCGGCTGATCAGGTTGCCCCAGGCGTCGTAACGGTAAAACAGTTTTTGCCAGTGCGTCAGCCGGTTATCGGCGATCGGTGCCAGCGGCAGGTGCGCGTCGATGTCGCTCTGCGGGCTGCGCTCGCCCAGCAGGTTATCCGCCAGATCGTACACCAGCCGCGCGCCCGGTTTGCCATGATTGGGCTCGCGGTGTTGCAGCAGGCGGCCTACTCTACAATAAACACTTGGAATATTTAATTTTCAATGGCTTCATTTTTAAAGAGCTGAAAATTAGCTTTTCATAATTTTATTTTTTAATTTTAGTCAGGAACTGGCTGAATAATATTAATTCAAAAAGCCATTGAACACCCTCTTATAACCGCAATCATTGAGGTTAATATTTATAAACGCCAACAAAAATTGATATAGGCACCAATTTCCTCATCATACTCAATCCTCCCCCCCTGTTTTATCATCAGGGGGCACTCCAACAGATCGCCCCTAGTTGCACCAAATTTACCTGCATTGACTTTTTCGATTTGAAATCAATTTTTTCAAGCTACTTGAGCAAGTCATTCTTAGTGCAAAGCATCAAGAATTAGCGCCAAAATGAAAAATCAGATACAAAAAACTCGTTTATTTCTATATCTTCAGGAATGTGTTTTATTGTATCAGCAATCTCATCATATGGCGGAGGAAGTATAAGTGAAATACCAAAATCATCATTGATAATTATTGAACCATTATATAATTTCTGAGTTTTTGTTAATTTTATCACATCCATCACCTTCATCCCTGTGAATATGGTTCCCTTGTAGCCGCCTTGATAACGCTCATTGCATCCAAGTGAAAAGATAACACCGTCTTTATCAGTCGCAATGGTCAAGGTATTGTCGATTTTATATGATTTTTTTTCCTCACCATCAGGGAGAAAATAACTTTTAACCTCCACACTAAATCCAGAATAAATCTCATTAATATATGACGAGATGTTTTCATTTATAACGACATTCCCTATGGAAATCCCCGATACAATCTCAGCATTAAAGTCAATCATCTTAGATACCACCATTCTTAATAACTCCATCAACGTACACAGGTGAATCTTTTATCAGATCGTAATTTTTAAATTCACCATGCCCAATTCTACCAAAAACAACATCCTCACCATTCTCAACCTTATAAACCTTCCAATAATCATTGCCATGAATATTAGGCTGACTTGCATTACCTCCGGGGTGATAATCAAGTTTATATGTCGCACCCGATTTCGTTGTTCGCACATATTGAGTATGTTGAATTGCTTCTGGTCTGCCTGCTTGAGGGTAATGCTTTGCCCAACCGCGACTAGTTAAAAACGCGTCAACATCAGCTGGCTTTTTGCCAGATAGTTTATCCACCCATCTGCGAGCGATTCTATCTTTTCTAGCAAAGCCTTTAGAAGCCCCACAACTCATCAACCCCAACGGATCCACCCACATCAGCGGGTTCGGCGCATACTGATAAAGGTTCAACCCGCCGCGCAGCCCTATCGGATCCTGCGTGGTGAAACGCCCCACCTCGGGTTCGTAGTAGCGGAACAG
>NZ_JBJNLK010000024.1:0-2056 GCF_052169115.1 Serratia sp. CY33525 | reverse complement strand
GCCAACTGCAGTGCCACCAACGCCGGTTGCTGGTATTGCGTCTCCTGCAGGCGCGCCGAATGCTCGGCGCTCGCCTCCAGCAACCATTGCAGCAGCGGCGCGTCCACCCATGCCGCCAGTTGCGCGACGTAATCTTCCAGCGCCTCGCGGAACACCGGATCCGCCGCGTACAGCGCGGCGCCGGCGCCGGACTGCAGCGCCCCCTGACCGGTAAACAGCCAGGCATCCTGGCGTGCGCGCGCCTTGCCTGACGGCTGGTCGTAGGATTCCAGCACCACGTGCGCATTGGTGCCGCCGAAGCCGAACGAGGAGACCCCGGCGACCAGCGAACCCTTGCCGCCGAGCGGCACCGGTGAGGTTGGAATGATGGCGTCGAAACCGTCCAGATCGATTTTCGGGTTCAGCGTGCGGAAGTGCACGTTGCCCGGCGCCTGGCGGTGGCGCAACACTTCCACCGCCTTGATCAGGCCGATGACCCCGGCGGCCCCTTCCAGGTGGCCGATGTTGGTCTTCACCGCTCCCAGCACCACCGGCTTGCTGCGGTGGCGGCCCAGCACGTTCTTCAGGGCGCCCACCTCGATCGGATCGCCCAACGGCGTGCCGGTGCCATGGCATTCGATGTAGTCCACGTCCTGGCCGCGCAGCCCGGCTTTCGCCAGCGCTTGTTCGATTACCGCTTCCTGCGCGCCGCCGTTAGGCGCGGTAAGTGAAGCGCTGCGCCCGTCCTGGTTCACCGCCGTTCCGCGGATCACCGCCAGAATGGTGTCGCCAGCGGCCTCTGCGTCGCTGAGGCGCTTCAGCACCACCGCGCCGACGCCTTCACCGCGGCAATAGCCGTCTGCACCCTCGTCAAAAGTGGCGCAACGCCCCTTCTGCGACAGCATTTTTGACGCGCTGCAACCCACAAACGAACGGTGACTTAACATAACGTTCACGCCGCCGACCAGCGCAGCGGAACAAACGCCGTTGCGCAGCTTCTCAACCGCCAGATCGACCGCCACCAGAGAAGAAGAACAGGCGGTATCCAGCGTCATGCTCGGCCCGGTCAGCCCCAACAGATAGGACATGCGGTTGGAGGTGATGGATGACGACGAACCCGCACCAAAATAGGGATCCGTCAGGAAGTTATCGCCGTGCATGTGTGCCCAGTCATGGTTCATCTGGCCGACGAAAACGCCGATCGATTGAGAACGCAGCGTATCGAGATCGTATCCCGAGTGGTAAAACGCTTCATAAGCCACTTCCAGCAATAGACGCTGTTGAGGGTCCATCACGCGCGCTTCGGCAAGCGGAACGTTGAAGAACTCATAGTCGAAGCTTTCCACTTCACTCATGAAGGCGCCCCGGCGCGTGTAGCTGCGCCCGACGGCATTCGGATCCGGATCGTACACTTCGTCGATATCAAAGCGGGAAGCCGGGATGTCGCTGACACAGTCCGTGCCGGCCAGCAGCATCTGCCAGAACTCTTCCGGCGAATAGACCTCGCCCGGCAACCGGCAGGCGCTGCCGATAATGGCGATCGGCTCTTCCGTTCTCTGCCGCACCGCCGCCACCGCCGCAGGCTCCGGCCGACCGTTGCCCTCCCCGGCGGCGGCCTGCGCCGCCAGCGCCTCGGCCATCTCCGCGATGCTTGGGTGGTTGAGTGCGAACACGCTGCCCAGCGACACGCCCAACGCTTTGCTGAGCGTCTGAGACAGAATGACGGCATTCAGCGAATCCAGTCCGCTGGCCATCAGCGGCTCATCATCCGCCACCGGCCTGCCGACCGCCTCGGCCGCCGCCCGGCGCACCAGCGTCAGCAGATCCTGAGCCGGTCGGGCCGCTGTCCGTTCAACGGCCGCGCGCTCCCGCCGCTGCAGTTTGAAGCGCGATACCAGCGGCATGTCCAGCACCGTGCGCGCCCAGTCGATCGGCGACACGCACACCGTGCCCGCATACCCCGACGCCAGCAGCCGCTCAAGCACCGCCCGGCCCAGCGCATTGCCGATCACCCCAAAGCCGGCCGCTTCGGCGCGACGCACCGCGTCATGCCGTACCGCCATGCCCGCGTCCGACC
>NZ_JBJNLK010000023.1:0-3458 GCF_052169115.1 Serratia sp. CY33525 | reverse complement strand
AGGCGGTGCAAACGTTGCTGGGGCAAGGCGGCACGCCGGACGGCGTGTTTGAAATCGGACCGGGTGCGACGTTGATCAACATGGCGAAGCGTATCGCGCCCGATGTGCGAACGCAGTGGATAGCCTCCGCAGAGACGCTGCGCGGAACCCCCGCACTCAATCCGTTTACCTATGTGCCGCTGCAATGGGAAAAACCGGTGCCGAAACAAGCATTGCGCCGATCGGTAAGCGCCGAACCTGCGGTAAGCGCCGCAGATATGCTCTATCAGACCCAATGGATGCCGGCAGAACCGCTGACAGAGGTCAATGGAGCTGGCCCATATCTTCTGCTGTCGCGGCGTAAGGTGCCTGTGGCGTTGCCAAAAGACTGGATCTCTATGGTTGCGAACGATCCGGCGGAGATTGCTGCGGCACTGACGGAGAAAGACTGGAATACCGTCGCGCTCTTCAGCGAGGGCGACGAAGAGGATGTTGTACAGGCACTGAACGTCTTGAAGAGCGGCATGAGCGCGCGACTGGTGTTGTTGAAGCGCGCCGATTCGGAAGGCGACGCCGGCCTATGGGGCCTGGCGCGTACCGCCAGATTAGAACAACAGGCGTTGCGGCTGAGCTGCCTGGCTTTATATCGCGGCCAACTGATGCAGGCGCTGTCGTTGTGCGTTTGTGAGGATATGGAGGATGAGTGCCGCCTGAGCGACATGGGCGAGTTGCAGGTGCCGCGTCTGCAGCGATATCAACCGCCATCGGGCGAGGGGAATGGCCTTCGCGCCGGGGCGACATACGTAATCAGCGGCGGCAACGGAGCGCTTGGCAGACTGGCTGCTCAATATCTGGCGGAACAGGGCGCGACGCATCTGGTGCTGCTTTCACGCAGCGGGCAGCCTATTACGCCTGTGCCGCAGTGGGGAAAAAGCATTCAGCTGGCCAGTTTAGCGTGTGATGTGGCAGAGGCTGATCAGGTTAAAGCGGTGCTCCGCCAATTGACGGTGTGGGGATGGCCGGACATCGCCGGGGTTATCCACACCGCGGGCGTCCTGACGGATGGCGTGCTGGTTAACCAGTCGGCCGAGATGTTCATGCAGGCTCAGGCGGCGAAAGTGCTCGGCGCAAGGCATCTGCACGATATTCTTTCGCCGACAGATTTTATTGTGTTGTATTCGTCTGTGGCCGCGACATTGGGGTCGGCGGGGCAAGCGAGTTATGCGGCGGCCAATAGCGCTCTGGATGCTTTGGCGGAGCGGTGGGCTCAGGCCGGCGAATGCGCATTGTCCATCCAATGGGGAGCATGGTCAGATGTCGGGATGGCGGTACGCAGTCACGCTGTCTCGCGCATTGAACAATCAGGCTATGGTCTGCTTGATAACGAATCGGGAATATCGCTCTTGGCGCGGTTGCTGCAGTCACGCAGCCGTGGCGTCATCTGTGCTTCCCCGATTGCGTGGCGAAAGCTCTCGCATTTATCCCCACGTTTTTCTTCCTTTATGACAGCGATGGCGACGCCGTCCACATCGAGCGCGGATGCGCAGGCGGAGTGGTCAGTCGAAGACGTGCGGCAATTGGTCAGAGAGAGCATTGAACCCTTCTTGTCGGAAAAACGCTTTGATGAAGACTTGCCTTTCATGGAGGCGGGGTTGTCTTCTCTCGATTTGGTACAGATTAGGCAGGCACTGCTGAAATCATTGCCAACATCGCTGGAATTGCCCGCGCATTTCGTTTTCAACTATCCGACCGCTCGCGACGTCAGTTTGCATCTCATTGAGCAACTGGGGGCCAAGACATCGTCGGTGTCAACCGTTGTTTGGCAGCGTCTGAATGATAAAACGGATGGGGAACCGCTGTTCCTGATCGGCGGCGTTATGGGGAACGCAGAGAAAACCTTCGGCACGTTAGCGCAGGCGCTTTCTGTGCCGGTATACGCCGCGATGCCGGCGATCCCGGCAGACCCGCTGGCGCAACAGGTTACTCTGGAATCGGTGGCCGCCGCGTTGCGTGAAGCCATGCTGCGCGAGGTGCCCAGCCCGTCGTACAGCGTTGGCGGGCTTTCCTTTGGTGCCGCGCTTGCGCTCGAGGTGGGGCTGCATTTGGAGGAGCAGCAACGTTTGTCACGGGTGATCATGTTTGATCCTCGCCATTTGGTGCCGTTTATTGCTCCGCCAAAACCTGCACCTTTTGAAATTCTCCTGGAAAACTATGTGGCGCCGCGGCAGCTGTTCGCGCCCGTGCTGCTATTCCAGAGCACCATTCCGCCCATTGAGACGCAATCCGAGATGATGCGTGAGGCCAGCCGTTCCTTCCAGAGCGATACCGACGTTATAAAACGTTGTCATGAGTTGGCATCCACGCTCGAGGTGGTTCCGTGTGATGGGCACCATTTCAATCTGTTGTACAAACACTACCCACCATTGGTCAGAAAGATTGAAGAGGAAATGATTCCATCCGTTTCTGAAAGGGGAGACGGCGAGGCAGAAGCGATCGCCATCATAGGCACGTCATGCCGCTTGCCTGGGAATGTCTCTTCTCCGGAAGACTTCTGGCAGATGATGCTGGCCGGCGCCGATTGTGTCGGCAATATTCCCGCCTCACGGTTCGATATTGACGAAGTCTACGATCCCAATCGTGATGCCGCCGGCTGCAGCTATACCCGCCAGGGCGCATTCATCAGCCATGCCGAAGACTTCGACTATGCCTTTTTCGGCATTTCGCTGGCGGAGGCTAAAGTGATGGATCCTCAACAGCGATTATTGCTGGAAGTGGCCTATGATGCTTTCCATAGCGCCGGATTGAACAAAACGAGTTTAAAAGGCTCATCGACCAGCGTTCACATCGGTTTGGCGAACGATGACTGGAGCAGCATGGGGCGCGACGAAGAGGCCCACAATCCTTACTTTGGCGCGGGGGTTTCCGGTTCTATATCCTCCAACCGCATCTCTTATCTGTTAGGGCTGACTGGCCCCAGCGTCACTATTGATACCGCCTGTTCTTCTTCTCTGGTGGCGGTCGATCTGGCGGTTGACAAATTGCGCCAGGGCATTTGTTCGATGGCGCTGGTCGGCGGCGTAAACGTAATGCTGCATCACCGAATGTTTGTCAGCGCCTGTGCGACCAAGGCATTGTCTTCGCAGGGGCGATGCGCCACATTTGATGAGACGGCGGACGGCTATTGCCGTGGCGAAGGCGCAGGCGCGGTGGTGCTGAAGCGCCTCAGCGACGCGGAGGCCGACGGTGACGCTATTCTGGCGGTGATCCGCGGAACGGCGGTGAACCAGGACGGACGCAGCGTATCCATGACGGCGCCGAATGGGTTGGCGCAAGAGGCCGTCATCACGCGGGCGCTGGCGGAAGCCGGGCTGCGCGGCCAGGACGTGGACTACATCGAATGCCATGGCACCGGCACGCCGTTGGGCGATCCGATCGAGGTGGGCGCCCTGAAGAACGTGCTGGGCCGCCACCGCAGCAAG
>NZ_JBJNLK010000022.1:0-3500 GCF_052169115.1 Serratia sp. CY33525 | reverse complement strand
ACCAGCAGCCGCTGCGCTACGCCGGGCAATATCAGGACGACGAAAGCGGCCTGCACTACAACCTGTTCCGCTACTACGAACCCGAGGTGGGGCGTTTCACCACGCAGGATCCGATAGGGCTGCGCGGCGGGTTGAACCTTTATCAGTATGCGCCGAACCCGCTGATGTGGGTGGATCCGTTTGGGTTGACATGTAGCCATTCTGCTAAAAATCCTAAGCAAGCACATGCGGTTATTAAAGATAAATGGGGGCACGCAATGTCTAAAAGAGATATGCGTGAGCTACAAAACACAGTTGATAGAATTAAATTAAACAAACCTCACTATTCAAATGATGGAACAACATTTAGCAATACGCACTCTATTGGCAACTCTAATAGCCAGCGTCTTAACACTGGTAGTGGACCATATAAAGAATGGACTGTTAAGACACCAGATGTAGGTGGGAATGGAGCGAGGCGTGTGGTAGTTGATACGAAGACAGGTAAAGCTTATTATACTCATGATCATTATGATTCGTTTATAGAGATCGATCTTGGAGGGTGGAAATAATGGAAATAGGGCAGAAAGTCAAAATAGATTTTGCCAAGATAAAAACGCTGGATGATTTTTATACTGAGTTATCTGGTTTATTTGGGTTTCCTGATTTTTTTGGTAGGAATATCAATGCATTAATTGATTGTTTTTTCAGCTTACGCTATCCACAAGATGAAATGACTAAGATTCATGTAGCAGCTTCTGAGTATTTATTAATGGAGCTTTATCATTTCTCTTTAGCATCAGAGGAAATAAAAGAAACATTAATATTCACTATTGAAAACGTAAGCTTAAAATGCAAAGAAAAAGGCCAGGAGCCTTCGATTGTTTTATTGTTGAGGTAGCTTGGTAGAGTCGAAAAGGCTTCACGGCTTCTCGATTATTACTTTTAGCGATTAAACGCTAGATATATCTCGATAAAGTAGATTTCATATGGGTAATGAAGCCAGAACGTTCATCGGAATCCTTTCTTTGATTAATTAAATCGTGAAAAAACAATGCACTGCTCTTTAAAAAATATATGAAATTAAATATTCCAAGTATTTATTGTAGAGCAGGCAGTCTGCTGTAACACCGCGAGCCCAATCAGGGCAAACCCTGGTGTACGATCTGGCGGATAACCTGCTGGGCGAACGCAGCCCGCAGAGCGACATCGACGCGCACCTGCCGCTGGCGCCGATTGTCGATAACCGCCTGACGTACTGGCAAAAACTGTTTTACCGTTACGACGCCTGGGGCAACCTGATCAGCCGGCGCAACGGCCTGTATGAACAGCACTACCGCTACGACGCTGACAACCGGCTGGTGCAGGCACATGGCCGCGGCCCGCTAGGCGAGTTCGAAGCGCAGTACCATTACGACGCGCTGGGCCGCCGCAGCCGCAAGGCGGTGCGCTACAAGGGCAAAACCGAACAGACGACTCGTTTCCTGTGGCAGGGCTACCGGTTGCTGCAGGAGCAGCGCGACGACGGCAGCCGCCGCAGCTGGAGCTACGATCCGGCCAGCCCGTGGAGCCCACTGGCGGCGCTGGAGCTGGCGGGCGACAGCCGCTCGGCGGATATCTACTGGTATCACACCGATCTGAACAGCGCGCCGCTGGAGGTGACCGACGCGGCGGGCAACCTGTGTTGGTCCGGGCAATACGACACCTTCGGCAAGCTGCAGGGCCAGACGGTGGCCGGTGCGGCGAAGCGGCAGGGCGCGCAATACCAGCAGCCGCTGCGCTACGCCGGGCAATATCAGGACGACGAAAGCGGCCTGCACTACAACCTGTTCCGCTACTACGAACCCGAGGTGGGGCGTTTCACCACGCAGGATCCGATAGGGCTGCGCGGCGGGTTGAACCTGTATCAGTATGCGCCGAACCCGCTGATGTGGGTGGATCCGTTGGGGTTATCTGTAGAAGGAGTTCCACATGGCTTTAATAGTTTCGGCCAATTTAAACAATTCGGTGAAGCATTACAGGCAGGAATGAGTAAATTAGGATATCCCGGCACAGTTTCATATATGCAAGGAAGCTCCGTATCGGGGGTAAGTTTCTCTACAGGTCAACCATTTGATGTTGGCCGTGTTAGTGATTTTGACGTTGCTATTTCACATCCTGAGCTATATCAAAAAGCAGAACAGCTGGGAATAGGAAAAGGAGGGCGCACTGGACCAATTGATATGGGTAGTGAAATGGCTAAGAAATTAGGTATTGATGATACATTGCAAAAATTATCTAAAATGTCAGGAGGTAGACCTGTGAACGCAATGGTCTTTGAGTCTGCTGCTGAAGTTAAGGCTAAAGGAAAGGGAACTAGAATACCTGGTAAATGTGGTGGATAAATTATGAAGAAATTATATTTTTTAAAATATGGCAGTGTTATATCAAAAAAAGAAGTGAGCAAATTACTGGACGATAAATGGGATGTAACTTGCTCGGAGTATGACAGTTCCTATTTTGGTGTTTACTTTGCATATACTGGCCTTTATGCAGACAAGTTAACCATTACTGATAATTATATTCCTCACTCTAATGAGTGGTTAGAGGAAGATAACAAAGAGTTTAGCACGATAATTAAGGTGTCTTTCACTAATGGGAAGAATCCAGAAAAACTCAGCAGGTACAAATTCTTGAAGAATGCGTTTAATCAACTTGATGGATTATCGATCATAAGTGATGAGTGCATCGAAGAAGAGTGACCGACAAGCTGTCGAAAGGATCCTTTCTTTGGGGCTCTTTAGTGAGCAGCATTAAATATGAGATATAAGATAAAAGCTTAAAAAGGAGATATTAGGTTCTTTAAAAATAAAAAAGGAAGAGTAAAAACATTAGATTGTTAGTTGCATCAAAGGCCGCCTGCTGCAACACCGCGAACCTAATCAGGGTAAACCGGGCGCGCGGCTGGTGTACGATTTGGCGGATAACCTGCTGGGCGAGCGCAGCCCGCAGAGCGACATCGACGCGCACCTGCCGCTGGCGCCGATCGCCGATAACCAGCTGACGCACTGGCAAAAACTGTTTTACCGTTACGACGCCTGGGGCAACCTGATCAGCCGGCGCAACGGCCTGTATGAACAGCACTACCGCTACGACGCCGACAACCGGCTGGTGCAGGCGCATGGCCGCGGCCCGCAGGGCGAGTTCGAGGCGCAGTATCATTACAACGCGCTGGGCCGCCGCAGCCGCAAGGCGGTGCGCTATAAGGGCAAAACCGAACAGACGACCCGTTTCCTGTGGCAGGGCTACCGGTTGCTGCAGGAGCAGCGCGACGACGGCAGCCGCCGCAGCTGGAGCTACGATCCGGCCAGCCCGTGGAGCCCACTGGCGGCGCTGGAGCAGGCGGGCGACAGCCGCTCGGCGGATATTTACTGGTATCACACCGATCTGAACAGCGCGCCGCTGGAGGTGACCGACGCGGCGGGCAACCTGTGCTGGTCCGGGCAATACGACACCTTCGGCAAGCTGCAGGGCCAGACGGT
>NZ_JBJNLK010000021.1:0-4932 GCF_052169115.1 Serratia sp. CY33525 | reverse complement strand
CGGCGCTTACTGCTGAATTCACTGTCGGCGAAGGTAAGTTGATGACTCATGATGAACCCTGTTCCATGGCTCCAGATGACAAACATGATCTCATATCAGGGACTTGTTCGCACCTTCCCAAGAGCTCTACGGTCTGACCGTTGGGCAAGTTATTGAAAGACTTGGCGCATCTTTTTATGCAATCGATGACGACGCTGCTGGCCAGCGCCGAGAGCGCGACGATTCTGACTCCATCGCACCACTGACGCCTATGCAGGAATCTTATATTCTGGGAGCTGAACGAGATTGTTCATGCCAGGTATACAGCGAATTTGATGTTGAAAGTCTTGATGTAGACGCTTTTAAACGCGCCGTAACGTCTGTCATTGATGATGAACCCATGTTACATGCCGTTATTGTTAATGGTAATCAGCAAAAATTGATTGACCGCTATGCAAAACGTCATGAGTTCTCATTTCCTATCGACAATGTCACCGATTTAGATTTGCGCCGCTCAGAATGCATTAGTGCTGTGAAGCATACCGACGAGGTTTTCTGGGGGATCCAATTGACGCGAATAAGCGCCAAGATGACTCGTATCCACATTATGCTGGATATGCTGTTCATTGATGCGACCAGCGCAATGATATTATGTCAGCGAGTGATTGAAAGGTATAACGCGTCGATTGATGGCATTGAATTTACCGCGCAAGAGCTTCCACCATTAAGATTTTTTGATTACTGCCGAGCTGGAATTAATGGAGACGTATCACAGGCGTCATTATCATACTGGGAAGAAAAGGTGAAAACGATTCCCGGCCCGCCGCAGATCCCTCGAATTAAATATGAAGTTAGTCAGAGTGCAAATTTTGATCGATGTGCCGCTACGCTAAACGGCGATGATTGGGAGAGGATAAAGGGTATCGCCGGGCATTTGCAGATTACGCCTAATTCAATTTTATTATCGGCATTTGCGGAAGTGCTGCGTCTGTATTCTGAAAACCCTGAGTTCACGATTACCGTGACGATGTCTGAACGCCCGGTTGCGATAAATAACGATTATTCCGGCGTTGTCGGCGAGTTCACCAACGTCTTGTTGTGCCCGGTCACATCGGCCGCCGGCAGGGGCATTGTTGAGCAGGCGGTAAGCTTCCACCAGACGTTGTCGGCTGGGCTGGAGCACAGCGATATTAATGGGTTGGATGTGATTCGGATGTTGCGTAAATACCACAATGATCCGCACCTGACTTTCCCTATAGTATTTACGTCTTTCATCGGCATTATCAAGCCAGGACTAGAATTAACCGGCTGTAACACGAAACTTAATTATCAGCAGACACAAACGCCGCAAATTTCTTTGGACCATCAGGTTTACGAAACGGATAACGGCCTGCAGATTAATTGGGACTACGATGGACGAGTGCATCAGGGCGAACAGATCGCTGAAATGCTCCGGTGTTTCCATTGCGTATTGGAGAATGTCGCGCTTAACCAGCCGCAATCCGTGATATTGCCGCCGGAGCTCATGCAATTACGTGAGGAAATGAATGACACGGGTTGCGAATTTGATGAATTGGATAAGGGGTTGCTGCATCAACCGGTAATAAAGGCGGCGAAAGCTTTTCCGGATAAAATCGCCGTTATCGATCAGTCGGTGAGCCTCACTTATCGTTCATTAATTTCCGTGGCGAATGCAATAGCGGTAAAACTCCAGGATATCGGCATCGGGCCTGGGCATTCTGTTGCAGTCGTGCTCGAGAAAGGATGGGAGCAAGTCGCGGGGACGTTAGGGATATTAATGACGGGGGCCTGTTACCTGCCTTTAAACCCCAGCAATCCCGACGATCGGCTCCGCAGCATCATGCAGCTGGCAGGTTGCCAGGTCGCTTTAGTCCATGACAGGACATTGTCGCCGGAGCGTGATTGGTATGTCGGCGGCGACGGGCAATCACCGACGACAATCAACGTGCATGTCGATTTGGCCCGAGAGAGTGAAAATAGAGAAGCAGCGTCGGTTGCCATCGATCCTCATTCATTGGCCTATATCATCTTTACTTCCGGTTCGACCGGCGTGCCCAAAGGGGTTGAGATTGCGCACCATGCGGCGTTGAATACTTGCCTGGACATTAACCAACGCTTTGCTCTTGGCCAGGAGACGGTGACGTTTGGCATTTCCTCCCTCAGTTTCGATCTATCCGTATGGGATATCTTCGGCACATTAGCCACCGGCGGTACGCTGGTTGTTTGCAAGCCGGATGGCACGCGCGATCCGGACTACTGGTGGCAGCAGATCCAACAACATCATGTGACGGTCTGGAATACCGTGCCTACGTCCTTCGAAATGCTGATTGCGGCCAGCCAACCGGAGTATGTCATGCCGCTGAAAAGGGTGATGCTCAGCGGCGATGCCATCAGTATGGCCATGGTTGACAATGCGATGGCACGTTATCCACAGCTTCAAATTATTGCTCTCGGCGGCGCGACCGAAGCGTCGATATGGTCGAACTATCATGTCGTGACGGCCGATTCTCACTTGCTTGGCACGGAGCTGGTACCGTACGGGCGGCCTTTATCCAATCAAACGATGCACGTACTGGATGCGGATCTGCAATATCGACCGACGGGAGTGGTCGGCGATATTTACATCGGTGGCAAAGGGGTGGCGGAAGGGTACTTCCGCGATCCGACATTAACCGGCGAGAAATTTGTTCACACCGAACGCTATGGGCGGCTGTATGAAACCGGCGATCTTGGCCGATATCTGCCGAATGGAGAAATAGAGATTGTCGGGCGCAAAGATTCGCAGGTGAAAGTGGGCGGGCACCGTGTCGAGTTGGCGGAAATCGAAAATTGCGCGCAGCAACTCAGCGAAGTTCAACGCGCTGTTGCGGTACATATTCCTGGTGCCGGTGCCCGCGTGGTCGGCTTTGCGACCGCTAATGCCGATGAGGCGAAGACGGGCCTGGAGGAAAAACTCCGTATCCATGTTGAACAGCTGTTGCCTGATTATATGGCACCCCAGGTGTGGATTGTGTTGGATGCGATCCCGTTAACGGCTAACAATAAAGTGGATATGAAAAAGTTGCGCAGCATCGCGCAAACCCTACCGGCGGAGGGGGAGGAAAGCGACACTGGCGTGGAAACGTCCAGCGAGGCCGCGCTGGTGCTGCAACTCGCCGCACAGGTACTGGATGTGCCGGTTGGCACGCTTTCGGCGAGCCGCAGCTTAATCGAACAGGGGCTGACCTCACTGTATGCGGTTCAACTGATTAACATGTTGAAAAAAGCCTGGAATACGTCTCTCTCTTATACCCTGATCTTTAATTACCCGAGCGCGGTGAAGCTGGCGGCATTCCATCGGGGCCAACTGAGCAACCCGCATGGTGCCGCGTCGGCGGCAACGCGTCCGACACCCAATTATCATGCAGAGCCGATTGCGATTATCGCGCGAGCATGCCGTCTGCCCGGCAATGTCGGCTCTCCCGATGAATTCTGGCATATGCTGTCGTCCGCTACCGATTGCATGTCCGACATCCCCGATTCTCGTTTTGATATCAGCCCAATCTATGACACGAATCCCGACACACTAGGAGCGGCCTATACCCGTCGCGGCGCTTTCATCGAACGCGCCGAGAGCTTCGACTATGCCTGGTTTGACTTGCCTCAGGCGGAGGCAAGAACGATGGATCCTCAACAGCGCATTATGCTGGAGGTGGCCTACGAGGCGTGTCTGGCGGCAGGTTATGACAGGGAAAAACTTTCAGGCTCTTCAACGGGCGTGCTCATCGGCCAGATGAACTACGACTGGATGATGGATTTCGGCCATACGAAAGAGTACGCGGGAACCGGCGCCGCACCGTCCATCACCTCTAACCGCATCTCTTACCTGCTCGATCTGGCCGGCCCCAGCATGACCATTGATTCAGCCTGTTCGTCCTCGTTGGTGGCGGTCGACGCTGCGGTGGCCAAGTTGCGCAGCGGCGCCTGCAGGATGGCGATCGCCGGCGGCGTCAACTTAATCCTTTCGCCAGAACCTTACGTTTTTACCTGTCAGGCGAAGATGCTGAGCGTCGACGGACGGTGTGCAACTTTCGATGCTCAGGCCAACGGCATTGCCCGCGGCGAAGGCGTCGGCGCGGTGGTACTGAAACGTTTGTGCGATGCGGAAGCCGACGGCGATCCGATCCTGGGCGTTATCAAAGGTTGTGCCGTGAATCAGGATGGGCGCAGCGCTTCACTTACTGCGCCTAACGGCCTGGCGCAAGAGGCCGTGATCCGACAGGCATTGCAGGAGGCGGGATGGCAGGGTGCCGACTTGGACTATGTCGAGTGCCACGGCACCGGCACGCCGTTGGGCGATCCGATCGAGATAGAAGCGTTGAAGAATGTGTTGGCCGTCGATCGCAAAAAACCTGTGGTGCTGGGATCGGTGAAGACCAATATCGGTCACCTGGAAGGCGCGGCCGGCATTACTGGGTTGATTAAGGCTCTGGAGGTCTTGCGCCATCGTGAAGCGCCAGCGAACCTTCATTTCCAAACCCTTAATCCAAAAATTAATTTGAGCGGTTTTGCGGCGGTGGTGCCGGTCAAACCTACCCGTATCGGTAGCCACGATCGGAAGGAGACCGTCCGGGTGGGGGTTTCTTCATTTGGTTATGGCGGCACCAATGCTCACGTGGTGCTGGAATCCTACGACCAGCCGTCAGGCAAGGCGCGCGCACGCCAGGATGCCTGGCTGTTTACCGGCCAGGGGGCGCTGCAGTCCGGCGCCGGCGCCGCGCTGTACGCGGCGGATCCGGTGTTCCGCGAGGCGCTGGAAGATTACGTCGCGCAGCTGGCGGCATGGGTGGACGCGCCGCTGCTGCAATGGTTGCTGGAGGCGAGCGCCGAGCATTCGGCGCGCCTGCAGGAGACGCAATACCAGCAACCGGCGTTGGTGGCACTGCAGTTGGC
>NZ_JBJNLK010000020.1:0-36570 GCF_052169115.1 Serratia sp. CY33525 | reverse complement strand
CCGATGGTAGTGTGGGGTCTCCCCATGCGAGAGTAGGACACTGCCAGGCATCAAATAAAACAACAAGCCTCATGCGAAAGCATGGGGCTTTTTGTTTTGTCTGTTATCTGGCGTTCTGCACGAGCATGGGCATGCGAAAGGCCCGTCGGGAACGGGCCTTAACGCCGCGAGCGGCGGCCCCGGAGGGGAGAGTCTCAGGATGAGACGAATTGTGTAGGACACTGCCAGGCATCAAACCAAGCCGAAAGCCCTGAACTGACGTTCAGGGCTTTTTGCTATGCGTAAAACGCAAAAAAGCGCAGCTACGCTGCGCTGTTTCTCCGACAAAACAGCCAGAGAAAAGGCCCCGAAGGGCCTTTGATTAGGGTGTGTTTGCTTTTTTCACTTATTATTCGGTCAATGCGAGCTGCCCTGAGAGATGCCCAACCCAGTTTGCGAACGGACAAACTGAGCCCGGAAGCGTTCCCGCTCTTGCTGCCCGGCCAGCGAGCTGTCGGTGATCGAGAATAGCCAGGTACCGACAAAGGCGACAATCATCGAGAACAGCGCCGGATATTCATAAGGGTAAATCGGTTTTTCATGGCCGAGGATCTGCACCCAGATCGTCGGGCCGAGGATCATCAGAATCACCGCCGTCAACAGGCCCAGCCAGCCGCCAATCATCGCGCCGCGGGTAGTCAAACGCGACCAGTACATCGACAGGATGATGATAGGGAAGTTACAGCTGGCGGCGATGGAGAACGCCAACCCGACCATAAAGGCGATGTTCTGCTTCTCGAACAAAATCCCCAAGGCAATGGCGACAATGCCTAGCACCACAACGGTGATCTTGGATACTCTCAGTTCGTCGCGCTCGGTTGCCTTGCCGTTTTTCATCACGCTGGCGTACAGATCGTGGGAAACGGCCGAGGCGCCGGCCAGCGTCAGGCCTGCAACGACCGCCAGAATGGTGGCGAAGGCCACCGCCGAGATAAAGCCGAGGAAGAAGTTGCCGCCAACGGCATTGGCCAGGTGGACCGCCGCCATGTTGGTGCCGCCCAGCAGCGCGCCGGTGGCGTCTTTGAAGGCCGGATTGGCGCTGACCAGCAAGATGGCGCCGAAGCCGATGATAAAGGTCAGGATATAGAAATAACCGATAAAACCGGTAGCGTAGAACACGCTCTTGCGCGCTTCCTTGGCGTCACTCACGGTGAAGAAGCGCATCAGGATGTGCGGCAGACCGGCGGTGCCGAACATCAGCGCCAGGCCGAGCGACAGCGCGGAAATCGGATCGGACACCAGGCCGCCTGGGCTCATGATGGCGATGCCTTTCGGATGCACCTTCACCGCTTCGGCGAATAGGGTGTTGAAGTCGAAGTTAACCGACTTCATCACCATCAGCGCCATAAAGCTGGCGCCGGACAGCAGCAGCACCGCCTTGATGATTTGCACCCAGGTGGTGGCCAGCATGCCGCCGAACAGCACGTACAGCACCATCAGGATACCGACCAGGATCACCGCCACGTGGTAGTTGAGCCCGAACAGCAGCTGGATCAGCTTGCCGGCGCCGACCATCTGCGCGATCAGATACAGCGCCACCACCACCAAAGAGCCGCAGGCCGACAGGGTACGGATCGGTTTCTGTTTTAGGCGGTAAGAGGCGACATCGGCAAAGGTATAGCGGCCGAGGTTGCGCAGGCGCTCCGCGATCAGGAACAGAATGATCGGCCAGCCGATGAGGAAGCCGATGGAATAGATCAGGCCGTCATAGCCCGAGGTGTAGACCAGGGCGGAGATGCCGAGAAACGAGGCGGCAGACATGAAGTCGCCGGCGATCGCCAGCCCGTTTTGCAGGCCGGTGATGCGCCCGCCCGCGGTGTAGTAATCCTGACGGGAACGGGTGCGTTTGGACGCCCAATAGGTGATGTAGAGCGTGGCGCCGACAAACAGGATAAACATCACGATCGCCTGGATGTTCAGCGGCTGACGATGCACTTCGCCGCCGATGGCTTCGGCACAGGCCAGACCGGGCAGCAACAGCAGCGCGGTGGCAGAGAATAAGCGCTTCATTGTTTCACCTCACGCAGAATTTCTGCGGTGAGGCGATCGAACTCGCCGTTGGCGCGAAACACGTAGATCCCGGTCAAGACGAAAGAGATCACGATCAGCCCGACGCCGACCGGGATCCCGCGGGTGATGGTCGATCCGGCGGCGATCGGCGTGCCGAGCCATTGCGGATCGAAGGCGATCAACAGAATAAAGCCGACGTACAGCGCCAGCGTAATCAGCGAAAGCAGCCAGGCGAACCGGCCGCGTTTTCTCACCAGCTCTTTAAAGCGCGGGTTTTCTTCAATCCCTTGATAAATGGTGTCATTCATCAGAGTGTCTCCAGTCGGTATTGAGAGATTACGCCGCGCCAGGGCCGCTCAACGGCGCGTTATCCGAATGAACGGCCTGAAGCGGCGTAAATTATGACGGCACTTTCATTGATTGTTTTTCTTCCAACAGCTTGTCGACTACGGCCGGATCCGCCAGCGTGGAGGTGTCCCCCAGGTTGCTGGTGTCGCCGGCGGCAATTTTGCGCAGGATACGCCGCATGATCTTGCCGGAGCGCGTCTTGGGCAGCGAATCTGTCCAGTGCAGCACGTCCGGCGTGGCGATCGGCCCTATCTCTTTGCGCACCCAGTTGCGCACTTCGGTATAGAGCTCCGGCGTCGGTTCTTCGCCGTGGTTCAGCGTGATGTAGGCGTAGATCGCCTGGCCTTTGATGTTATGAGGAATGCCGACCACCGCCGCTTCGGCGATTTTCGGGTGCGATACCAGCGCAGACTCGATCTCGGCGGTGCCCAGACGGTGGCCGGAGACGTTCAGCACGTCGTCGACGCGGCCGGTGATCCAGTAGTAACCGTCCTCGTCGCGACGGGCGCCGTCACCGCTGAAGTACATACCTTTGAAGGTCGAGAAGTAGGTTTGCTCGAAGCGGTCATGATCGCCGAACAGGGTGCGTGCCTGGCCCGGCCAGGAGTCGACGATCACCAGGTTGCCTTCGCAGGCGCCTTCCTGCGGTGTGCCGACGTTATCGACCAGCGCCGGCTGTACGCCGAAGAACGGCCGCGTGGCGGAACCGGCCTTCAGCTCGGTGGCGCCCGGCAGCGGGGTAATCATGAAGCCGCCGGTTTCGGTTTGCCACCAGGTGTCGACGATCGGGCACTTTGCGTTGCCTATCTTGTTGTAGTACCACTCCCAGGCTTCCGGGTTGATCGGCTCGCCGACCGAGCCCATGATGCGCAGCGAATCGCGTCGGGTGCCTTCGATCGCCTTGTCGCCTTCGGCCATCAGGGCGCGAATGGCGGTTGGTGCGGTATACAGAATGTTGACCTGGTGCTTGTCGATCACCTGCGACAGGCGATTGACGCCCGGATAGTTAGGCACGCCTTCGAACATCAGCGTGGTGGCGCCGCAGGCCAGCGGGCCGTACAGTAGATAGCTGTGGCCGGTAACCCAGCCCACGTCGGCGGTGCACCAGTAAATGTCGCCGTCGTGGTAGTCAAACACATATTTAAAGGTCATCGCGGCGTACACCAGGTAGCCGCCAGTGGTGTGCAGCACGCCTTTCGGTTTGCCGGTCGAGCCTGAGGTGTACAGGATAAACAGCGGATCTTCGGCGTTCACTTCTTCCGGCGGGCAGTCGGCGGAGACGCCCTGGATCAGCTCATGCCACCACAGATCGCGCCCTTCCTGCCAGTAGCCCGGCTTCCCGGTGCGTTGGAACACCACCACGTTGGCGACGCTGACCACGCTGGGATTTTTCAGCGCATCATCGACGTTCTTTTTCAGCGGCACGGCGCGGCCGGCGCGCAGGCCTTCATCGGCGGTGATCACCAGCTTGGCGTTGGAGTCGATAATGCGCCCGGCGACCGCTTCCGGCGAGAAGCCGCCGAAGATCACCGAATGTACGGCGCCGATGCGCGCGCAGGCCAGCATCGCGACCGCCGCTTCCGGCACCATCGGCATATAGATAGCCACCACGTCGCCCTTTTTCACGCCGAGCTTTTTCAGCACGTTGGCGAACTGGCAGACGTCATGGTGCAACTGTTTGTAAGTCACTTTTTTGGATTGGGTCGGGTCATCGCCTTCCCAGATAATGGCGGTTTGGTCGCCGCGCTCGGCCAAATGGCGGTCCAGACAGTTGGCCGCCAGGTTCAACGTGCCGTCTTCAAACCAGCGAATGCTGACGTGGCCCGGATCGAACGAGGTATTTTTAACTTTGGTATAGGGTTTGATCCAATCCAGGATTTTGCCATGCTCACCCCAGAAAGCCTCTGGGTCTTGAACCGACTGTTGATAATACTCTTGGTATTGTGCCGGATTAATCAGGGCGCGTTCTGCAATTGCAGAAGGAATAGCGTGTTTATGCAGTTGGCTCATAGCTTTTCTCCTTGAAGTTGTTAATGATATGTCAACTGAAGGTTAAGTATAGTTTGCTACGATTCTTTGTTTCTTTTTTGCGCGGCAGATCACGCAACAAAGATATTGATTTGTAATCGTTCTGTCGCATTTGCAGGGCATATCTATCTCTTTGGTGCTTAAATCCCCATAAACCCGCATTTTTAACCAAAAAAACTTATATAAAGAACAAAAAAGAATAAACAAAGACGGGGGTAACTGCCTCGATATTAATAGATACGCGCAGGGTCATAATTATTTCTCGCTATAAATCTTTTTGGATTATTTTTCGCTATTAATATTCGAAGTTGGTATTAACACCATATAACGATGGACGACACATCGTGAAATAACGTTTTATTAACCTTAATTCCTGATGAAAGGTTGGATGATGCCTTATGGCATTCGCTCTGCGATATCGTTCGTTTTTTAATCTGAATATAAAGTGGCGCTGCATTTATGGCCGAAAGTGTCACTCGGTCAATTCTCATTTATTTGACTTTTAAGTAACAAAATATAAACATTTTATGCGGATTAAATATGCAGAATGGGTGAAAAATAACGCATTTTAATGGCGTTCAAAAAATCGTCTCCGGCGTGCTTACGTGCTTCATTGTATGAAAAATTATGTTTTTAATAACAAGCAATTATGCCGTTTGAAATAGTAACGCGAAATTTTTGTTATTCGATTCAGCGCTCAACCCTGACAAATCAAGGCTTGCAGAGCATGCCGCCCGGATGATACAGATTTATACTGCGTCGCACCCAGGGCAGGTGAACGCTTACACTGAATTAACATAAGCCTGTAATAAATGATTAAGTATTCTTTTCGCCGTGTTGCGACTTTGTACGGCGAAAAGGGTCTTTGAGGACTTTTTGGGTATGAAAAGTGTAAAAATTAGCCTGGCTTGGCAAATCCTGATCGCGTTGGTGCTGGGTATTATTGTTGGCGCGGTATTGCACAACCAGACCGAATCTCGTGAGTGGCTGGTGAGTAATATTCTCAGCCCGGCGGGCGATATCTTTATTCGTCTGATCAAGATGATTGTGGTGCCGATCGTTATTTCCACGCTGATCGTCGGTATTGCCGGTGTGGGCGATGCGAAAAAGCTGGGCCGCATCGGATTGAAAACCATTATCTACTTCGAAGTGATCACCACCGTCGCCATCGTGGTGGGGTTGACGTTGGCCAACGTATTCCAACCCGGCCACGGCATCGATATGTCGACGCTGACCACGGTGGACATTTCGCAGTATGAGAAAACCACCGAACAGGTGCAAAGCGGTTCGCACAGCCTGGTGGCGACCATTCTGTCGCTGATCCCGTCGAACGTCTTCTCGTCGATGGCCAAGGGCGACATGTTGCCGATTATCTTCTTCTCGGTGCTGTTCGGTCTGGGGCTGTCGTCGTTGCCGAAAGAGACCAAAGAGCCGCTGCTGAAGGTGTTCAAGGCGGTGTCCGAAAGCATGTTCAAAGTCACCCACATGATCATGCGCTATGCGCCGATCGGGGTGTTTGGCCTGATTGCGGTCACGGTAGCCAACTTCGGTTTCGCTTCGCTGCTGCCGCTGGCCAAGCTGGTGGTGCTGGTGTACTTCGCCATCGCGTTCTTCGCCCTGGTGGTGCTGGGGGCGGTCGCCCGGCTGTGCAACCTGCGCATCTGGACGCTGATCCGCATCCTGAAAGACGAACTGATCCTGGCTTATTCCACCGCCAGCTCGGAAACGGTGCTGCCGCGCATCATCGAAAAGATGGAGGCTTACGGCGCGCCCAAGTCGATCACCAGCTTCGTGGTGCCGACCGGCTACTCCTTTAACCTGGATGGCTCGACGCTGTACCAGAGCATCGCCGCCATCTTTATCGCCCAGCTGTACGGCATCGAGCTGTCGTTGGGGCAAGAGATCGTGCTGGTGCTGACGCTGATGGTCACCTCGAAAGGGATCGCCGGCGTGCCGGGCGTCTCGTTCGTGGTGCTGCTGGCCACGCTGGGCAGCGTCGGCATTCCGCTGGAAGGCCTGGCGTTCATCGCCGGCGTGGACCGTATCCTGGATATGGCGCGCACCGCGCTGAACGTCGTGGGTAACGCGTTGGCGGTATTGGTGATCGCCAAATGGGAGCACCAGTTCGATCGCAAGAAGGCGCTGGCCTACGAAACGGAGTTTCTGGCGCAGAAGGTGAAGCCGGCCAATCAGGCCTAATCGCCGAGTCTCGCCGATGTTAAAAACGCCCCGGGCAGTTGTGCCGGGGCGTTTTGTTTTTATGGCCCTTCAACCTGCCGCTTTCTTTTCTTTGCCCTATTGCGCGACTTGCATCCCCGCTTAACAGAATCTAAAGTGTTACCAAATTAATAGAAATGATAATAGATGTTATTATCATTTTCATTTGATGATGTATGGAGACACGCAAAAGCCGTTGAACGGCGGGGTTACGCCCGTTCGGCGTCTTTATTCGGGCTTATCAAAGGTAGGTAACATGTCGGACACCGCTTTGGCCTCTGAATGGTTGCCGCTGGCGCCAGCGCAGCTTGATTTCTGGGAAGAACACACCTTGCACCCCGGGCAGACCCTGTCCACCGTCGCACACTGCACCGAACTGTGCGGCGCGGTAGAGGAAGAGACGCTCTGCCGGGCGATCGCCACTACCCTCGCCGAGACGCAGGCGTTTGCCCTGCGCTTTGGTGAGCGGCGTGGCGACGCTCCTCCGCCGTTACGGCACGATCCACAACGCATACCGCCATTACAACGCATCGATCTGCAAACGCACGGCGATCCCTGGCAGGCGGCGCAAAGCCTGATGCGCGAAGATATCGCGCAGCGCCGGGCGCTGCACAGCGAGCCGCTAGCCGCCGCCTGGCTGCTCAAGCTGGGGCCGGAGCGCTACCTCTGGTACGTGCGTGCGCACCATATTCTGGTTGATGGCTTCGGCATGGCCTTGATTGAACACCGCTGCGCCGCGTTATATGCGCACTATCTGGGTGAAGGCAGCGCGGGTATTCCCTTTGGCGCCTTTGACGCCTTTCAACAGGCCGAGCTGGCCTACGCTGATTCTGAGCGATGCGAGCGCGATCGGCGCTTTTGGCAGAGCTATCTGCCGCCGTCGCAGGCGCTGCCGACGGTGCGCAAGGGCGGTGAGGCCTATGGCGTGCGGCGTCTAAGCACCCACCACCGGCTGCCGGCGGCGGTATCGCAACGGCTGGCACAGCTGGCGGAACGCAGCGGCATCAATTGGCCCGACTTGCTGGTGGCGCTGTCGGCGGCCTGGCTGTTTCAGGTGATGCCGCGCGACACCCGACAAGGCGATACGCTGCCGATGTGGATGCCGGCGATGAATCGCCGCGGGCAGGCTGCCACCAACGTGCCTTCGCTGGCGGTCAACACGCTGCCGCTGCTGGTGTCGCCACCCCCGTCGGCGACGCTGGGAGATTTTCTGATGACGATGGCGCAGCAACTGCGGGAGCTGCGCAGCCACGCCGGCTACCGCCTGCGTCAACTGGCCGCCGATCGCGGCGTGGAGCCAGACTCGCGCTTCTTTATTTCTCCTTTCATCAACGTGCAACCCTTCGATGCGCCCCGGTTTACCGGCTGCAGCGGCACCCGCCGCGTATTGGCCGGCGGTTCGGGCGACGGTTTTAATCTGACTTATCGCGGCCGCACCGACGCCCGCGATCTGCAGGTCGATATCGATATTTATCTGGAACAGTTCCCGACGGAGGATGTGCTGGACTATGGCGAGGCGCTGCAAGAGTTTCTGTTGCGCGCGCTGCAGCGGGAAGCCTGGGAACAACCGCTGGCGGCTCTGACGGCGTTGCCTGCCTGATAAAGTGCGGGCGGGGGATGTCCCCGCCCGAGTTTTATGGCATCAATTGGCCAGCAATGCCGCCACTTCGCGCGCGTTCTTGCATGGCAGGAGCGAACTGCTTACCAGCCGGGTGCCGAAAGCGTCATTGAGGCGCTCCGCCACCTGTTTGATATGCGGCAACTTCAGCCCCATGGTGATAAACGCCGTCTCTTCCCCCCATTCCGGGCGTGGCGTTACGCCGATCGCCTGCCAGTAAATAGTCAGGATCTCTGCGCTGCGCGCCAAAGGCGCGTTCGGCGGCGGCGCCGCACAGGCGTTCAGCGCCGGCGCGGTTTGCTGGTGGCTCAGATCGGCGCGGATGCGATGGCGGTCGGTTTTGCCGTTGGCGGACAGCGGCAGCGCCTCGGCATGGATAAAGCGCGTGGGAATATGGGTGCAGGGCAGATAGCCGGTGGCGAAGGCGCGTATCTCGGACAGCGGCAGCGGTTTGCCGTCGCGGGTCAGATACAGGGCGCCGAGCGCCGCTTCGTTGTTCTCTCCGCTGGGATAGTCCACCACCACCATATCCAGGATCGCCGGATGGCGGCGCAGCACATCTTCGATTTCCGGCAACGAGACGCGCACGCCGCGGATCTTCACATAGCCGTTCACCCGGGTGGCGAACATGATGTTGCCGTCCGCACGGTAGTAGCCCTGATCGCCGGTGCGAAAAGCGCGCAGCGGTTGCCCGTCCGGCCCTTCGAGGGTGACGAAGTCATGCTGCTTCAGCTCCCCCTGCTCCAGATAGCCCAACGCCAGGTTGACCCCGGCGGTATAAATGCGGCCGACCACGCCGGCCGGGCAGTGGCTGCCGTCGTCATGGCAGATGAAGTAGCGGTTGGCCGGCAGCGGGCGGCCGTAAGGCACGGTGCCGCTCTCCTGCGGGGCGATCGGGTGCCAGATGCTCCAGATGGTGGTTTCGGTCGGCCCGCCGAGCGAGAACAGCGCGAGATCCGGGCGCAGGGTGCGCAGGGTTTGCACCGTCGCCGGCTTGATGTAGTCGCCGCCTTGCGCCACCAGGCGCAGCGAACGCAGGCTGTCGGCCGTTTTGCAGGTGAGCAGCATCTCCAGAATGGCGGGCACCGAACACCACAGGGTGACCCGGTGCTTTTCCACCAGCTGGTTCCAGCTGATGGCGTCCTTTTCCTGATGCGGCGCCGGCAGTACCAGCGTAGCGCCGGCGCACAGCGAACCGAACAGATCGAACATCGACATGTCATGGTGTGGCGGCGTGACGGAAATGAAGACGTCGTCGGCGGTGACCGCCCAGCGTTGCTGAGTCTGGTGGACGACGTTGGCGGTGGCGCGGTTGTTGAGCACCACGCATTTGGGTTTACCGGTGGTGCCGGAGGTATACAGGTAGTAGCTCGCGGCCTGGCTGGCGCTGCGTTCCGCCAACGTCTGTTCATCCGGCAGCGCAGGCGCGCGATCCGTCGGCGCCAGCAGGGCCGCCAGCGTTACGCCGATCGGCGTCTCCAGATCGCCGCCGTGCACCACCAGCGTCGGCCGGCAGTTTTCCAGCAGGTAGGCGGTGCGCTCCGGCGGCGAGTTGATATCGACAGGCACCCAGATCACGCCCTGCAGGGCGCAGGCGAGGCTGAAGATGATCTGTTCCGGGCTGCGCGGCAGATACAGCGCCACCACGTTGCCCGGCTGCACGCCGCGGCTCTGCAGGTTGGCGATCGCCGTGGCGATCCGCTGGCCCAGTTCGCGGTAGGTTAGCGTCTGTTCGCCGCAGATCAGCGCGTTGCCGCCGTTTTGTACGCCAAACAGCCGCTCGGCCAGCTGCGCCAAATAAGGATAAGGTGCGTAATTCGCTTCGCTGTCGTTGTGGCGGTAATGCGCCAGATCGATGAAGTCCCGCGGCGCGATCGCCAGGTCGGCCCGTTGGCAGCTGTGCAGGATGCGTCGCTGCAGTGCCGCCAGCATGGCTTCTACCTGCTCGCCGTGCAGCGCCTGCTCGGCGTAGTCCACGCACAGCTGCAGGTTTTTTTCGCTGTCCAGCGTCAGGCGAATGTCGATGGCGACCTGCGGCGTTTGGGTCAGGCCGTCGTGGAAGCGCACCGGCGCCTCGGCCGGCAGCGTTTCCCAGCCCAGGCAGTTGGTCAGGATCACCGGCAGCGCCGGGCCGCCCTGGCTTTGGCCGAGCAACTGCCGCGCCAGATCGACGCCGGAAAACGTCAGGTGGTCGAGCGCGCCGAGCACGTCGTCCTGTAAGGCTTGCGCGCGCTGGATAAAGTCTTCGCCGTGGCGGGAATAGCGCACCGCCACGAAGCTGGAGGCGTTGCCCAGAGCGCCGTCGGCGGCGGGGAACGCTACCGGCACGCCGACGCACAGCTCGCCGTCGGTGGTCCAGTGGGCCAGCGTATCGAGGATCAGCGCCGACAGCAGGCTGTTGCGCAGCAGCGCATGCGGCGATCCCAGACGGCCGAGTTGTTTTATCGTATCGTGCGGCAGCGTCAGGCTGGCGCGGCGATAGCGCGATGAGGTGAGATTGGCGAGCGGGATGCGCCACGGCAACGCCGACGGCGTGGTGACATCCTGCAGCTTTTCGCGCCAGTAGGCGGCGTCGGCCTGGCGCTGCGCCGCCGATGCGGCGGGGAGCGGCAGCGCGGCGGCGGTCGGCGTCAGAGGGCGATCGTCGAACAGGCGTGCGATCACGGTGGAGATCCCTTGGCCGTCGAGGATCAAGGCATCGAAACTGGTAAAGATCAGCGTATCGTACGGCGATCCCGTCGGATCCTGCTGTTCGGCAAGTTGGATCACGGCGATGCGCCACAGCGGTTGGCTCGGATCGTGGCGCTGGTGGGAGTAACGCTCGCGCAGTTGTTCGACCTGGCGCTGCGCCGCTTCGCCATCAAGGGCGCGCAGATCGTGACGATCCAGATGCAGCGTCACCTCCGGGCGTACGTGCTGTGTGCCGCGCTGCACATCGATGCAGGTGCGCAACGCCGGGTAGTGCTGTACCAGCTCGGTCAGGCGCGCTTCAAAGCGCGGCATATCCGGCTGCCGGGCGCGGTATTCGCGAAAGTCGTGCATCGCCACGCCGCCGAGCGGCCATCGATCGCTGCGGCCCAGAAGATAGGCCTGCTGCAGTGCGGTTAATGCTGTCTCCATGGTACTTCCCTATAGTCGCTAACCGATTAAAACGAGCCGGGCGCCGCGCGCCCGGAAACCGATCTCAGTGCTGCGGCGCCAGCGCGGCGAGCAGCGTTTTCGCATGCTTTCCTGCCTCGGGCGAGCGTTGGCAGATCAGCGCCGCCAGCGCCGCAGGGGAGGAGTGCGCCGCCAGATCCTGCGCCGTCAGCGCCGCCGCCAGATACTTGTTGAGCACCGTCAGCAGCGCGTTCACCCCGGCATCCGGCAAGGCCAACCGGCGGATATCGTCGTGGTCGCGCAAGCCGGCCCCGGGGGCCACCCGCGCCAGCAGCCGATGCAGCACCTGGCGCACCGGCGCCTGCTGCGCCAGCGCGTCGGGCGTGCATTGCGCCAACAGCTGCGACAGCGGGCGATCGAACGCCTCCGTTTGCCGCGCGGCCAAGTTCAGCAGCGCCCGGTAACAGGCCAGCAGGCGTGGCAGCACCTGCTCGGGGAACGCATCCAGCCGCACGTCCCAGTTGATCAGAATGCCGTCGTCGACGTGGGCGACCTGCGCATCCAGCGCCACCTGCGGCCCCTGAGAGATGACCCAGCCGAGATGGCCGAAGGTGTCGGTGACCCGTTCGGAAAACAGCGTCTTGCCGCGGATGCCAAAACCGGCGGTAAACACCACCGGCGAAGGCTGCAGGCTGCCGTGCAGGCGCGACAGATCGCGCATCACGCTGACGCCGGGGTAATCCGCATGCTCGATCAGCTCCGCCAGCTGCGTCATCAGGCGCCGGCAGAAGGCGCTCAGATTTTCCGTCGGGTTCAGCTCCACGCCGAGCAGCACCAGGTTAGAGAAATCGCCGATGAGGCGATGCGCGTCCTCCCGTTCGCTCTCGCGGTGGAACAGCGGCACGTTGAGCCGGAAACGCGTCATGTTCCAACCCTGGCCGACGGCCAGCGCGAACAGCGCTAAAAACAGCGTCGAGAGCGAGGTGTGATGCCGTTTGGCGGCGCTCTCCAGCGCGCGGCTTTCTTCCGCATTCAGCTGTACGGCCAGGCGATCGCTGCGGCAGCGGTCCGGCGTGCGCAGCAGGCGCGGCGCCGGTGGCACCTGCGCCAGGCGCTCACGCCACCAACGCTGGCCGCGTTCGCGTCGCTGGCGCAGCGCCTCGTCGGCGTCGCGCCGTTCGAGGTGGTCGAAGTAGGCCGGCGGCACGTCATGGGGGGGCGCCGGTGGGCACTGGTGATAAAACGCCGTCAGATCTTCCATCAACAGGCGAAAGCTCATGGCATCGCCGGCGATCATATCGAGATCGACATGCAGGCGGCTGCGCCCTTCCGGCAACAGGCTCAGGCTGATATCGCAGGGCACGCCCTGTTCCAGCGGCAGCAGTTGGGTGCTTTTCGCCTGGCGTTTGGCGGCGAGCGCGGCCGCCAGCGTCGCTTCATCGGCATGTTGCCAGTCGTCGATATGCAAGGTGTGCCGGGGGCCGGGAGGCGCGATCGTCTGCCGGCCATCATCGGTAATGCGCAGGCGCAACAGCGGATGATGCAGGTACAGCGCATCAACGGCCTGGCGTAGTCGGGCGAGATCCAGCTCGCCGCCGTCGAATTCCGCATACAGGTGGGCGGCCATGCCGCCGAGGGGAGGAGCGGACTGTCGGCCTACCCAATAGGCGGCCTGCATCGTGGTCAAAGCTTTCATCGGGTATCCATTTTGATTCAGCCAACGAGACTGCAAGAATATATCCAAATGTTAATAGGAATGAAAATTATTATTATTTAATCCATTTGGCGCGAAGGTGCTATTTATAAGGGGTTTTAGCGATGCCGGGCAGGCAGGGCTTTGGAGGTGAATAATTTATCTATATTATTCTTATCATTGAAATGATTGCTTGTTATTGCAGCGCTTGTTTTACCTGCAAAAGTATAAGGCTTTCTGGCTGTTTCCGTGCTCGGCTCCTCATCTTTGTTGATAATGATTTGCATTAGAAAATGCAAAATATTATCATTCTTAACACTCTTTTACGTTTTTATACAAGCTGCCGGCCGCTTCGCCGGCGGCTTGGCCGTGGACGGGGCCGCGCTCGTTTGGCCGCGAAAAACATGGGTTTGCCGCAGGGATAAGCAACAGCAAGGCCGGGAAGGCCGCAGCGTCATGGTCTGTGTGAGTGTCGATGTAGGTTGTGTAAAAAAAATCAAATTTTGTGCACCTCTGGGATGAAAGGAGAAGACATCTATGGGCAAGCATTTTGCGGCTCAACGACATGAAAGCGTAGGAAACGGGGAAAAAGCGGGGATGAAAGCCATTGGGGCGTTTTCCTCCGTATTTTTAGGGGTTTGTTCACTGGCGATCGGTAACGTCAACGCGGCGGAAACCAAGAGCAACGAAACCTACCAGGACGCGGAAACGCTGCTGGTTACCGGTGAGAAGATCAAACGTTCCATTTTTGACACTGGCTCCAGCGTCGAAGTGTTCGACAGCAACCGCATCGCCTCGATGCCTAATGCGACACAGGTTCCCGATTTGCTGCGCATGACCCCCAACGTAGTGGATGTCGGCATCGGCAACGATCTGCCAACCGTGCGTGGCGTTGACGGCTCCGGCCCGACCACCGGTGCTGGCGCTTTCCTCAGCGGCACCCGCCCACGCCTCAATCTGTCGTTGGACGGCCGTTCGCTAACCTATAACGAACAAGCCTACGGACCGCAATCGCTGTGGGATCTGGATCGCGTCGAAGTGTTCCGCGGCCCACAAAGTTATATTCAGGGGCGTAACGCCATCGCCGGTGCCATCGTCATGGCCAGTAAAGATCCGACCTTCGAATGGGAAAGCGCCTTCAAGGGCGGGGCTGGCAATCAGCACTCTTCACAGTTGGCGGCCATGGCGTCCGGCCCGCTGGTGGAAGATCAGCTGGCGTTTCGCGTCAGCGTCGATCGCCAGCGCCGCCGCAGCGATGCTGACCTGCCGGCCTATGAGCCAGTGGGCGATCCGCGAGAAGTGGAAGCCACCACTGCCCGCGCCAAGCTGCTGTTCAATCCGGCCGGTTTGCGCGATCTGACCACCAAACTGACCTTTAACCACTTCGGCAGCTCCGCGCCGCAAAACGAAAGCCTCAACCCGCAACCGCATCCTGCGAGTGCGCGTCACGACATCCGCCGGCCGGTGTTCAAAAGCAATGTGAACAGCGGTATCTGGGATCTGGCCTGGGAGGCCTCCGATGGCCTGGCGTTGGAAAACCGCGTTATCTATACCGATTTCAACATTAACCGTGCCACGGCTTATAAGCTGCCGTACGCCGACATCGGCGGCAAAGAGGTGCACGTGGAGCCGGTGGTGCGCTTCGGCGGCGCGGACAGTCGCCTGCACGGGCTGGCGGGGCTGCGTTATTTTCACGCCAAGCAGGATGAGTTCGTCAATATCTTCGGCGGCGCGACGTTTAAAGATAAAACCGACACTAACTCGGCCTTCGCTGAGTTGACCTATGCGCTGACGCCGCAGGTGGACGTGACTGCCGCCAGCCGTCTGGAACGCGAACATCGCCAACGCAACGGTGGCAGCCAGGCGGTGCGCATCGACTTCGATGAAACCTACACCGTGTTCCTGCCGAAGTTGGACGTGGCCTGGAAACCGACGGACACTCAAACCTACGGTGCCAAGATCGCGCGCGGTTATAACGCCGGCGGCGCGGGCATTACTCTCAGCAGCCCGATCGTCAGTTACACCTACGGTTCCGAGTATGTCTGGAACTATGAGCTGTACACCCGTCATCATCTGAAAGACGCCAACGTGGTGCTGACCAGCAACGTGTTCTACAACGATTACAAAGACATGCAGCTGCCTTATTACTTGGGTGAAAACTCCAGCGTGATCCGTAACGCCGACAAGGTGGAAACCTACGGCGCGGAAATCGGCGCCACTTGGCAGCCGCGTTGGGACTTCGAGCTGTTCGGTAACGTTGGTCTGCTGAAAACCAAGATCAAAAAGTTCTCGGGCAGCGGCGTGGAAGGGCATGAATTGGGACGCGCGCCGGCTTACACCGCCAACATGGGCGCCAAATATCAGTTCCTGAAAGGGTGGGAAGTGAGCACTAACGTGGCGTTCTCGGACTCCTATTACTCGGCGTATGACAACGATTCGCGCGGGCGCATAGGTTCCTACTGGTCGGCTAACGCCCAACTGGCCTACACCTTCGCCTATGGGCGCGCCACGCTGTTTGCGCAAAACCTGTTCGACTCCGAGCGCCGCATTATGGTTGGTGGCAACGACATCTACACCGCGACGCAGCAGCGCCCGCGCATGGTCGGCGCGGCAGTTGAGCTGAATTTCTAACGCTATCGTGATGACGGGGGACGAATGTCCCCCGTTTTATGCGCTATCCCGGCACGGCCGGGCAGAGGAGATAACGCAGTGATCGGTGATTTTGACAGCATTCTGAGCGATGAAGAGGCCCAGCGGCTGGAGAGCGCGTTTCAGGCGCTGGGCGCGGCGTCGGCGAGCGGCGAGCGGCCGGTAAGCGAAGCCGAAGAACGGGCATGGTTTGCCCATCTGCAGCAGGGTGACGCACGCGGGCAGCGGGCGTTGGCCTGGCGTTTGACGGGGGATGTGGATATCGCCCAATTGACGGCGGCGCTGCAGGCGCTGGTGCGGGAAACGCCGGGCGTGGACGTGCGCTACGTTTTTGATGACGAAAACGGCCTGGTGAAACGCCCCGCCGGCTCGGCGCCGTTGCCGGTGAGCCTTCGTCAGGTGGCGGACGAACAACAGGCCATTTGTCGCCTGCTGCAAGCGCAGGCAACGCCGTTTGTACTGGAAAGCGAAGCGCCGCTGCGCTGCCTGCTGTTGCTCACGCCGGGCGATGACGTGATTTTGGGCGTGGTCTTGCATGACATCCTGGCGGAAACGCTGCCGTGGCGTCATCTGCCGGCGATGCTGTCCGCCCGTTATAACGGGGACGCGATGCCTCTGCCTTTCGCGGCGGAGCCGGTCGAGCTGGCGGAAACTCCGGAGCCGCAGCTGCCGTGGGTGCGCCAGGCGGTCTCACTGCAGGATTATCGCAGCCCGGCGCAGCGCGCTGAAGCCTTACCGCCGGTGGGCGCGCGCGTGGTCACGCGCATTGCGCGCTCGCTGTTGCCCGCCAACGACACGCCGCGGGCGCTGCTGGCGGCGGTGGCGGCGCGGTTTGCCGAGTTCGTCGCCGCGCAGGCCGGCGGCCAAGCGGTGCAGCTGTGCGTGCCGGCAGCGGATACGGCGGAGTGCGTCGGCCTGGAGCTGGGCCTGACGGCGCCGCCGCTGATGCGCCTGACCGTACAGCATGGCGAGGGCGACGCCGGGCAGCGGCTGCTGGCGCAAACCGTGGCTGAACAGCCGGATCCGCAACGGGCGCAGCTGCTGGTGGCCTGGCGCGACGATCTGGCCGCAGAGTGGCGGCTGGAAGGCGTTCACGCCGAACGCCTGTTGCTGCCGCCGCTGCATACGCCGTTTGAGCTGGCGCTGCTGCTGGGGTTGCCGGAGGCGGAAGCGCTGACGCTCGAGCTGGTCACCGATCCGCGCCTCTCTCCGCATGTGGCGCCTTTCCTGCTGGAGCAGTTCAGCGCCTTCCTGGCCGGGCAGCGGATTGCCGTCGCATTGCCGGCGGCTGAGTCCGTTTCCCCGGCGATGGCCGCGCCGGCGGCGAACGGCGACGCGGACGAAAGCGTTGCACCGCTGATTTTGCAGGAGTTCCGTGAGGCGCTGGTGGCGCCGGAAATGACCCTGGATGAAGACTTCTTCGATCGCGGCGGCCATTCGCTGGTGGCCACCCGGGTGATCGGCCGTTTGCTGAGCCTGCATCAGATCGAAATCAACATTAACGACCTGTTCAGCCATCCGACGGCGCGCGGGTTGGCGGGCTATGCCAAACGCCTGAACGTTGCGCAGCCGAATGCCGCGGAGGCCACCGCCGACGATCATGATCAGGCGCAGGCACCGCTGTCGCTGGCTCAGGAATCGCTGTGGAAGGTGTATGAAGCCTTCGGCCATGACGAGATTTTCAACCTGCCGTTCTCTCTGCGCTTCTTCGATGCGGTGGATGAAACGGCGCTGCGTCAGGCGTTTATCGACGTCATGACTCGCCATACCGTGCTGCGTTCACGCTTCGTCGAGCAGCAGGGCGCGGTGGTGCAGGTGGTGGTGCCGGCCGCCGAGCTGCCGGAGTACCAGTGGTTCCGCTTCTCCCACGAGACGCCGGCGGGCAACGCCGCCGCCCTGTTGGCCGACGCCGGCCAGCACCGGTTCGATCTGGCCGCCGAGCTGCCGCTGCGCGTCACGCTGCTGCGCGATGCGGACAACGGTCAGCAGCTGCTGTCGCTGCTGTTCCACCATGTGGTGCTGGATGAATGGTCGCTCAACCTGATGATGGATGAATTGGGCGTCGCCTACCGCCATCGCGTCGTCGGCCAGGCGCCGCAGTGGAGCGGGCAGCCGCCGCAGTTCCACACCTTCGCCCGGCAGCAGCGGGCCTCCGGGGTGCAGCAGCAACATCTGGACTACTGGCTCGATGCGCTGCGCGGCGCGCCGGTCGGCCAGCCGATCTTCCGGCAAGAGCCATCCACCCACCCGGCGGTGCCGGCACCGGCAGACGTCAACGGCGGCTGGCTGGAGTTCGAGGTCGATCCCGCCGTGGCGGAAGGCCTGTATCAGCTCGCCCGCCGCAACAACGCTTCGCTGTTCAACGTGGTGTATGCCGGGATTACCTCGGCGCTGCGCCTGCTTGGCGGCCCGGCGGATCTGTTGGTGGGCACCTCGACCTCCGGCCGTAACGACGCCGAGTTCTTCGATACCGTCGGCTACTTCACCACCGTGGTGGTGCACCGCGTGCGCTTCGACGAGGGGCTGACGGTGGCCGGGTTGGTCAGCCAGGTGAAAAACACCATCAACGGCTCGCTGCCGTACACCGATATTCCGATCGATCTGGTGGAGGAAGGGCTGTTCGGTGTGGACGCCGACCGCAAGAACCACATGTTCGAAGTGTTCATCCAGATCCACAGCCGCATCAAGCTGAACGGCGAGTTCCGGCTGCAGGACGGCAGCGCGATCGCCTACCGCCAGGTGGAGCCGGAAAAAGCCGAGTCGCTGCTCGGCCTGCAGTTTGAGGTTATGGAAGACGATCTGGCCGGGGCGAAATCCCTGCGGGTGATGATGACCTATCGCCAGGATCACTACAGCCGGGAGCAGGCCAATCTGATCGCCGACGGCGTTCAGCACGTCTTTACCCAGTTTGCGCAGCACATCGCTGGCGATATCGCTCTGGCGGCGCTGCCGCCCGGGCCGCAGGCATGACGTTGTTTCACTCTAACCGAAAGCATGATTTTCAAGGAGATAAAAGGATGTCTGGAACCCTAGCAACCCCGCGCGCGTTACTTTCGCTGCTGGTGGCGGCCTCTCTGGTGGTCGCCGGCGCTGCGCAGGCCGACGATGCCGGCATCAAACCGCAGGACATCAAGCGCGAGGCGCTGTCGTCGGCGGTGGTGGAGATGGCCTACAGCACCTCGCAACAGGCGTTGTTCGTCAGCGCACCGGACTGGAAGGAAGAGGCGCGCTCCCGTGTGCTGCGGCTGGATCCCAACACCCTGGCGATCAAGGCGGAGATCCCGCTGCAGGTGAAAGGCTTCGGCGTGGCGCTGAACGATGCGGGCAATCGCCTGTACCTGACTCAGGGCTTCAACGGCGAAGTCGGGGTGGTGGACACCACCACCAACCACGCGCTGGGCAGCATCAAGCTGCTGGACAAAGCGGTGCTGGAGCAGGCCTACAAGCAGGCGGGCATCAGCGGCAAGCGCCTGGACTTCCTGCTGGCGGAGTTGAAGAAGTTCAAAATCACCGAGGACTACCTGTACCGCATTCGCGAGATCAAGTATGACGCGCAAAGCGGCCGCTTGTTCCTGCCGGGGCTGGGCTTCGGCGTCGACAGCGTGCTGTACGTGGTCGATACCAAGGCCGGCAAACTGGAGAAAGTGATCCCGGGCTTCGGCTACAACGCGGTGGGTATCACATTGGATGAGAAGGGCCGCCGGGTATTCGTCTCCAACATGCAGGGGCAGGTGATCACCCTGAACGCCGACACGCTGGCGATCACCGCCACCCACGAAGTGCAGGCCGATCAGCTGCTGAATCTGGTGTATGATCCGGCGAGTAATCGTCTGCTGGGTGTCGATCAGGGTATCGATCGCGATAACTACCGCAATCATCATCTGGGGCACGACTACGTGAAGCGCAGCAGCGGCCACCGGGTATTCGCGCTGGATGCGGACAGCGGCAAGGTACTGGCCAGCGAGCTGACGGATGAGGTGCCGATCGGCCTGCTGCTCGACGAGCGCAGCCAGCGGCTGTACGTCGCGAACCGCAAAGGCGTGCGCGTGGATCACGGCGCCGGGACGCTGACGGTGTTCGACGCCAAGACGCTTAAGCGTCTGCAAACCGTAGACCTGCCGCCGCACCCTAACAGTCTGGCGTTGGATCCGAAAGGCGACGCGCTGTTCGTGACGGTGAAAAACGACGGCGCTTCCACCAAGGCCGGCAAGCCGGAAAGCGTGGTGCGTATTCAGCTGCACACCAACTAACTGAATATAAATATAAAAAAGGGGCGCCGCGGCGCCCCTTTGTCATTGGGTCATGTCATCAGAAGTGGGTGTTGATGCTCATATAGTAGGTGCGGCCCGGTTCGTTGTAGGTGGCCGCGCCCGCACCGGCGATGTTGATCACGCCGGTGTTCGGATCGCCCACATTCTGCGCGTTGCCGGCGCGGAACTGGCGTTTGTCGAACAGGTTATCGATGCCGGCGGTGAGGCTGACGTTTTTGGTCAGGTCATAGGTCGCGCTGGCGCCGACGATGGCGTAAGGGCTGACCTCACGGGTTTCGCCGCCGGTGGCCGGTTTACCCTGGTAGTTGTACTTCTTCGGCTTCTGACGGCCGTACCAGGTCAGGGTGGACTGCATCGACAGATCCTGCGTAGCCTGCCAACTGAGGGTCGAGTTGACGGTGAACTTCGGGATCACCGACAGGTAATCGCCGGTGGTCTTGTTCTTGTTCTCGATCATGTAGGTGGCGTTGTTGCTCCAGGTGACGGTCTCGCTGACCGGCACGTTCAGCGAGCCTTCCAGCCCTTGTACCACCGCTTTCGGCACGTTTTCCCATTGGTAGACCGCTGTATTTTTGCTGCTGGTGGCGATGCGCGAGTTGCCCGCTTCAATCTTGTTGTGGTAATCGTTGCGGAAGTAGGTCACGCCGGCCAGCCAGCCGTCATTATGGAACTCCAGCCCGATCTCTTTGTTGACGCTGGTCTCCGCTTTCAGGTCGTCGTTGCCCAGCAGGTAGCAGCCGTTTTTGGTATCGCTGCCAGCACATCCCTGACCTTTGCTGTACAGCAGGTAGTTGCCGTTGGTCTGGAACAGCGTCGGCGCTTTGTAGGAACGCGCGATGCCCATCTTCAGCGTGAAGTAGTCGCCCAGTTCCTGCGACAGGTTCAGCGCCGGGCTCCAGTTATTGCCGGATTCCGAATGCAGATCGTAGCGCAGGCCCGGCGTCAGCATGGTGGTGTCGGTCAGTTCAATATTGTCTTCGGCAAACAGCGAGAATATATGCGCGGAAGCGTAAGGGCTGCGCGTACCGGTAGTCATGCCGGGAATGGTGCCGCCCATCAGCGTTTGGCTGGTGGAGGTGCCGTCCTTCATCCGCTGCTGGGTCCATTCAGTGCCCAGCGTGGCGGTCTGGGCGACGCCCAGTTCGAACGGCACGCTGACTTCGCTGTGCGCCAGGAAGTCGTCCAGCTTGGTGGTGCCGAACCCGGTGTTTTTGGTGTCGAAGATGCCTTCGGTGCCGCCGGCCAACCCTTCGTTCAGGCGGGTGTTGCGGGTGCGCTCAAACTGCACGTAGTTGGTGGTGCTCACTCCGTTGTCCCAGGCGCCGCGGTGGGTCAGGCCGAAGGTTTCACGGTAGATGCGGTTGGTCTCTTTGCCGTAGTTGCTCTGCACCAGGTCATTGCTGTTGGTGTTCTGGGTATCGCCGGCGTACAGGTTGCCCTGGCGGCCATAGGCGTACTCGAACTCCAGCGACTGCAGATGGGCGAAGTCCCAGTGCAGCAGGGCGTCGATATTTTTATCGACCACCCCTTCGCGGCCAGCGGGAACGCTATTTTCATAACTAGGGGTGGTTGCTGTGGCTGCAGCACGGTACGACTTGTGCGATTCGTTAATGTCCCAGGCGTCGGCCTGCGTTTTGCTGTAGCCGCCGAACAGACGGAAGCTCAGGGAATCGCTCAACGGGCCGGACAGGCTGAAGTCGGTGCGTTTGGTGGCGCCTTCCTGCTTGTGCTGCGGCACGTTGAAGTAGCCGTTCAGCGAGCCGTGCAGCGCATCGCCGGCTTTCTTGGTGATGATGTTGACCACGCCGCCCGCGGCGCCGTTGCCGTAGCGCGCCGCGGCAGGGCCGCGCAGCACTTCGATGCGCTCGATCATTTCCGGCGGCACCCAGGCGGTATCGCCGCGCGAGTCGCGCTCGCCGCGCCAGCCCTGACGCACCGAGTTGCGGCTGGAGGCCGGTTTGCCGTCGATCAGAATCAGGGTGTTTTCCGGGCCCATGCCGCGGATATCGATCTGGCGGTTGTTGCCGCGCTGGCCGCTGGTGGAGTTGCCGGTCAGGTTAACACCGGGCATGGTGCGGATCAGTTCGCTGATGTCGCGCGCCGGCGGGCGTTTCTTGATCTCATCGGCGGTGATGGTGGACACCCCAGGCGCCTGCAGGTTCTGCCGGGCGGCGGTCACGACGATGGTGTCTTCGCCGCGCGGCTTTTTATCCGCTGCGCCGCTGTTTTCTTCCGTGGTGGGGGTGTCGGTCTGCTGCGCGGCGTTGGCGAACGCGGACGCGCCCAATCCCAAGCCGATAAGAGTGGCTAAAGAATAACGTGATAGCTTGCTTTTCATCTGAGTGTCCTACCTTGCTGCCATCCCTCGCCGAACGGGGGGAAGGGCGGTTGTAGTTTTTGTGTAGTCGGAAATAGAAAATCGGCTGCGGCAAGGGATGCCATTGATATATCCCCGATCCCTGTCCGTTGCGCGCAATACCAGCACGATCTCCAAGCCTTACACACTATTGCAAATGCAAATTATTATCAATAGTATTTGGCGTACAGTGCGTTCGGGCGGTGGCCGGCGATAGGGAAAAGTCGACGTTCCCGGTGCCGCCAACTACAAAATGGGTAGGCGTTGTGAATACAGAACTACAGTCAGAAAGCAGCAGATTATTGGCCAGCAGCAATGCTGGCAGTCCAGGGTGGTGGTTGACGGTGGCACGGCGCGGTACGCCATGGGTAGAACCGGCGGGTAATGGCCGCTGGCGAACCACCTTTTTCTGGCGCGATCCTCAGGGATGCGAATTGACCTCCGCCTACCGCCGCGTGTGGATCAACATCAACTGCCTGACCGACCATCACCAGCCGAATCCGCCGCAAAGCCTGCAGCGTCTGGCCGGCACCGACGTGTGGTACTGGCAGACCGAGCTGAGCGGCGCCTGGCGCGGCAGCTACTGCTTTATTCCCTGCTTTGACGAGCGGCCGCCGGCGTTCAGCGGCGACGATGCGCACGCCAACATGCACAACCTGCGCCACTGGTGGCACCAGGTGTTCGCCAGCGCCACCCCCGATCTGCTCAACCCGTATCGCTCCTGGCAAAGCGCCAGCGGCCACAGCGTCTCCGGCCTGCACATGCCGGATGCGCCGCCGCAGCCGGTATGGCGTTCGTTCGACGAGTATGAGATCGCCAGCGGGCGCTGCACGCCGCCGCTGCCGGCGCGTTTGCAGCGCCATACCTGGCAGAGCGAGCGCCTGGGCAACAGCCGCGACGTCTGGATCTACACCACCGGCGACAGCAAGCCGGCCGAGCGTCCGTTGGCTATCCTGCTTGACGGTCAGTTCTGGGCGAAGCAGATGCCGGTCTGGGAGCCGCTGATGCAGCTGACCCGCGAGGGAGCGTTGCCGGAAGCGGTGTATGTGTTGATCGACATCATCGATCTGCCGCACCGGGCGCGAGAATTAACTTGCAAGGACGATTTCTGGCTGGCGGTGCAGGAAGAACTGATGCCGCAGCTGGCCGACTGGGCGCCGCACAGCGACAAACCGGCCGATACGGTGGTGGCGGGGCAAAGCTTTGGCGGCCTGGCCTCCCTGTATGCCGGGCTGCGCTGGCCGCAGCGCTTCGGTGCGGTGATCACCCAGTCCGGTTCCTACTGGTGGCCGCGGCGCGACATGCTGCAGCTGCCGAGCATTCCCGACGACGCCTGCTGGCTGATGCAGCAGGTAGAACGGCACGGCTTGGGCAACCACGGCGCGCTGAAGGTATTTATGGAAGCCGGTTCGCAGGAAAAGCTGGTGCACCGGGTCAGCGGCGAAATGGCAGCGCGCCTGAGCGACGCCGGCCATCGGGTGCACTACCGGGTGGTGGAAGGCGGGCACGACGCGCTGTGTTGGCGCAGCGGCCTGACCGACGGGCTGCAGGCGGTCTGGGCCTCCGCTTTCGCCACCGCTTACCCGGCATCGGCGACGGCACGAGGAACACATGATGGAAAGCCTGAATCCGTTCGATGATCCACAGCAGCGCAGCCTGGTGCTGCGCAACGTACAACAACAATACAGTTTGTGGCCGGATTTCCGCGCCATTCCGTCCGATTGGACGATAGTCTTCGGCCCGGCGGCGCGCACCGCGTGCACCGAGTGGCTGGAACAGCATTGGCAAGACATTCTGCCGGTCGCAGCAAGCAAGGCGTGACCGGCGCCAGGTAATCACGGGAGCAATAAGCAGTGTCACACACCCCTAACTCTCTCAGCGGCCCGGCGCTTGCGGGCGAATGGCCGCTGGTCGCGGCGCAACCCGGCATCTGGGTCGCCGATCAAATCTCCCCGCATCGCAATGCCTACGCGGTGGCCCACGCCATCGAACTCAACGGTCCCATTGCCGTGGAGCCTCTGCTGCAGGCCATCATCCAGGGCCTGGGCGAGGTGGACATGCTGCGCCTGCGTTTTGCGGAACGTGACGGCGTGCCGGTGCAATGGTTGGATAACACGCTGGCGGTGCACGAGCCGGAACTTGTCGATCTGACGACGTCGCCGGATCCCGAAGCCGCCGCGCGCGCGCTGATGGACATCGATCTGGCGAGCGATCTGCGCGCCGGCAGCGGCGCGCCGCTGTATCGCCATGTGGTGATGCGCCTGGCGGATAACCGCTGGTTCTGGTATCAGCGCTATCACCATCTGCTGGTGGACGGTTTCAGCTTCACCGCCATCGCTCGCCGCGTGGCGGCGATTTACACCCATCTTTGCCGCGGCGACGCGCTGGAACCGACGCCTTTCACGGCGTTCAGCGACGTGGTGGCGGAATACCAGGCTTACCGGGAGGCGCCGGCCTGGCAGCGCGACGCCGATTTTTGGCTCGAAAAAGCGCGGCAGTTGCCGCCGCCGGCCACGCTCTGCCCGCAGCCGCTGGCCGGGCAAACCCCCACGCCGCGCATCCATCGATTGGAACAGCGCTGCGATCCGCAGGCCTTCGCCGAACTGGTGCAGTGCGGCGCGCAGCAGAAGCTGAACGCCGCCGATATGGCGGTGGCGCTGGTGGCGCTGTGGGTATCGCGCCTGAGCGGCCAACCGAGTTTCAGCGCCGGTTTTATCTTCATGCGCCGTACCGGATCGGCCGCCCTGTGCGCCGCCGGGCCGGTGATCAACGTGCTGCCGATGGAGATGCACCTCGAGCCGCAGGCCACGCTGTATGAGGCCGCCGCCCGCATCAGCCGCGAGCTGAAAACGGTGCGCCGCCATCAGCGCTACGACGCCGAACAGGTGCAGCGCGATCTGGGGCGCATCGGCGACGGCGAACCGCTGTACGGCACGGTCTTCAACTTCAAAATGTTCGATTACCAGCTGGATTTCGCCGGTATCGAAGGCATCACTCACGATCTGGCCTCCGGGCCGGTGCGCGATCTGGAGATTGCGCTGTTTATCGACGAACACCATCAGTTGAAGGTGGAGCTGCTGGCCAACGCCGAGCGTTATGGTCGCCAGGAACTGCAGGCGCATCTGCAGCGGTTGCCGCTGCTGCTGGCGCAGTTCGCCGCGCAGGCAACGTTGCCGATCGGCGAAGCCGATATGCTGACCGCCGACGATCACGCGCTGCTGGCGCGGGTCAACGACACGGCGCACCCGGTGCCGGCGACCACGCTGAGCCAGTTGCTGGCGCAGCAGGCGCAAACCACGCCGGACGCGCCGGCGCTGGCGGATGCGCATTTCAATTTCACCTACCGCGAAACGCGCGAGCAGGTCATGGCGCTGGCGCGTGAGCTGGTTGCGCAGGGCGTGCGGCCGGGCGACATCGTGGCGGTGGCGCTGCCGCGTTCGGTGTTCCTGTCGCTGGCGTTGATGGCGATCGTGGAAGCGGGCGCCGCCTATCTGCCGTTGGACACCGGTTATCCGGACGAGCGGCTGGCGATGATGCTGGAAGACGCCGCGCCCCGGTTGGTCATCACCAACCCGGCGCAGCAGGCGCGGTTCGCCGACAAGGGCGAAATTTTGCTGTATGACGCGCCGCTGCCGGCCGATCACGCCGCCGGGGTGGCGATCGCGGGCCCGACGCCGAACCATGCGGCCTATATCATCTTTACTTCCGGCTCCACCGGGCGCCCGAAAGGCGTGTTGGTCGGCCATCAGGCGATCGTCAACCGCTTGCTGTGGATGCAGCACCAGTATCCGCTGGGGGCGGACGACGCGGTGCTGCAGAAAACGCCGTGCAGTTTCGACGTCTCGGTATGGGAATTCTTCTGGCCGCTGATGGTCGGCGCCCGGCTGGTGATGGCGCCGCCGGAGGCGCACCGCGATCCGCAGCAGCTGCAACAGCTGATCGCGCAGCACCGCATTACCACGCTGCACTTCGTGCCGTCGATGCTGGCGGCTTTCGTTGCCGCCCTGGACGACGACGCGGCGGTGGCGAGCTGCGCCGCGCTGCGCCAGGTGTTCTGCAGCGGCGAAGCGCTGCCGGCGGAGCTGTGCCGCCTGTGGCAAAGCCGCACGGCGGTGCCGCTGCACAACCTCTACGGCCCGACCGAAGCGGCGGTGGACGTGACCTGGCATCCGGCCTACGGCGACGCGCTGGCGAAGGTGACCGGCGCCAACGTGCCGATCGGCCTGCCGGTGTGGAACACCGGGCTGCGCATTCTTGACGCGCGCCTGCGGCCGGTGCCGCCGGGCGTGGCGGGCGATCTGTATCTGACCGGCGTGCAGCTGGCGCACGGCTACCTTGGCCGGCCGGATCTGACCGCCAGCCGCTTTGTCGCCGATCCGTTCGGCGAGGGCGGGCGCATGTACCGCACCGGCGACGTGGCGCGCTGGCTGCCGGACGGCGCGGTGGAATATTTGGGCCGCAGCGACGATCAGCTGAAGATCCGCGGGCAGCGGATCGAGCTGAGCGAAATCGACCACGCCTTGCTGTCGCTGCCGGGCGTGCGCCAGGCGGTGACGCACGCGCTGGTGTTGCAGGGCACGCCGGTGGACGCTGGCGGCGATGCGCGCCAGTTGGTGGGCTATCTGGTGATGCAGCCTGGCGCGAGCTGGGATGCGGAAGCCCTGCGCGCGGCGCTGGCCGACCGGCTGCCGCCGCACATGGTGCCGGTGGCGCTGGTGGAAATGAGCGATTTGCCGCTGAGCGCCAACGGCAAGCTGGATCGCAAGGCCTTGCCGCAGCCGCAGGGCGGCGAGCGCAAGGCTGGGCGGCCGCCGCAGGCCGGGCTGGAAAGCGAGATCGCGGCGGTATTTGCCCGATTGCTGCAGCGCGAGCAGGTGTTCGCCGATGACGATTTCTTCGCGCTCGGCGGCCATTCGCTGCTGGCGATGCGGCTGGCGGCGGAGCTGCGCCGCGATCTGGGCAAGGCGGTGTCCGTCGGCCAGGTAATGGTGGCGTCGCGCGTCGAGCAGCTGGCTGTCTTGTTAGCGGAAGATCGCACGCAGGAAGAGGCCGATCGCAGCGGCTTCGACAGCGTATTGCCGCTGCGCGTCACCGAGGGGCCGACGCTGTTCTGTCTGCACCCGGCGTCGGGTTTCTCCTGGCAGTTTAGCGTATTGCCGCGCTATCTCGATCAGCACTGGTCGCTGGTCGGTATCCAGTCGCCGCGGCCGGACGGCCCGCTGGCACTGAGCGAAGATATGGATCAGGTGGTGGATGCCCACCTGCAGACGGTGTTGCAGGTACAGCCGCACGGGCCGTACCACTTCATCGGCTATTCGCTGGGCGGCACGCTGGCGCAGGGCATCGCCGCCCGGCTGCAGGCGCGCGGCGAGCAGGTGGCGTTCCTCGGCCTGCTGGATACCTATCCGCCGGAGACCCAAAACTGGGACGTGATGCTGGACGACAACGTGTTGAAGGAGGTGCAGCGCGAGCGCGAGCAGTTCCTGGCGGTGTCGCAGGATACGCTCGATCCGGCGCTGGGCGAGACGCGCACCGCGATGTTCGACAACATTGAAGCCAACTACGCCGACTCGGTGCGGTTGTTGTCGCACACGCGTACTGCTCGTTTCCACGGCCAGGCGACGCTGTTCGTCGCCAAACGCACGCTGCAGGAAGGGATGGACGTGCAGCAAACCTGGTCGCAGTACGTCGATGCGCTGCAGGCGCACGAGCTGGACTGTGCGCATGTCGATATCGTTTCGCCGGCGTCGTTCAAAGTGCTGGGGCCGCTGCTGAACCGGATCTTGCGCACGCTGTAATCGCGCCCGTCATCTCGCCGCCAGGCACGGGGATGACCCCGCGTGTGGCGGCGTTTCTTGCGGTTGTTCACGGTTGAATATCAATGAGTTTTATTATCATTATTGATTTCGCCATCTGTGCTAGCATAGCGCCCCGCAACTGCAGAATCCCCGTTTAACGATGTGGTGAAAAACCGATGAGTAGCAAACCCTCCATCCTGCTTGATTTTAGCCTGCTGAAAACCAACCGGGCTTTCCGCGCGGTATTCTGCGCGCGCTTTATTTCCATTGTGGCGCTGGGGCTGATGGCGATCGCCATCCCGGTGCAGATCCAGGCGCTGACCGGTTCCACCCTGCAGGTCGGACTGGCGGTGACGCTGGCCGGCGGCGGCATGTTCGCCGGGCTGCTGATGGGGGGCGTATTGGCCGATCGCTATGAGCGGCGCCGACTGATCCTGTTCGCGCGCTCCACCTGCGGCATCGGCTTCGTTGGCCTGTGCCTCAACGCCCTGTTGCCATCGCCTTCGCTGGCGGCCATTTATCTGCTGGCGGTGTGGGACGGCTTCTTCGGCGCGGTGGGGGTGACGGCGCTGCTGGCGGCCACGCCGGCGCTGGTGGGCCGCGAAAACATCGTGCAGGCGGGCGCCATCAGCATGCTGACGGTGCGCTTCGGCTCGATCCTTTCTCCGGCGATCGGCGGCCTGGTGATCGCCCATATGGGCATTGCCTGGAACTACGGCCTGGCGGCGTTCGGCACCCTGCTGACGCTGCTGCCGCTGCTGAGCCTGCCGCAGCTGATGCCGCCGCCGCAGCCGCGTGAACACCCGCTGCGCGCGCTGGCGGGCGGTTTCGCCTTCCTGTTCCAGAACAAGGTGATCGGCATGGTGGCGCTGATCGGCGCGCTGCTGACCATGGCCAGCGCGGTGCGCGTGCTGTACCCGGCGATGGCGGAAAGCTGGCACATCGACGCCGCCCACCTCGGCTATATGTACGCCGCCGTGCCGCTCGGCGCCGCCATCGGTGCGTTCACCAGCGGGCGCGTGGCGCACGTGGCGCGCCCCGGCTGGGTGATGCTGCTGACGGCGATCGCGGCGTTCGCCGCCATTGGCCTGTTCGGCCTGATGCCGTGGTACAGCCTGGCGTTGCTGTGCCTGGTGGCGTTCGGCTACCTGAGCGCGCTGAACTCGCTGCTGCAATACGGCCTGATCCAGAGCCTGACGCCGGACAACTTCCTCGGCCGCATCAACGGCCTGTGGACGGCGCAAAACGTGGTGGGCGATGCGCTGGGCGCACTGCTGCTGGGGGCGATGGGCGCCTTTATGCTGCCGGCGATGAGCGCCAGCGGTTTCGGCTTCGGCGCGGCGCTGCTCGGCATCCTGTTGCTGTTCGCCATGACCGGTTTGCGCCAGGTGACGCTGCACAAACCGGAGCCGCAGCCCGCCACAGAAAAGTAGTCGAACGCGTTAAGACAACGCTGTGGGATCAAATAGCAATGCTTATCATCGGCATGCGTAAAACCCACAGCGTTTATGTCATGATTTTGAAATGAAAGAAGTGCTTACGTTTATTGACATGGCAAATATCGGCGAGTAATTTAGCGCGGAATTAACTCAAATGATAATCATTATTATATTGGTTATCACTTCAAAATCTGAGGGCGAAGCGATGGATACTGCCGTGAACGACATCAATCGAAAGGAAATGCAGGAGCGCGAAGAACACCGGTTCGCCGCTGATTTTTCTCCGGCGTCGGGCTTCTTCTTTACCTCCCCTTTCCGCAGCTTGACCACCACCGGATGTTTCAGCCGCATTCGCCTGCCGGCCGCGGACGGCGCCGATCTGAACGGCGAGTTCCAGCGCAGCGTGCGGCAGGCGTTTGCCGAGGCCCGTCAGGCCGGCATCAAAAATCCGCTGCTGTGCGGCGCTATCCCGTTCGATACCCGGCAGCCTTCGGCGCTGTTTATTCCGCAGCAGAGCCGCTGGTTCGATCGCGCCGCTTTTATGGCCGGCGTTCAGCCGGCGGCAGAGGGGCCGGAGCTGGCTGGCATAACGGAGCTGCCGCAGCAGCAGCCGTTCATGAACATGGTCAGCGATGCCGTTGACGCGATGAAGGCCGGTGAGCTGGATAAAGTGGTCTTGTCGCGCCTGCTGGAGATCGAAACGCGCCGGCCGGTGGATCGCCATGCGCTGATGGCGCGCGTGATCGCCCAAAACCCGCACGGTTTCCACTTCCACGTGCCGCTGGAGCAGGGCGCGCTGTTGGGCGCCAGCCCGGAGCTGCTGCTGCGCCAGGACGGCGGCCGTTTCTACTCCAACCCGCTGGCCGGTTCCGCCCGGCGCGATGCCGACCCGCAGCGCGATCGTGAAGTGGGGGAGCGGCTGATGGCCTCGGCGAAAGATCGCCACGAGCATCGCATCGTCACCGAAAGCATGCGTGACGTGCTGGCCGGCCGCTGCCGCTACCTGAACGTGCCGCACACCCCTGAACTGTTGACCACCACCACGCTGTGGCATCTCTCCACGCCGATCGACGGCGAGGCGGCGTCTCCAGACGAAAATGCCCTGTCGCTGGCCTGCCTGCTACACCCGACGCCGGCGCTGTGCGGCATGCCGACGGCCCAGGCACACGCCCTGATCGGCAAGCTGGAGCCGTTCGATCGCGGCCTGTTTGGCGGCATCGTCGGCTGGTGCGATGACGAAGGCAACGGCGAGTGGGTAGTGACTATCCGCTGCGGCACCGTTGACGGCAACCGGGTGCGTCTGTTCGCCGGCGCCGGCATTGTGGAAGACTCTTCACCCGAATCTGAATGGCATGAAACAGGCACCAAACTCAGCACCATTCTGCGTGCCTTTGGTATGAATCAAGGATAACGACAAGATGAGCATTGCCTTTACCCCCTGGCCGGCGGAGTTCGCCAGCCGCTATCGCGAACGCGGCTACTGGACTGACAAGCCGCTGACCGAGATCCTCGACCGCCAGGCCAACAACGACGCCCCGGCGATTATCGACGCCCAGGGCAGCCTGACCTACCGCGAGTTGCAGCAGCGCTCCGATCGCCTGGCGGCCGCTCTGCTGCGCCGCGGCGTAAAATCCGGCGATGCCGCATTGGTCCAGCTGGGCAACGTGGCGGAGTTCTATATCGTGTTCTTCGCGCTGCTGAAAATTGGCGTGGCGCCGGTCAACGCGCTGTTCAGCCATCAGCGCAGCGAGCTGAATGCCTATGCCGAGCAGATCAAACCGGCGCTGCTGATCGCCGATCGCCAGCACGCGCTGTTTGCTGACGATCAATTCCTGAACGCCTTCCGCGATGCGCATCCTTCGCTGCGGGTTGTGGCGCTGCGCAGCCAGCCCGAGGGCGAGCTGGCGCTGGCCGCCTGGCTGGACGAGGCGAGCGACGGTTTTGTCGCGCAGCCTTCCGCGGCCGATCAGGTGGCGTTCTTCCAGCTTTCCGGCGGCAGCACCGGCACGCCGAAGCTGATCCCGCGCACCCACAATGATTACTACTACAGCATTCGCCGCAGCGTGGAGATCTGCCGTTTCGACGCGCAGACCCGCTACCTGTGCGCGCTGCCGGTGGCGCATAACTACCCGATGAGTTCGCCGGGCGTGCTGGGCGTGTTTTATGGCGCCGGGCTGGTGGTGTTCGCCGCCGATCCGGACGCCGGGCAGTGCTTCCGACTGATCGAACAGCACCAAATCAACGTGACGGCGCTGGTGCCGCCGGCGGTCACGCTGTGGCTGCAGGCGATCGAAGAGTGGGGCGGCAATGCCCAGCTCGCCAGCCTGAAACTGCTGCAGGTGGGCGGCGCCAAGCTGGGCGAGACGCTGGCGGCGCGCATTCAGAACGAAATCGGCTGCCAACTGCAGCAGGTGTTCGGCATGGCGGAAGGGCTGGTGAACTACACCCGGCTGGACGACGACGAACGCCACATCCTGACGACGCAAGGGCGGCCAATGTCGCCGGACGACGAGGTGTGGGTGGCGGATGACGACGGCAATCCATTGCCGGCGGGCGAGGTCGGCCGGTTGATGACGCGCGGGCCTTATACCTTCCGCGGTTACTACCAGAGCCCGGCGCACAACGCCGACGCCTTCGACGCCGACGGTTTCTACTGCTCCGGCGATCTGATCAGCATCAGCGAAGACGGCTACATCACCGTGCAGGGGCGGCAGAAAGATCAGATCAACCGCGGCGGAGAGAAGATCGCCGCCGAGGAGATCGAGAACCTGCTGCTGCGTCATCCGGACGTGATCAACGCCGCGCTGGTGTCGATGCCGGACGCGCTGATGGGGGAGAAGAGCTGCGCCTATATCATCGCCAACGCGCCGCTGAAGCCGGTGGTGCTGCGCCGCCACCTGCGCGAGCAGGGCGTGGCGGACTTCAAACTGCCGGATCGCTTTATTCAGGTGGACAGCCTGCCGCTGACCCCGGTCGGCAAAGTGGACAAAAAACGGCTGCGCCAGCAGCTCGACGCGCAACTACAGACTCAGGCTCAGGGAGATTAATCGATGGCCATTCCAAAACTTAATGACTACGCGCTGCCGACGGCGGACGAACTGCCGCAAAATAAAGTCACCTGGCAGGTAGAACCGCAGCGCGCTGCGCTGCTGATCCACGACATGCAGCAGTATTTCCTCAATTTCTGGGGCGAAGACAGTGCGCTGATTAAACAGGTGGTGGAGAACATCGCCAACCTGCGCCGCTACTGCAAACAGCAGGGCATCCCGGTGTTCTATACCGCGCAGCCGAACCAGCAGAGCGATGAAGATCGCGCGCTGTTGAACGACATGTGGGGGCCGGGCCTGAACAAACATCCTGAGCAGCAGGCGGTGACCGCCGCGCTGGCGCCGGACGAAGACGACACGGTGCTGGTGAAATGGCGCTACAGCGCCTTCCACCGCTCGCCGCTGCAGGAGATCCTGCAGGAGTCCGGCCGCGATCAGCTGATTATCTGCGGCGTGTATGCGCACATCGGCTGCCTGACCACCGCCATCGACGCCTTCATGCGCAATATCCAGCCGTTCATGGTGGCCGACGGCCTGGCGGATTTCTCGCGCGACGAACACCTGATGGCGCTGCGCTACACCGCCGGCCGCTGCGGCCGGGTGGTGACCACCGCGTCTCTGTTGCCGGCTGCCGGTATCGCCAGCATCGATGCGCTGCGTCAGCAGATCCTGCCGCTGCTTGACGAAGACAGCGAAGACATGGGCAACGATGAGAACCTGATCGATTATGGCCTGGATTCGGTGCGCATCATGGAGCTGGCGACCCGCTGGCGCAAGATCCGCGGCGATATCGACTTTATCGCGCTGGCGCGCAACCCGACCATCGACAGCTGGTGGGCGCTGCTTTCCGAAGAGAAAGCCTGATTTTAATAACGAGAGAGGGCGGCCGCTCGGCCGCCCCGTTGGTTCTATAAGGAGATTACGATGAATGCTTTGATCACCAAGGGAAAACGTGCGGCATTTCCGCTGATGCTGCTGTCCACGCTGCTGTTCTCCAATACGCTGCTGGCGCAGACCGCGCCGGAAGTGCTGCGCAAGCCGGTTGGCAAGGGCGCCTATGAAATGGCCTACAGCCCGAGCGAGAACGCGCTCTATCTGGCGACGTCGCAGAGCCGCAAGCTGGACAAGGGCGGCATCGTTTATCGTCTGGATCCGACCACGCTGGACGTGACCCAGATTATTCATAATGACATCAAACCGTTCGGCGCCGCCGTCAACGCCAAGACCGGCACGCTGTTCTTCGGCAACACCGTCAATAACTCGGTGACCGCCATCGACGCCAAGACCGGCGAGGTGAAAGGCCGCCTGGTGCTGGACGCGCGCAAGCGCTCCGAGACCGTCAAGCCGCTGGCGCCGCGCGAACTGGTGGCGGATGCCGACAGCGATACCCTGTACATCACCGGTCTGGGTGAATCCAGCGTAGTGTGGGTGGTGGACGGCAAGGATCTGACCCTGCGCGCCACCGTGACCGACACCGGCAAATACGGCACCGGCCTGGCGCTGGACGCCGCCGCCAAACGTCTGTACGTTACCAACGCCGACGGCGAGCTGGTGACCATCGACACCCAATCCAACAAGGTGCTGTCGCGCAAGAAGCTGGATGAGTCCAAAGAGCACTTCTTCCTGAACATCAGCCTGGATACCGCTACCCATCGTGCGTTCATCACCGATTCCAAGCAGCCGCAGGTGCTGGTGGTGGATACCCGCAACGGCAACATTCTGAGCAAGATCGACGTACCGGAATCGCTGGCGGTGCTGTTCAACCCGGCGCGCAATGAAGTTTACGTCACCCATCGCCAGGCGGGCGAAGTGAGCGTAATCGACGCCAAGAGCTACAAGGTGCTGAACACCATCAAGACGCCGACCCACCCGAACAGCCTGGCGCTGTCGCCGGACGGCCAGACGCTGTACGTCAGCGTCAAGCAGGCTTCCAGCCGCGAGAAAGAAGCCACCGCGCCGGACGACGTGATCCGCGTAGCGCTGAAATAATCCCGCTCAGGGTAAGCGCATATCGAACAGGCGAAGCGGCGACGCTCCGCCTGTTTTTTTTCGCCCAAGGATCTGCGGTATATTGATTAGATGAAGTTTATGATCGCATTGGTAGTCTGTTGCGGGTTATCGAGCATGACCGCATGTCCCGCTCGCTCGATAATGCTTATATTGGCATTTGGCAGTTTTTTCGCCATATTGTCTGCAACCTGGCTGGACAATACCGCCGAAAATCCACCGCGAATAATTAGCGTCGGTATATTGATCTGCGGCAGGGCGTCCCATATTTTTTCGTCCTGCAAAGGGTTGATATATCCATCCCGATCTGATGGTTGAAACATTTTATGCTTGAATGCGGGGTCTGTTTTATTGGTGTAATAGCCATTCTGTTGCGAGAAGCTATGCAGGCAGAAATCATAGAGTAACGCTTGATGGGACAGGGGGTAGATGGCTTGCATGTAGGCATAACAACTTTGGATGCTTGGGAAGTTTGCCGGCTGGCCTCGGTTGTCTGATTGCAGTTTTTCAATGATATTTTTCCCAATCTCAGGAGCCATGTCTATGATAATTAATTTTTTGACGTGCTGCTGGTATTCGGCCGTGTAATAGGTAGCTACTCTTCCCCCCAGAGAGTGACCGACCATTATAAAGTCTGAAAGCGATAAGTAAGCTCTAACTTGTTCTATATCCTTGAGGAAGGTTTGCAATGTGTAACTGTTGCTGTCGCTCCAATCAGAATCTCCGTGTCCCCTAATATCGATGGCGTAGACTCGATATTTTTCACTAAGTTCTGTTGCTATATTGTCCCAAATACGCGCGTTGTTATCTAATCCGTGGATCAACAGGCACGCCGGCGCCTCCTGTTCCCCCCAAGATGTCACGTTGATAGATATCCCACAGGAGAGCTTTATTTTCTCATGATGTTGTGTTTCCCTAATCATAACAATCCTATTTGCGGTTGATTAATATGTTGTCTATTGCGTTGAAAAAAGTTCTAATTGACTGTCAATGCTCTCTTCAAACTTGATGCCAATGCCGATGAGCCGTATCGGTTTTTTGACATCATGATGCATGGAGAGCAGCTGCGCTTTGAGTATTTCAGCGGTTTCTTTGTTAATGAGCCTGTTGGTTATGAGCGTGTCAGATTCATGGGGGGGGATCCCAATGGCTCGGGTAAGGGTCTCAAAGTCGTTAAATCTTATCTTCACTGATACATGTGATATTCTGCGCTGCCAAAAATGGAAGTCATCCAGCTCAGCCAGCCTTAGGTTGTAGTTTGATACTAATTCATCGATTTCTTTGGTGATTTCTTCATTATCGTAAATGGGGTCGTAGAATGTCTTTTCTATTCCAAATGATTTTCGCTGGCTTTTTTCCTTAACGACGGCATTGGACACGCCGTGACACGCCTCTAAGAGCTTCAATGCGGTGCGCTTGCCAAAAAGATTAATGAGTTCGGTAATGTCTCGTTCAACAACATCGCCGCAAGTGGATAATCCAATTTTTTTCAGTTTCTCATAACCGACTTTCCCCACGCCGGGTATTTTTATCAACGGCAGGGTTTTCATAAAATCATCACGCATGTCCGGCGTAATGACGAAAAGTCCGTTGGGCTTATTCCAGTCACTGGCTATTTTTGCGAGCATTTTATTAAACGACACACCGGCACTGGCCGTTAAGCTTAATGTTTCGAAAATATCATTTTTTATGCTTTGTGCAATTAGCGTTGCCGAACCATTATGCAGGTGGCTATCGGTAACATCAATATATGCCTCATCAAGCGAAATAAGCTGTATTTTCTCTGAATACTTACGATAAATAACGCTGAGCTGATTGGATATCAACTTATATTTAGGGAAGGTGCGAATAAGCGGGGAAATTCTTCTCGGCTGACTCAGTCATTTCATTTCTTCATGTTTGAGCCGATTTTTTCTCCCGTAAATGCCTTGAATCAGCCTATTTAGACCGT
>NZ_JBJNLK010000019.1:0-36968 GCF_052169115.1 Serratia sp. CY33525 | reverse complement strand
GGCGGCAATAGCGCGGTGGTCCCACCTGACCCCATGCCGAACTCAGAAGTGAAACGCCGTAGCGCCGATGGTAGTGTGGGGTCTCCCCATGCGAGAGTAGGACACTGCCAGGCATCAAAACAAGCCGAAAGCCCTGAACATCAGTTCAGGGCTTTTTGCTATGGGGAAAATAAATTCCCTGGCTGTATTTATTGCTTATAGAAATACCTCTATTGGCATATGCTGCTTATTTTCATAAGGAAGCATAATGTTTTTTGTCAGAGAAAAAGCTAGCTAAATATATAATTGATAGCTCCAGATTATTATTTAAATAATAAAAATATCTATTTATGAAGATGTTGATGAGAATTATCCGGTTATATCAAGGATAATTCTTAATTCTCCGGTGTATTAGGCGATAAATTTCACGTTAATTAAAACAAATATTAGCCAGACGCCTCGAATCGAGTAGACTAGGCGAAAGATTATTTCTTTATGGGTACTGAACGTTATGTCTACTGAAAGCGCGTCTTTAAAAAACCACAATACGTTTGCGCTCCCGGTCAACGCAGCGCACCTGATCATCGCCGATAGAATTGAGCTGATGCTCAAAGTGTGGCAACAAACGCGAAAGCGTCAGGAGCCGCTGCTGATTCTCGGTGAAGGTAGCAACGTGCTGTTCCTGGAGGATTTTTCTGGCACGGTAATGGTCAATCAGTTGAAAGGTATCGATGTTCGGGAAGATAACGATGCCTGGTATCTCCACGTTAGCTCCGGTGAAAACTGGCATGACCTGGTGCAATATACGCTGCAGGCCGGGATCTGCGGCCTGGAAAACCTGGCGTTGATTCCTGGATTGGCCGGCTCCGCCCCTATCCAGAACATCGGCGCCTACGGCGTCGAATTGAAAGACGTCTGCGAGTATGTCGATCTGCTGGACTTCTCTACCGGTGCTATCGATCGCATTCCGGCTGCCGAGTGTGGTTTCGGTTACCGGGAAAGCATTTTCAAACACCGTTTCCAAACCGGGCATGTCATTGTCGGGCTGGGCCTGCGTCTCAACAAGCAATGGCAACCCAAATTGAGCTACGGCGATCTGGCCAAGCTGGATCCCGCTACGGTGACGCCGCTTCAGGTATTTGAATCCGTATGCGCCATGCGCCGCAGCAAGCTGCCCGATCCGCGTGAAACCGGTAATGCCGGCAGCTTCTTCAAGAATCCGCTGGTGAACGCAGAGAAAGCCGCAGAACTCATCGCCAAATATCCCGGCATGCCGCACTATCCACAGCAGGATGGCCAGGTGAAGCTGGCCGCCGGATGGCTTATCGATCAATGCGAACTGAAAGGATATCGTATCGGCGGCGCTGCGGTACACCGTCAGCAGGCGCTGGTGCTGGTGAACATCGACAACGCCCACAGCCAGGATGTGGTGGCGCTGGCGCGCCACGTACGCAAGACAGTGGCCGATAAATTTGGCGTCTGGCTGGAGCCTGAGGTGCGTTTTATTGGCGCGACCGGTGAGCTGAATGCCGTGGCGGTGCTGTCATGAAAGATACCAAGGTTCCGTTAAAACTGATCGCGCTGCTGGCCGACGGTGAATTTCATTCCGGGGAACACCTGGGTGAGTCACTGGGCATGAGCCGTGCGGCGATCAATAAGCATATTCAGACCATTCGCGAATGGGGGTTGGATGTCTTTACCGTGCCCGGCAAAGGCTACAGCCTGCCTGGCGCCATCCAACTGTTGGAAGCCGAGCGCATCCTCAGCCTGCTGGAAGACAAGCGTGTAAGCGTGTTGCCGGTGGTCGATTCCACCAACCAATACTTGCTGGACCGCATTGCCGAATTGCACTCTGGTGACGCCTGTGTCGCTGAATACCAGCAGGCAGGGAGAGGGCGCCGCGGGCGGCAGTGGATCTCGCCATTCGGCGCTAATTTATACCTGTCGATGTTCTGGCGATTGGAGCAGGGGCCGGCTGCGGCCATGGGGCTTAGCCTGGTGATCGGGATGGTAATGGCGGAAGTTCTGCAGCGTCTCGGTGCGGCCGATGTGCGCGTGAAGTGGCCTAACGATCTCTATCTGAACGATCGTAAATTGGCGGGGATCCTGGTCGAACTGACGGGGAAAACCGGCGATGCGGCTCAACTGGTCATCGGTGCCGGCATCAACCTGGCGATGCGTGATACCAATGCCAGCGCCATTACTCAAGGATGGATTAACCTACAGGAAGCGGGAATTCAGATCGATCGCAATGAGCTGGCTGCAACCCTGCTTAATGAACTGCGTCAGTCGTTGAAACAGTTTGAGATAGACGGACTGGCGCCCTTTATCGGTCGCTGGCGTACCCTGGATAACTTTATCGACAGGCCGGTCAAGCTGCTTATCGGCGAGCGGCAGATTGTGGGTATCGCCCGAGGAATCGATTCGCAGGGCGCGCTGCTGCTGGAACAAGACGGGGAGATCAAGCCCTTCATCGGTGGAGAGATATCGCTGCGCAGCGCAGAATAGTTAGAGAAAGCAGGGGACGGCAACGTCCCCTGAATCGATCGGTAGGCTTACTTTCTTAAACGCACGCTTTCAACGGCGTGGTTAGCGCTTTTGGTCATGATCAGGCTGGCGCGTTCGCGTGTAGGCAATATATTCTGCTGCAAATTCAATCCGTTAATTTCATTCCATAATTGCGTGGCGATATTAATCGCTTCCGGTTCCGGCAATTTTGAATAGTGATGGAAATAAGAATCGGGATTGGAAAATGCGCCTTGACGGAATTTCAGGAAGCGATTGATATACCAGCTTTGCAATAGCGTCTCCGGGGCATCGACATATATAGAGAAGTCGACAAAATCGGAAACGAATACGCGATGCGGATCGTGAGGATAATCCATGCCGCTTTGCAATACGTTAAGCCCTTCCAGGATCAAAATATCCGGTTGCTCGATGACTTTATTACCTTCGGGCACAACGTCATAGATCAAATGAGAATAAACCGGAGCGGTGACGCGTTTGGCGCCGGATTTCACTTCCGACACGAATTTCACCAGGCTATGCATATCGTAAGACTGCGGGAAGCCTTTTTTCTTCATCAGACCGCGCTCGTTCAGCACCTTATTAGGATGCAAGAAGCCGTCGGTCGTGATCAGCTCCACGCTGCGATGTTCAGGCCAGCGGCTCAGCAACGCTTGCAACAGACGAGCGGTCGTGCTCTTACCAACGGCTACGCTGCCGGCGATGCCGATGACATAGGGAATCTTTTGCCCGTCGGTGCCGAGGAATTGCTCCAGCACCGCCTGTCGGCGCAGGTTGGAACTGATATAGAAGTTCAACAGCCGTGACAACGGCAGATAAATCTGCGCAACTTCTTCCAACGAGAGATCTTCGTTAATCCCTTTCAGTTTAACGATCTCTTCTTCCGACAACGTCAGCGGCACCGAATCTCGCAACGCCGCCCATTGGGTACGATCGAACTGTAGGTAAGGCGTTGCTAAAGATTGATCTCTTTTTATCATAAGCCAAATTCTGCCTGTTAACGCAGGTTGGGAAAGGCGCCGGACGCCAACTCCAGAGAATAAACAAGCTGCATATTATAGACAGCTTCGTTTTTGGCGTAGACTTTTTTCGCAAAAGTTGTCGATAGGCAGCAGTTTATGTCAATTGTGCGAAGCGGCGCGCAGTTGATAAAGCGGGGTTGCAAGGCGGCATCATCGGGGCCGGATACCGCCTGAAGGTTAACTGGCGATGGCGCGCGATGGTTGGTTCACGGTGAACAGGCGTTTGTAATAAATAACGGTCGGATGGTAATGCCCATCGGGCCCCGCCGCATAATCCGGCAGCTCGCCCAAACAGCGATAACCCAGGCTGCGATAAAGCGCTTCTGCTGCCGAACCGGCCTGCGTATCCAGGTACAATAGCCCGCGTTGCTGCTGCAGCGCCGAGTGCTCCAGCGTCTTCATCAGCGCCTGACCTACGCCGTTGCGACGAGCGCGGCTATGCACCAACAGCTTCACCACCTCCGCACGATTACGGCCGTTCGGCTTCTGACAGAGTTCGAGTTGCACGGTGCCAACGACGCCGCGCTCGTCGCGGGCAATCCACAGCAGCAGTTCACCTTTAGCCAGGGCCGGTCGCAGACTGTGGAAGTAGCTCTCGGCGTCTTCGTGAGGGATTAAGGTGTCGTAACCGACAGAAGCGCCGTGCGTGACGGCATCGGTCAACAGGCGGGCCAATTCATCCCGGTAAATCGGCAGCGTAGCGGCGTTGATAGGCACTATTTTCATGAGTCATTCCTCCAGATATGGGGGTAATGAAGAGAAGCAATAACTGAGCCACAGCGGCGAAAGGCATGACGACGGCAAAAGGGTGAGGGATCAGTGTAGCTCACGCCTCGGTCCGGGGCAGGTATCCCCTTTTTGGTGCATCGATCCCGCTCACAGTTTACCGTTGCGGGTTAAGTGTTTTGAGAAGGCCGACACGGAGAAAGCGGCGCTCAAGGCTTGCAAAAAGTGGATAAAATTGTAGAGAATGATTGCCGCGAGTGATGAATGTTTGCACGCCGCAGGCTGCGAATTGCATGACAGTATGCAAAATTGACTGATTTGTGAGCGAAAGTGCGCGTAAAGCAATTTTTTTGTTGCATAGGTCGCCCGCTCTACCTAGAATGCGCTGCACTTGATGCCGGCTTAGCTCAGTAGGTAGAGCAACTGACTTGTAATCAGTAGGTCACCAGTTCGATTCCGGTAGCCGGCACCATTCAAGTCACAAGTAGTTAAAATCTGGTGGGGTTCCCGAGCGGCCAAAGGGAGCAGACTGTAAATCTGCCGTCACAGACTTCGAAGGTTCGAATCCTTCCCCCACCACCAAATCTTGCCTTCGGCGATTAACTGAAATGCGATAAATGCCGCAACGGTTGATAGCGGGAGGAGAGGGCGAAAGCCTTCGGCAAGGTTCGAGCTGTGCAGCGCAAGGCGCAGCCGGCCCGAAGGATGCGAGCCGAGTGATGAACAATCCTGCTCCATCCCAAAATTCTACAGAAAAATCAGGTAGCCGAGTTCCAGGATGCGGGCATCGTATAATGGCTATTACCTCAGCCTTCCAAGCTGATGATGTGGGTTCGATTCCCACTGCCCGCTCCAAGATGTGCTGATATAGCTCAGTTGGTAGAGCGCACCCTTGGTAAGGGTGAGGTCGGCAGTTCGAATCTGCCTATCAGCACCACTTCTTAATTTCTCGCCCCCTGATTTTCTTTCTGTTCTGGATTCAACGAGCAAATGCTTGGTTGATGTGGTGATACCACCGATTTATCCGTGTCTTAGAGGGACAATCGATGTCTAAAGAAAAGTTTGAACGTACAAAACCGCACGTTAACGTCGGTACTATCGGCCACGTTGACCACGGTAAAACTACCCTGACTGCAGCGATCACTACCGTACTGGCTAAAACCTACGGCGGTTCTGCACGTGCTTTCGACCAGATCGATAACGCGCCAGAAGAAAAAGCTCGTGGTATCACCATCAACACCTCTCACGTTGAGTATGACACCCCGACTCGTCACTACGCGCACGTTGACTGCCCAGGGCACGCCGACTACGTGAAAAACATGATCACCGGTGCTGCTCAGATGGACGGCGCGATCCTGGTAGTTGCTGCGACTGATGGCCCAATGCCTCAGACCCGTGAGCACATCCTGCTGGGTCGTCAGGTTGGCGTTCCTTTCATCATCGTATTCATGAACAAATGCGACATGGTTGATGATGAAGAGCTGCTGGAACTGGTAGAAATGGAAGTTCGCGAACTGCTGTCCGCTTACGACTTCCCAGGCGACGACCTGCCAGTAATCCGCGGTTCCGCGCTGAAAGCGCTGGAAGGCGAAGCTGAGTGGGAAGCGAAAATCATCGAACTGGCTGAAGCGCTGGACAGCTACATCCCAGAGCCAGAGCGTGCTATCGACAAGCCGTTCCTGCTGCCAATCGAAGACGTATTCTCCATCTCCGGTCGTGGTACCGTTGTTACCGGTCGTGTTGAGCGCGGTATCATCAAAGTTGGCGAAGAAGTTGAAATCGTTGGTATCAAAGACACCGTTAAGTCTACCTGTACTGGCGTTGAAATGTTCCGCAAACTGCTGGACGAAGGCCGTGCTGGTGAGAACGTAGGTGTTCTGCTGCGTGGTATCAAGCGTGAAGAAATCGAACGTGGTCAGGTACTGGCGAAGCCAGGCTCTATCAAGCCACACACCCAGTTCGAATCTGAAGTGTACATCCTGAGCAAAGATGAAGGTGGTCGTCACACGCCATTCTTCAAAGGCTACCGTCCACAGTTCTACTTCCGTACCACTGACGTGACCGGTACCATCGAACTGCCAGAAGGCGTAGAGATGGTAATGCCAGGCGACAACGTGAACATGGTTGTAACCCTGATTCACCCAATCGCGATGGACGACGGTCTGCGTTTCGCAATCCGTGAAGGCGGCCGTACCGTTGGCGCAGGTGTTGTTGCTAAAGTTATCGCTTAATCGCTGATAAAGTTTGACGCGACACGCGGTAAAAGGGCATCATTTGATGCCCTTTTTCTACGCTGTGAACTAGAACCTATCTCATCAGCGATTTTGCAGTCATAATCATTGGTGAGATGGGCTCTTAAACCGTATTGACTGAAATACGTCATGGCGTAAAACACCGGGATAGCGCTGAAGCGGTATCCGATCGGTTTGGTTTGCCTCGCAATGCGAGGCAAAGTTGTTTGTTCTGAATCATCATTGTGACAGGTTGGTTTATGAGTGCGAATACCGAGGCTCAAGGGAGCGGACGCGGCCTGGAAGCGGCAAAGTGGCTGATCGTCGCCGTTCTGTTGGTTGTGGCTATTGTCGGTAACTATTACTACCGTGATTTAAGCCTGCCATTGCGCGCGCTGGCAGTTGTGCTGATCATCGCCGTTGCAGGTGCAGTGGCTCTGATGACCACCAAAGGCAAAGCCACCGTTGCGTTTGCCCGCGAAGCGCGTACCGAAGTACGTAAAGTGATTTGGCCAACTCGTCAGGAAACGCTACACACCACGTTGATCGTTGCCGCGGTAACCGCCGTGATGTCACTGATTCTGTGGGGGCTGGATGGTATTCTGGTCCGTCTGGTGTCGTTTATTACTGGCCTGAGGTTCTAAAATGTCTGAAGCTCCAAAAAAACGTTGGTACGTCGTTCAGGCGTTTTCCGGTTTTGAAGGTCGCGTAGCACAATCGCTGCGTGAACACATCAAACTGCACGATATGGAAGAGTTGTTCGGCGAAGTGATGGTGCCTACGGAAGAAGTGGTTGAAATCCGTGGCGGCCAACGTCGCAAGAGCGAGCGTAAATTCTTCCCTGGCTACGTGCTGGTGCAGATGGTGATGAATGACGCCAGCTGGCACCTGGTGCGCAGCGTACCGCGCGTCATGGGGTTCATCGGCGGTACGTCTGACCGTCCTGCGCCGATCAGCGATAAAGAAGTTGATGCGATCATGAACCGCCTGCAGCAGGTTGGTGACAAGCCGCGTCCGAAAACGCTGTTCGAACCGGGCGAGCTGGTGCGCGTCAACGACGGCCCGTTTGCCGATTTCAACGGCGTGGTCGAGGAAGTCGATTACGAGAAGAGCCGCCTGAAAGTTTCCGTTTCCATCTTTGGCCGTGCAACGCCGGTGGAACTGGACTTCAGCCAGGTTGAGAAAGGCTGATCGAATAATCAGCAACGAGTGGCCCGTTGCCGCTTGTCAAAGGCGCGAAATTGAACTACAATTTCGCGCCTTTTGTTTTTAGATGCCTTGCCTGATGCATGTTGGGCGGGGTGAAACACGGGGAGCCTCTTGCGAGGCGATACTACCCAAACCGAGGAAATTTAAATGGCTAAGAAAGTACAAGCCTACGTCAAGCTGCAAGTTGCAGCTGGTATGGCGAACCCGAGCCCACCAGTGGGTCCAGCTCTGGGTCAGCAGGGCGTTAACATCATGGAATTCTGTAAGGCATTCAACGCTAAGACTGACAGCGTTGAAAAAGGTCTGCCGATTCCGGTTGTTATCACCGTTTATTCTGATCGCTCCTTCACTTTCGTTACCAAAACCCCGCCAGCAGCAGTTCTGCTGAAAAAAGCGGCTGGTATCAAGTCTGGTTCCGGTAAGCCGAACAAAGACAAAGTAGGTAAAGTGACTCGTGCTCAGGTACGTGAAATCGCAGAAACCAAAGCTGCGGACATGACTGGTTCTGACGTTGAAGCGATGACTCGCTCCATCGAAGGTACCGCTCGTTCCATGGGCCTGGTAGTGGAGGATTAAGAGATGGCTAAGCTGACCAAGCGCATGCGCGTGATCCGTGACAAAGTTGATGCTACTAAACAGTATGACATCGCTGAAGCTGTTGCTCTGCTGAAAGAGCTGGCCACCGCTAAATTCGTAGAAAGCGTTGACGTTGCCGTTAACCTCGGCATCGACGCTCGTAAATCTGACCAAAACGTTCGTGGCGCTACCGTTCTGCCACACGGCACCGGTCGTTCCGTTCGCGTTGCCGTATTTGCCCAAGGCGCTAACGCTGAAGCAGCAAAAGCTGCTGGCGCAGAGCTGGTAGGTATGGACGATCTGGCTGACCAGATCAAGAAAGGCGAAATGAACTTCGACGTTGTTATTGCTTCCCCGGATGCAATGCGCGTTGTAGGTCAACTGGGCCAGATCCTGGGTCCACGCGGCCTGATGCCAAACCCGAAAGTGGGTACCGTTACTCCGAACGTTGCTGAAGCAGTGAAAAACGCTAAAGCAGGTCAGGTTCGCTACCGTAACGACAAAAACGGCATCATCCATACCACTATCGGTAAGGTTGATTTCGACGCAGACAAACTGAAAGAAAACCTGGAAGCCCTGCTGGTTGCGCTGAAAAAAGCAAAACCTTCTCAGGCGAAAGGCATGTACATCAAGAAAGTTAGCCTCTCCACCACCATGGGTGCTGGCGTTGCTATCGATCAGAGCGGTCTGTCTGCTGCAGCGAACTAATCGCATTTGCGATTATCGCTTTGACTTGGGGCCAAGATTTGTCTAGAATCTTATGCCCCAAGGTTTTGCTATTGGCTATGCCGTAGGCAAAACAAAGATTTTTCGGTTGGAGCCTGGCCTATCCAGGCCTCCGTCCAAGACCGCAGGTGTATCGCAAGATACTTAATCCTTCCTGCGTAGACGGTGACAGAGCCTAAGAAAATTTTTCTTTTTTATAAAAGAATGTCTTTGCTGGATTCTGCTCACCGTGTTAAGCCGCTCGGCGTGGCGTTTTACAAAGCGCCGAGTGAAGTGAGTTCCGGGGGATTTTCCCCGGCTAATCCAGGAGCAAAAAGCTAATGGCATTAAATCTTCAAGACAAACAAGCGATTGTTGCTGAAGTCAGCGAAGTAGCCAAAGGCGCGCTGTCTGCGGTTGTTGCGGATTCCCGCGGCGTTACCGTAGATAAAATGACTGAACTGCGTAAAGCAGGTCGTGAAGCTGGCGTTTACATGCGTGTTGTTCGCAACACCCTGATGCGTCGCGTAGTTGAAGGCACTCCATTCGAATGCCTGAAAGACACGTTTGTCGGTCCAACCTTGATTGCATTCTCTCACGAACACCCGGGCGCTGCTGCTCGTCTGTTCAAAGAGTTCGCGAAAGCGAATGCAAAATTCGAGGTTAAAGCTGCGGCCTTTGAAGGTGAGCTGATCCCAGCGGCGCAAATCGACCGCCTGGCGACGCTGCCAACTTACGAAGAAGCGATCGCACGCCTGATGGCAACCATGAAAGAAGCCGCTGCCGGCAAACTGGTTCGCACTCTGGCTGCAGTACGCGATCAGAAAGAAGCGGCGTAAGCCACTCTTTCTTAGCCTTTGCTAACGTATTTAAACTATTTCTGAATTTTAGGAACAATTGTTATGTCTATCACTAAAGACCAAATCCTGGAAGCAGTTGCCGCTATGTCCGTAATGGACGTTGTTGAACTGGTTTCCGCTATGGAAGAAAAATTCGGCGTTTCTGCTGCTGCTGCTGTAGCTGTAGCTGCTGGCCCGGCTGAAGCTGCTGAAGAGAAAACTGAATTCGACGTTATCCTGAAAGCTGCTGGCGCTAACAAAGTTGCTGTTATCAAAGCAGTACGTGGCGCTACCGGCCTGGGTCTGAAAGAAGCTAAAGACCTGGTTGAATCTGCTCCAGCCGCTCTGAAAGAAGGCGTGAGCAAAGATGACGCAGAAGCTCTGAAAAAATCTCTGGAAGAAGCTGGCGCTGAAGTTGAAGTTAAATAAGCCAACCTTTCCGGTTGCAGCCTAGTCTTTTAGGCTGATGGCTGGTGACTTTTTAGTCACCAGCCTTTTTGCGCTGTAGGGCGCCAGTAGCGTTTCACACTGTTTGGCTGCTGGTTTCGCCTCCCAATGTTTGTTTCTATTGACGACTTAATATACCGCGGTCTTTGCACTACCAGGAGTTCTGGGGGAAGACGCGATGAAATGGTTTAAGCGTGATAGCAAGAGACATTGCGGAAAGTGTTCCCGCTTTCCGGTCGACAAAACGGTGCTGCATGAACTGTCCCTAATCGGACGGACAGATTGGGTCACTGATCAGCGAGCTGAGGAACCCTATGGTTTACTCCTATACCGAGAAAAAACGTATTCGTAAGGATTTTGGTAAACGTCCACAAGTGCTGGACATACCATATCTCCTTTCTATCCAGCTTGACTCGTTCCAGAAGTTTATCGAGCAAGATCCAGAAGGGCAGTACGGCCTTGAAGCCGCATTCCGTTCTGTTTTCCCTATCCAGAGCTACAGTGGCAATTCGGAGCTGCAATACGTTAGCTACCGTCTTGGTGAGCCGGTCTTCGACGTCAAAGAGTGCCAGATCCGTGGTGTGACGTTCTCTGCACCGCTGCGCGTAAAACTGCGCCTGGTTATCTATGAGCGCGAAGCGCCTGAAGGTACGGTCAAAGACATCAAGGAACAAGAAGTCTACATGGGCGAAATTCCGCTCATGACCGAAAACGGCACCTTTGTGATCAACGGTACTGAGAGGGTTATCGTATCTCAGTTGCACCGTAGTCCTGGCGTATTCTTCGACAGCGATAAGGGTAAAACCCACTCCTCGGGTAAAGTGCTGTACAACGCACGCATCATCCCTTACCGCGGTTCATGGTTGGACTTCGAGTTCGATCCGAAGGACAACCTGTTCGTGCGTATTGACCGTCGCCGCAAACTGCCTGCGACCATCATTCTGCGCGCGCTGAACTACACCACTGAACAGATCCTCGACCTGTTCTTTGACAAGATCGTCTTCGAAATCCGTGACAACAAGCTGCAGATGGAGCTGGTGCCAGAGCGCCTGCGTGGTGAGACCGCTTCGTTCGACATCGAAGCCAACGGCAAGATCTACGTAGAGAAAGGCCGTCGCATCACCGCTCGTCATATCCGTCAGCTGGAAAAAGACGACATTCAGAGCATTGAAGTACCGGTAGAGTACATCGCGGGCAAAGTGGTCGCGAAAGACTATATCGATACCAATACCGGCGAACTGATCTGCGCAGCCAACATGGAGCTGTCGCTGGATCTGCTGGCCAAGCTGAGCCAGTCCGGCCACAAGCGCATCGAAACGCTGTTCACCAACGATCTGGATCACGGCGCGTATATCTCTGAAACGCTGCGCGTCGATCCGACCACCGATCGTCTGAGCTCGTTGGTAGAAATCTACCGCATGATGCGCCCTGGTGAGCCGCCAACGCGCGAAGCTGCCGAAAGCCTGTTCGAGAACCTGTTCTTCTCCGAAGACCGCTACGATCTGTCCGCGGTTGGCCGTATGAAGTTCAACCGTTCTCTGCTGCGCGACGAGATCGAAGGTTCGGGCATCCTGAGCAAAGACGACATCATCGAAGTGATGAAGAAGCTCATCGATATCCGTAACGGCAAGGGCGAAGTGGACGATATCGACCACTTGGGCAACCGTCGTATCCGTTCCGTCGGCGAGATGGCCGAGAACCAGTTCCGCGTAGGTCTGGTGCGTGTTGAGCGTGCGGTGAAAGAGCGTCTGTCTCTGGGCGATCTGGATACCCTGATGCCTCAGGACATGATCAACGCCAAGCCGATTTCGGCGGCGGTGAAAGAGTTCTTCGGCTCCAGTCAGCTGTCCCAGTTCATGGACCAGAACAACCCGCTGTCCGAGATCACGCACAAGCGTCGTATCTCCGCACTGGGCCCGGGCGGTCTGACCCGTGAGCGCGCCGGCTTTGAAGTTCGAGACGTACACCCGACTCACTACGGCCGCGTGTGCCCAATCGAAACGCCGGAAGGTCCAAACATCGGTCTGATCAACTCCCTGTCCGTGTACGCACAGACTAACGAGTATGGCTTCCTGGAAACCCCGTACCGCCGCGTGCGTGACGGCGTGGTGACCGATGAAATCAACTACCTGTCTGCTATTGAAGAAGGCAACTTCGTTATCGCCCAGGCGAACTCCAACCTGGATGAAGAAGGCCGCTTCGTAGAAGACCTGGTCACCTGCCGCAGCAAAGGCGAATCAAGCCTGTTCAGCCGCGACCAGGTTGACTACATGGACGTATCCACCCAGCAGGTTGTTTCCGTTGGTGCTTCACTGATTCCATTCCTGGAACACGATGACGCCAACCGTGCATTGATGGGTGCGAACATGCAACGTCAGGCCGTACCTACCCTGCGCGCTGACAAGCCGCTGGTTGGTACCGGTATGGAACGCGCCGTAGCGGTTGACTCCGGCGTAACCGCCGTTGCCAAACGCGGCGGTGTGATCCAGTACGTGGATGCTTCCCGTATCGTTATCAAAGTTAACGAAGACGAGATGTACCCGGGCGAAGCAGGTATCGATATTTACAACCTGACCAAGTACACCCGTTCTAACCAGAACACCTGCATCAACCAGATGCCGTGTGTGAATCTGGGTGAGCCAATCGAGCGCGGCGACGTGCTGGCGGATGGCCCATCGACAGACCTGGGCGAACTGGCACTGGGCCAGAACATGCGCGTAGCGTTCATGCCTTGGAACGGCTACAACTTCGAAGACTCCATCTTGGTCTCCGAGCGCGTGGTGCAGGAAGATCGCTTCACCACCATCCACATCCAGGAACTGGCGTGCGTGTCTCGCGACACCAAGCTGGGGCCTGAAGAGATCACTGCCGACATCCCTAACGTGGGTGAAGCTGCGCTCTCCAAGCTGGATGAATCCGGTATCGTGTATATCGGTGCTGAAGTGACCGGCGGTGACATTCTGGTCGGTAAGGTAACGCCTAAAGGCGAAACCCAGCTGACGCCGGAAGAGAAACTGCTGCGTGCGATCTTCGGTGAGAAAGCGTCTGACGTTAAAGACTCTTCTCTGCGTGTACCGAACGGCGTTTCCGGTACGGTTATCGACGTGCAGGTCTTCACCCGCGATGGCGTGGAAAAAGACAAGCGCGCGTTGGAAATCGAAGAGATGCAGCTGAAGCAGGCGAAGAAAGACCTGACTGAAGAACTGCAGATCCTGGAAGCCGGCCTGTTTGCGCGTATCCACGCGGTGCTGGTTGCCGGTGGCATCGAAGCCGACAAGCTGAGCAAGCTGCCGCGCGATCGCTGGCTGGAACTGGGCCTGACCGACGAAGAGAAGCAAAACCAGCTGGAGCAGTTGGCTGAGCAGTACGACGAACTGAAATCCGACTTCGAGAAGAAGCTGGAAGCCAAGCGTCGTAAGATCACTCAGGGCGACGATCTGGCGCCGGGCGTGCTGAAAATCGTCAAGGTTTATCTGGCCGTTAAACGTCAGATCCAACCGGGTGACAAGATGGCGGGCCGCCACGGTAACAAGGGTGTTATCTCCAAGATCAACCCGATCGAAGATATGCCTTACGATGAAAACGGCACGCCGGTAGACATCGTACTGAACCCGCTGGGCGTACCATCACGTATGAACATCGGTCAGATCCTGGAAACCCACCTGGGTATGGCTGCGAAAGGCATCGGTGAGAAGATCAACCAAATGCTGAAGCAGCAGCAGGAAGTGGCCAAGCTGCGTGAGTTCATCCAGAAGGCCTACGATCTGGGCGACGACGTTTGCCAGAAAGTTGACCTGAACACCTTCAGCGACGACGAAGTGCTGCGTCTGGCAGAGAACCTGAAAAAAGGTATGCCGATCGCAACGCCGGTGTTTGACGGTGCGAAAGAGACTGAAATCAAGCAACTGCTGGAAATGGGCGGTATCCCGACCTCCGGTCAGATCACGCTGTTCGATGGCCGTACCGGTGAGCAATTCGAGCGCCAGGTTACTGTCGGCTATATGTACATGCTGAAACTGAACCACTTGGTTGACGATAAAATGCACGCCCGTTCAACCGGTTCTTACAGCTTGGTGACTCAGCAACCTCTGGGTGGTAAAGCGCAGTTCGGTGGTCAACGCTTCGGTGAGATGGAAGTGTGGGCACTGGAAGCATACGGCGCGGCTTATACCCTGCAGGAAATGCTCACCGTTAAGTCGGATGACGTTAACGGCCGTACCAAGATGTACAAAAACATCGTGGATGGCGACCACCGGATGGAGCCAGGCATGCCGGAATCCTTCAACGTACTGTTGAAAGAAATCCGCTCGCTCGGCATCAACATCGAACTGGAAGACGAGTAATCGTCATTCCGGCTCAGGCTCCCCGCCTAAGGGAGCCTGAGGGTGGTTGTTCAGGTCACACGGGTACCTACTGCGGTTGTGGGTACCCAACAGGTTTAACTCCGACAGGAGCCAATCCGTGAAAGACTTATTGAAGTTTCTGAAAGCGCAAACTAAGACCGAAGAGTTTGATGCGATCAAGATTGCTCTGGCCTCGCCAGACATGATCCGTTCGTGGTCGTTCGGTGAAGTTAAGAAGCCGGAAACCATTAACTACCGTACGTTCAAACCAGAGCGTGACGGCCTTTTCTGCGCCCGTATCTTCGGGCCGGTAAAAGATTACGAGTGCCTGTGCGGTAAGTACAAGCGCTTGAAACACCGCGGCGTGATCTGTGAGAAGTGCGGCGTTGAAGTGACCCAGACCAAAGTGCGTCGTGAGCGCATGGGCCACATCGAGCTGGCTTCGCCGACCGCGCACATCTGGTTCCTGAAATCGCTGCCATCCCGCATCGGTTTGCTGCTGGATATGCCGCTGCGTGACATCGAACGCGTACTGTACTTCGAATCCTATGTGGTGGTCGAAGGCGGTATGACCAACCTCGAGCGTCGTCAGATCCTGACTGAAGAGCAGTATCTGGACGCGCTGGAAGAGTTCGGTGACGAATTCGACGCCAAGATGGGTGCGGAAGCTATTCAGGCCCTGTTGAAAAACATGGATCTGGAAGCCGAGTGCGAGCAGCTGCGTGAAGAGCTGAACGAAACCAACTCCGAAACCAAGCGCAAGAAGCTGACCAAGCGTATCAAGCTGCTGGAAGCGTTCGTGCAGTCCGGTAACAAACCGGAGTGGATGATCCTGACCGTGCTGCCGGTACTGCCGCCGGATCTGCGTCCTCTGGTTCCGCTGGATGGCGGTCGTTTCGCGACCTCGGATCTGAACGATCTGTATCGCCGCGTGATCAACCGTAACAACCGTCTGAAACGCCTGCTGGATCTGGCTGCGCCGGACATCATCGTGCGCAACGAAAAGCGTATGCTGCAAGAAGCGGTAGACGCCCTGCTGGATAACGGCCGTCGCGGTCGTGCCATCACCGGTTCCAACAAGCGTCCTCTGAAATCTTTGGCCGACATGATCAAAGGTAAGCAGGGTCGTTTCCGTCAGAACCTGCTCGGTAAACGCGTTGACTACTCCGGCCGTTCCGTAATCACCGTAGGTCCATACCTGCGTCTGCATCAGTGCGGTCTGCCTAAAAAGATGGCGCTGGAGCTGTTCAAACCGTTCATCTACGGCAAGTTGGAGCTGCGTGGCCTGGCCACCACCATCAAAGCCGCCAAGAAAATGGTTGAGCGTGAAGAAGCCGTCGTTTGGGATATCCTGGACGAAGTGATCCGCGAACACCCGGTACTGCTGAACCGTGCACCAACCCTGCACCGTTTGGGTATCCAGGCGTTTGAACCGGTTCTGATCGAAGGTAAAGCGATCCAGCTGCACCCGCTGGTTTGTGCGGCCTATAACGCCGACTTCGATGGTGACCAGATGGCCGTTCACGTACCGCTGACGCTGGAAGCCCAGCTGGAAGCGCGTGCGCTGATGATGTCCACCAACAACATCCTGTCCCCTGCGAACGGCGAGCCAATCATCGTTCCTTCTCAGGACGTTGTACTGGGTCTGTACTACATGACCCGCGACTGTGTTAACGCCAAGGGCGAAGGCATGGTGCTGAACGGTTCCAAAGAAGCTGAGCGTGTTTACCGCGCCGGCCTGGCGTCTCTGCATGCGCGCGTTAAAGTGCGTATCACCGAAGACGTCAAAAACGCCGAAGGCGAATGGACTTCTCAGACCAGCATCATCGACACCACCATCGGCCGCGCCATCCTGTGGATGATCGTACCGAAAGGTCTGCCGTACGCGATCGTTAACCAGCCTTTGGGCAAGAAAGCGATCTCCAAGATGCTGAACACCTGTTACCGCATCCTGGGTCTGAAGCCGACCGTTATCTTTGCTGACCAGATCATGTACACCGGTTTTGCTTACGCAGCCCGTTCCGGCGCTTCCGTAGGTATCGACGACATGGTTATCCCGGCCAAGAAAGCGGAGATCATCGAAGAAGCGGAAACCGAAGTTGCCGAGATCCAGGAGCAGTTCCAGTCTGGTCTGGTTACCGCCGGCGAACGCTACAACAAAGTGATCGATATCTGGGCTGCAGCGAACGAACGCGTTGCGAAAGCGATGATGGAAAACCTGTCGGTAGAAGACGTGGTTAACCGTGACGGCGAAGTGGAACAGCAAGTTTCCTTCAACAGCATCTTTATGATGGCCGACTCCGGTGCGCGTGGTTCCGCCGCTCAGATTCGTCAGCTGGCCGGTATGCGTGGTCTGATGGCGAAGCCGGACGGCTCCATCATCGAAACGCCAATCACCGCGAACTTCCGTGAAGGTCTGAACGTACTCCAGTACTTCATCTCCACCCACGGTGCTCGTAAAGGTCTGGCGGATACCGCACTGAAAACCGCGAACTCCGGTTATCTGACCCGTCGTCTGGTTGACGTGGCGCAGGATCTGGTTGTGACCGAAGACGACTGTGGCACCCACGACGGCATCCTGATGACTCCGGTTATCGAAGGTGGCGACGTGAAAGAGCCGCTGCGTGAACGCGTTCTGGGCCGTGTGACGGCAGAAGACGTCCTCAAGCCGGGTACGGCGGACATTCTGGTGCCACGCAACACCCTGCTGAACGAGAAGGCGTGTGACCTGTTGGAAGAGAACTCTGTCGACAGCGTTAAAGTCCGTTCCGTGGTGAGCTGTGAAACCGACTTTGGTGTGTGCGCAAACTGCTATGGTCGCGACCTGGCACGTGGCCACATCATCAACAAAGGTGAAGCCATCGGCGTTATCGCGGCACAGTCCATCGGTGAGCCGGGTACACAGCTGACGATGCGTACGTTCCACATCGGTGGTGCGGCATCTCGTGCGGCTGCTGAATCCAGCATCCAGGTGAAAAACAAGGGTAGCATCAAGCTGAGCAACGCGAAGTTCGTTATGAACGCTGCGGGCAAGCTGGTGATCACCTCGCGTAACACCGAACTGAAACTGATCGACGAATTCGGCCGTACCAAAGAAAGCTACAAGGTGCCTTACGGTGCCGTGATGGGCAAAGGCGACGGTGAAGAAGTTAACGGCGGCGAAACCGTTGCTAACTGGGATCCGCACACCATGCCGGTCATCAGTGAAGTCAGCGGCTTCATTCGCTTCGCGGACATGGTCGACGGCCAGACCATTACTCGCCAGACCGACGAACTGACCGGTTTGTCTTCTCTGGTAGTTCTGGACAGCGCAGAGCGTACCGGTAGCGGTAAAGACCTGCGTCCGGCACTGAAAATCGTTGACGCTCAGGGCGAAGATGTATTGATCCCAGGCACCGATATGCCTGCTCAATACTTCCTGCCGGGCAAAGCGATCGTTCAGCTGGAAGACGGCATTCAGATCGGTGCGGGTGATACCCTGGCGCGTATTCCTCAGGAATCCGGCGGTACCAAGGATATTACCGGTGGTCTGCCGCGCGTTGCCGACCTGTTCGAAGCACGTCGTCCGAAAGAGCCGGCAATCCTGGCTGAAATCAGCGGGATTATCTCGTTCGGTAAAGAGACCAAAGGCAAACGTCGCCTGGTGATCTCTCCGCTGGACGGCAGCGACGCTTACGAAGAGATGATTCCGAAATGGCGTCAGCTTAACGTGTTCGAAGGCGAAGTGGTGGAACGTGGCGACGTCGTATCCGACGGCCCAGAGTCTCCGCACGACATTCTGCGTCTGCGTGGCGTGCATGCGGTTACCCGCTACATCACCAACGAAGTGCAGGAAGTTTACCGTCTGCAAGGCGTTAAGATTAACGATAAGCACATCGAAGTTATCGTTCGTCAGATGCTGCGTAAAGGCACTATCGTTAGCGCTGGTGGCTCCGAGTTCCTGGAAGGCGAGCAGGCTGAAGTGTCTCGCGTCAAGATTGCCAACCGTCAGCTGGAAGCTGAAGGTAAGATCCCGGCAACCTTCTCGCGCGATCTGCTGGGTATCACCAAGGCTTCCTTGGCGACCGAGTCCTTCATCTCCGCCGCATCGTTCCAGGAAACGACGCGCGTTCTGACCGAAGCTGCCGTAGCCGGCAAGCGTGATGAACTGCGTGGCCTGAAAGAGAACGTCATCGTGGGCCGTCTGATCCCAGCCGGTACCGGTTACGCTTATCATCAGGATCGCATGCGTCGCCGTGCTCAGGGTGAAGCGCCGGTTGTTCCGCAAGTCAGCGCGGAAGAAGCGACGGCTAACCTGGCCGAGCTGCTCAACGCAGGCCTGGGCGGCAGCGACGACGAGTAATCGTCATCCGCGCCGCGGGCCCGGCATGCCGGGCCCATCGCCAGATAAACCGCCCCCTCGGGGGCGGTTTTTTTTCGCCTCATGCCGGGGCAGAGCAAACTTTGCTACTATGGTTACAGCAGAAATTGACCGGCGCTTTTTACCTGACAACCAAGGACAGTGCGAACATGGACAGCCTCATTACCTTCGAAAAATTGACGGCGCAACACCTGCCTTACCTGTATGAGATCCGCTTTTCCGTTGAGGAAAACCTGCTGCATCCGCATCAGATCCAGTATCTGCAGCGCAAACAGGCGCTGGAGGACATCAACCAGGGCGGCGGCTGGATCTGCAAGCATGGCGACGACTATGCCGGCGTTGGCTTCGGGCTATTCATCCCTGAACCGCTGATCGGCGGCCTGTTCGTGAAGCCGGAATACCAGTCGAAGGGGATCGGCTCCGCCTTGCTGGCACGGATCACTCACTGGATGTTTGAACACGGCGCCGAAGCGATCCACTTAACCACCGATCCCGGCTCCAAAGCCGAAGGCTTTTATCAACATCACGGCTGGGCCGTGGTCGGGCAGGATGAATTCGGCCAGGTCGAACTGGTGAAACGCAAAGAGGGTGACTGATGAAAATCAACGGATTGATGACGTTACTGCTGCTTTCGCTGTTCAGCGCGCCGCTGTATGCGGCCGTTGACTATTTTTACCTGAAGCCGCTCGACGGCGAGAAGATCAAGATAACCCGGCAGATGCTGGAGGCGATGCCGTCGCACACGATTAAAACCTCGACCAATTTCACCCCGGAAGATACGTTCACCGGCGTTGAGCTTGCGGAGCTGGTGAAAGCCTATCATCTGAAAGGCCAGTCGGTGCGCGCTTTCGCCTGGGATGATTACTCCTATTCGATGCCGATTGACGAGATGACTAAATACCGCGTGATCGTCGCCTATCAGCGCGGCGGCAAGCCGATCGACGTTGGGGAACTGGGGCCGTTCGCCATTATTTATCCGCGCGATAGCTACGCCGAGCTGAATAACCTGGATGTGAACGCGAAAACCGTCTGGCAAGTTAAACGGTTGGAGCTGAAATAAGATGAGCAAAAAACTGATCGGTACTCTTATCGCGTTGGTTGCCATCTTCTCCTTATTGATTTTGTTGATTGCCATTAACTTCGGCGGCGTAAAAGAACGCTATAAGCAGATCGAGCCCAATCTGGACAACTACTCGGTGGCCGAGATCCTCTTTCTGGCGTTTGAAAGAACCAAAACCGCGCTGCTGCTCAGTGAAAACAACGACTACGACGCCTTCCAGATCAAAAAGAAAATCTTCTACTCGAAGATTCAGATCCTGGAGAGCCGTTCGACCTTCAGCGACTCTTTTTATTACGACGACGAGTTCATCAAGAATGTTGCGCTGCTGAAGCAGCAGTACCGCACGTTGGACGATCTCTCCGCCGGCTTGCTGGTGGGGCAGAAAAACAAGGCGGACATTCTCTCTTATATGGATGATATCGAGGGCACGCTGGTCGATATCCAGGAAATTATTTATCGGATACAGATTAAAAACTTTACCGAAGTGAAAGGCATCATCCAGGAGAATTCGAGTAAAGCCGAGATGTTCGCCCTCTTTTCGTTGATTTTGGTGTTTCTGATGATGTTCCTGGTGCTGAGAAATGCCTTCTCGTTAAAAGAGATCATCAAGAACAAGAACATCTTTATCTCTTCCATCTACCACGAGATCGCCGGCTCGACTCAGACCATCGTCATTGCCGCGGATATCATGGAGCACGAGCTGGCGCAGGAAGAGTTGAAAAAAGAAGCCCGCCTGATCTCCTATCACGGCAATAAGATCGCCGAACAAACGCGCGAGGTGATGGATTATTCGCGGCTTGAGATGGGGGAAGTCAAAATCAATATTTCCACCTTCCGGCTGAATGAGGTGGTGGACGATGCCGTAACCGGCATCGGCGCCGGGCGCGGCAATCGCCTCGTGATTCACCGTTCGTCTTATGCCGGCCTGATTGGTTCTGATAAATACAAGCTCTACCGAATATTGGCCAACCTGCTCAGCAACGCGGACAAATTTACCCACCGTGGCGCGATAACCCTTAACGTGAAGGTATGTCACGGCAATCTGTATTTGCGAGTAAAAGACACCGGCATCGGGTTTAACGTTAAAAATCTGGATCGGTTGTATAAGGCGTTCAATCAGGGGGTGGAAAGGGAAACGCGGCAGGGGTTGGGGCTGGGGCTGACCATTATCAAAAATTACGTCACGACGATGAAAGGTACCATTAAAGCCAAATCCGTCGAAGGAGTGGGCTCATCGTTTTTGATCCGCATCCCGGTCAAACTAATTAAAGAATAGGTTCGACAGCAGCAGCGAGGAGATAATCAGCGGCTTGGTCGGTTTTTCCACCAGATGTACGTCATAGTGCAGGATCATATCGCCGATGTTTTTCTCGTAGTGATTCAGCTGGCCGGTCAGAATGATGATGCGGGCGTGCGGATCGAGGGCGTCTTTAATTTTCTTCACAACGCGTTCGGAGGTCTCGCCGAAATCCAACAGCCAGTCCAGAATAAACGCCTCAAAGGACTGCTGTTCCAGCGCGGCCAGCATGGCGTCCGCCGTCTGAAAGGTCTCAGTCTCGATGCCGTATCGGCTGGCGATCTTCTTCAACAGTTCGAGAATATCCCCATCATTGTCCAGGATAGCGATACGCGGGGCCGGCAGAAAGTCTATCTTGTTGACTTTGTACAGCGGAGCCTCGGCGGCATGTTCCCGATTGGTGTTGATGATGAAAAGATCGTCTTTTTTGCAGGCGTAGGTTTCGTCGTTGTCCGCTTGCGTGACCGGGCGCTCGTCAACCTCAATATTGCAGCGCTTGTGAATGCTGTTCATGATAAAGACGGCGTTATGCGTCCTTTGGCCGGCAAACGGCTCGTTGAAGTACTGAAATACCTTTTTGACTTCATCGAGGGTGATGCCTCTTTTGCCATCCAGCTTCTGTTTGGCGCTGTTGTACTGAAGGTTCAGTATGTTGGCCATCGTGGAGGCATGCTTTCTGTCGCCAACTCCTTTCAGAGTGAGCAACGCGCTGATTGCATCGATGTAATTTGGCGTTTTCTTCATGACAACCTTGGCTTTTTTTGATGTTGACCGCGAGCGCTGAAAAACCTGCGCGAGGACCCGTGCTGGATTATAGATGATGACTGGGGGTTGCAGCGATATCAGTTTGATTTTGCTTGTCAAACTCAAAATACACTCGATGCTAAATAAAAAAACACTCAAAAGACATTCACATTTAATCGTTTGTATGGTTAATTAGCGCACATACTGTGTGATTCGCGTCCTGGGGGGGTGCCAGTCTCACAAAATAAACCGCCTGCTCTTGTCCGTAAGCAGGGAGCAGGCGGCAAAAAGATCCGCGGCCAACACCAGGGCCAATGGCAGCACCGGGGATGACCACTCGAATCTCTCTTCGTCGCTGTACCTTCTTATCCTCGTTCCCACTTTTCTGCCGCCACAGCGCTCTATGAGTATCACTCCTGAGTGAGTGCCGCACATCGTTATGCCATCTTTCTGACTGCCCATTAGCCGACAAGGCAATCTGCCCGTACGCCCTTACCGGCCGCGATACGCCATATGCGCGTTGCCGCGGACGAGGGCCCGGCGTCGCGCAAGAGAATCTCCGGCGCGATCCGGGATGGGATAAGGCGGGGCCATCGAGAGGGTGACGGCCCCGGCCGACGCCGGGTTTGGCGGTCGGCAAGGTCACTATAGCCGGGGAGGTTACCGGCGCCAGCGCCGGCGTTCGGCATTGCGCGGCCGCTCCAGCGTTTTCTTCACGCGGCGGTAAACGTTGCCGCTTATTGCGTGCTGCGTCCCAGATAACCGTCCCAGTCTTTCCACACCGGCTGCAGCCCGGCGTTGCTGATGGCCTCGGCGACCTGCTGTGGCGTGCGGCCGTCGTGCGGCTCGAACTGTTCCAACTCCGGCGGCACGTCGTCGGCATAGCCGCCGGGCTGCGTCTTGGATCCGGCGCTGACGCTGTTGATCGCCACCGGGATCATGTGATCGCGGAAGTACGGCGACTCACGCGTAGACAGCGACAGCTCAACGTCCGGCGCGAACAGCCGGAAGGCGCAGATCAGCTGCACCAACTGAGGCTCGCTCATGATCGACGCCGGCTCAATGCCGCCGGTGCAGGGGCGCAGACGCGGGAACGAGATCGAGTAGCGGCTCTGCCAGTAGGTTTGCTGCAGGTAGAACAGATGTTCCGCCAGCAGGTAGCAGTCGGTGCGCCAGCTGTTGGACAGGCCGATCAACGCACCGAGGCCGATCTTGTCGATCCCGGCGCGCCCCAGGCGATCCGGCGTGGCCAGGCGCCAATGAAAATCCTGCTTCTGCCCGCGCAGATGGTGCTGCAGATAGGTGGCCGGATGGTAGGTTTCCTGATACACCAGCACGCCGTCCAGGCCCAGCGCTTTCAGTTCGGCGTACTCGTCCTGCGCCAGCGGCTGCACTTCCATCATCAGCGAGCTGAAGTGGCGGCGGATCGCCGGAATGTGCTGACGGAAATAGTCCATGCCAACCTTGCTCTGATGTTCGCCGGTGACCAGCAACAGGTGCTCGAACCCCAGCGCCTTGATGGCTTCGCACTCGCGTGCGATCTCCGCCGCGTCCAGCGTTTTGCGCTTGATGCGGTTGCTCATCGAAAAGCCGCAGTAGGTGCAGTCGTTGGCGCACAGGTTAGAAAGGTACAGCGGCACATAGAAGCTGACGACGTTGCCGAAGCGCTGACGGGTCAGCTGCTGCGCGCGCTGCGCCAGCGGTTCCAGATACGGCGCGGCGGCGGGGGAGATCAGCGCCATAAAGTCGTTGCGCGTCAGCTTGTCGGCGGTCAACGCGCGTTCCACGTCGCGTGCGGTTTTGCCGTTGATGTGCAGCGTAATGTCGTCCCAATCCAGCTGTTGCCAGCGGCTACTGAAATCGTCGGCCATCACTGCGTCTCCTCTGGTTGGCTGAGGAAGGCGGTCAGCGGGCTGGAGGCGGCCGCACCGCGCTGGCTGGCACCCAATCCGGCGCTGCGCGCCAGCTCGCCGGCCTCCAGCGCCAGGCGAAACGCCCGTGCCATTTGCACCGGGTCGCGCGCCACGGCGATGGCGGTATTCACCAGCACCGCGTCGGCGCCCAGCTCCATCGCTTCCAGCGCGTGGCTCGGCGCGCCGATGCCGGCGTCGACCACCACCGGCACCTTGGCCTGCTCGATGATGATCTCGAGGAAGTCACGGGTGCGCAGACCGCGGTTGGAGCCGATAGGGGCGCCGAGCGGCATCACCGCCGCGCAACCCACCTCTTCCAGCCGTTTGCACAGCACCGGATCGGCGCCGCAGTAGGGCAGCACCACAAAACCGTCTTTCACCAGCGTTTCCGCCGCCTTCAACGTTTCTATCGGATCCGGCAGCAGGTATTTCACATCGGGATGGATCTCCAGCTTCACCCAGTGGGTGCCGAGCGCTTCGCGCGCCAGCCGGGCGGCGAACACCGCTTCGGCGGCCGTTTTGGCGCCGGAGGTGTTGGGCAATAGCCTTACGCCCAGCCGCTGCAGCGGCGCCAAAATGGCGTCGTTGCCGCCGCGCAGATCGACGCGCTTCATGGCCATGGTCACCAGCTGTGAGCCGGAGGCCGCCAGCGCCTCCAGCATCAACGCCGGGGTGGCGAACTTGCCGGTGCCGGTGAACAGGCGCGAGGTAAAAGTGGTATCGGCGATTTTCAGCATGTCAGCCTCCGGCGATCGCTTGAAACAGCAAAATGTCGTCACCGTCCTGCACCTGATGGTCGGCCCAGTCGGCGCGCGGGATGATGGTTTGGTTGATCGCCAGCGCGGTGCCCGGCTGGTGGCGTTCCAGCTGGGTCAGCAGGGCGGCGACGCTGAGCGGCTGCGCCAGCTCCAGCGGTTGGTCGTTCAGACGGATCTTCATGCCGCGCCTCCGCATACCGGGCAGGCGCGGGCCTGGCTCAGTTGCAGCGTGCTCCAGCTCTGCTGCTTGCCGTCGAACAGCCGCAGCTTGCCGCTGAGGGAGGAAGGCATACCGGCCAACATCTTGATGGCTTCCAGCGCTTGCAGAGTGCCGATCACGCCCACCACCGGGCCGAGCACCCCGGCGGTGCGGCAGTTGCGCTGCGGCTCTTCCTGCTCCGGGTACAGGCAGGCGTAGCAGCCGTGCGCATAGGGCGGCTCGAGCACCAGCAACTGGCCGCTGAAACCGACCGCGCTGCCGCTGATCAGCGGCTTGGCGGCGGCGATGCAGGCGGCATTGACCTCATGACGGGTCGCCATATTGTCGCAGCAGTCCAGCACCAGATCGGCGCGGGCGACCGCGTCGCGCAGCGCTTGCCCCAGCAGCCGCTGCGCCAGCGGGATGGATTCCACCAACGGGTTCAGCGCCTGCAGGTGGCGTTGCGCCAGCGCCGCCTTGCCGGTGGCGGTATCGGCGCTGCGGTAGAGGATTTGCCGCTGCAGGTTGGTGACATGCAGCTGGTCGTCGTCGGCCAGCAGCAGCGTGCCGACGCCGGCGGCGGCCAGATACAGCGAAGCCGGGGAACCGAGCCCGCCCAAACCGACGATCAGCACCGTGGCGCGCTTGAGTTTCTCCTGGCCTTCCGGGCCGACGTCCTCCAGCAGCAGCTGGCGGCTGTAGCGCAGGAATTCCTGATCGTTAAGCATCGTTCGGATCCTCGCCTTCGATCAGCCGCAATAGCTCGGCCGTCGCCGCGCGCCAGTCCGGCGCTTGGGTGATGGCGCTGACCACCGCCACGCTGCCGACGCCGCACGCCAGCACTGCCGGTACGCGATCGATGCTGATCCCGCCGATCGCCACCGTCGGGTAATCCGCCAGGCCGGCGATGTGGCGTTTCAACTCCGCCAGCCCCTGCGGCGCCGAAGGCATGTCTTTGGTTTGGGTGGGGAAGATGTGCCCCAGCGCGATGTAGGAAGGTTTCACCGCCAGCGCGCGCGCCAGCTCCGCGTCGTCATGGGTGGACACGCCCAGCCGCAGCCCGGCGCGGTGAATGGCCGCCAGATCGGTAGTATCGAGATCCTCTTGGCCCAGATGCACGCCGTAAGCGCCGTGCTTGATCGCCAGCCGCCAGTAGTCGTTGATGAACAGCCGCGCCTGATAACGCTGGCCCAGCGCGATGGCGGCGGCGATATCCGCTTCGACCTGCTCGTCAGGCAGATCCTTGATGCGCAGCTGGATGGTGGTGACGCCGGCCTCCAGCAGGCGAGCGATCCATTCCACGCTGTCGACGACCGGGTAAAGCCCCAGTTTGTGGGGCGTAGCCGGGAAGGGGGTCGTGATATCAGTCATTGCTTGTCTCCTCTTGCAGGGTGCCGGCGCTGTGATACAGCTCGCTGCCGCGGGCGCGGAACTCGGCGGACATTTTCTCCATGCCGGTCAGCTGCACTTCGATCGGCTTGGCGGCCTCCTGGGCGGCGGCGTAGTCGCGCACCTCCTGCGAAATTTTCATCGAGCAGAATTTCGGCCCGCACATCGAGCAGAAGTGGGCGACCTTGCCGGACTCCTGCGGCAGGGTTTCGTCGTGATAGGCGCGGGCGGTGGCCGGATCGAGCGCCAGATTGAACTGATCTTCCCAGCGGAATTCGAAACGCGCCTTGGACATGGCGTTATCGCGGATCTGCGCACCCGGATGGCCTTTGGCCAGATCGGCGGCGTGAGCGGCGATCTTGTAGGTGATCAGGCCCTGCTTGACGTCCTCTTTGTTCGGCAGGCCGAGGTGTTCTTTCGGCGTGACGTAACACAACATGGCGCAGCCGAACCAGCCGATCATTGCCGCGCCGATGCCGGAGGTGAAATGGTCATAGCCCGGGGCGATATCGGTGGTCAGCGGGCCGAGGGTGTAGAACGGCGCTTCGTGGCAGTGTTCCAGCTCTTCGGTCATGTTGCGGCGGATCATCTGCATCGGCACGTGGCCCGGGCCTTCGATCATCACCTGCACGTCGTATTCCCAGGCGATTTTGGTCAGCTCGCCCAGCGTATGCAGCTCGGCGAACTGGGCTTCGTCGTTGGCGTCCTGAATCGAGCCGGGGCGCAGGCCGTCGCCGAGCGACAGCGAAACGTCGTAGGCGGCGCAGATCTCACAGATTTCACGGAAATGCTGATAGAGGAAGTTTTCCTGATGGTGCGATAGACACCATTTGGCCATGATCGAGCCGCCGCGCGACACGATGCCGGTCAGGCGTTTGGCGGTCATTGGCACGTAGCGCAGCAGCACGCCGGCGTGGATGGTGAAGTAGTCGACCCCTTGCTCCGCCTGTTCCAGCAGCGTATCGCGGAACATCTCCCAGGTGAGGTTTTCCGCCACGCCGTTGACCTTCTCCAGCGCCTGGTAGATCGGCACGGTGCCGATGGGCACCGGGCTGTTGCGCAGGATCCACTCGCGGGTTTCGTGAATATAGCGGCCGGTAGAGAGATCCATCACGGTGTCCGCGCCCCAGCGGGTGGACCACACCAGCTTCTCCACCTCTTCTTCGATCGACGACGTGACCGCCGAGTTGCCGATATTGGCGTTCACCTTCACCAGGAAATTGCGGCCGATGATCATCGGCTCCGCCTCCGGATGGTTGATGTTGGCGGGAATGATGGCGCGGCCGGCGGCCACTTCCTGGCGTACGAACTCCGGCGTGATGTTGTCCGGCAGGTTGGCGCCCCAGCTCTGGCCCGGGTGCTGGTGGCGCAGCACCTCGCCGCGAATGCGCTCGCGCCCCATGTTTTCACGGATGGCGATGAACTCCATCTCCGGGGTGACGATGCCGGCGCGGGCATAGTGCAGCTGGGTCACGCGCCTGCCCGGCAGCGCCTTGCGCGGCAGCGGCAGATGTTCGAAGCGCAGATGATCCAGCCCCTCGTCCGCCAGCCGCTGTTGGGTGAAGCCGGAGCTGGCGCCGCTGAGGGTGGCGGTATCGCCGCGCGCGTCGATCCAGCCGGCGCGCAGTTTGGCGAGACCGGCGTGCACGTCGAGCTTGGCCTGCGGATCGCCGTAGGGGCCGGCGGTGTCATACACCGGGATCGCCTCGTTGGGTTCATACTGCGGGTTGTCTTTGCTGCCGCCGAGCAGGGTCGGGCTGAGCTGAATTTCGCGCATCGGCACCTGGATATCGCTGCGCGAGCCTTGCAGATAGATACGGCGTGAGTTCGGGAAAGCCATGCCTTGCAGGGTGTCGATAAACTGCTGGGCGGCTTCGCGTTGCGCTTTACGGGCGCGCGGTGGATTAACGTTAGACATAGCAAGTTCCTACCAGTGTGTTGGGTTGGGAAAGTTGCTTGTCTGGAGCTCGGAGGGAGTAATGATGGTGGCCGATAAGGCAGGGCGCCCGCAAGGGGAAGGCCGTGCCTGTGGCGATAGATTACTCTTGTTCCCTTCGCGGGTATTAACCCGATCAGGTTCCGCGGATCCCGAATTAACGGTCTCAGCCTGGCTGATTCGATGAACAAATCAGGCGCTAGGCACTCCGACAAGATGCCCCCCAGTATAGGAGGGATAAGAAAAAAAACTATAAAATTTTAACGCGCCGGATCCAGCGCCTGGTCCGGCAGCGGTTGCTGCGCGGCTTCCGCCTCCAGCAGGATCAGCTTATCTTCCAGCGCAAAGCGCGCCGCCAGCGTTTCGCCGATATCCGACAAGGCCTGGTGGAATTCCAGACAAATCTCCTGATCGATATCCACTTCGGTATAGCGATCGTGGAACGCCATGATCTGTTCGGTATTGGCCCACAGCTTGGGGTAGATGTTCACCGCCAGCGACATTTTCGGACTGGCTGCGCCTTCCACTTGTTTGATAATTCTGTCATAGATATGAAAATGCCCTGCGGAGAGGTAATCCACCAGGTTGTGGCAAAAGTTCTCCAGCGCTTTTTCATTCAGCGGCGTATGCTTTTCTTTATTCGGTTTGAGGCCTACCAGCGTGCAGTAGGCGACCAGCAACTGCTTGCGGGCCTGAAGCCATTGATCAACTAATTCATTACTACCGCCAACGCGCTGAGTCAGCCTTTCCAAACGGTTGAGCATGTTTGACTCCGTGTAAGTAATAAAAGTAACCGGTAAGTTATTAAAATGTAACAAAGCCGATTCGTAGAGTGCCAGTGAAGCTGAGGTTGTGCAACAACGATATGGAACTTGCATTAACGGGCAATGAAAACGGCTGGTGGATCGTCAGCCATGAAAGCAAACTTTGGTTACCGAACGGTGAATTGCCGTCGGGGACGGCCGCCGCCCTCGGGCTGCAGGGCCACATGGCGCGCACCATCGGTGAGTGGGCGGGTGCGCCGGTTTGGCTGGTGCGCCAGGCGATGCCGCGGGAGATGGGCTCGGTGCGTCAGCTGTTGGATCTGGATCGCGGTCTGTTTCAGCTTGCCGGGCGCGGCGTGCAGCTGGCGGATTTCTACCGTTCACATCGCTATTGCGGCTACTGCGGCCATGAGATGCACCTCAGCCGCAGCGAGAGCGCCTGCCTGTGTGGCCACTGCAAAGAGCGCTACTATCCGCAGATTGCACCCTGCGTGATCGTCGCCATTCGGCGTGAGGATCAGATCCTGCTGGCGCAACACGTGCGCCATCGCGGCGGTATCCACACGGTGCTGGCCGGCTTCGTCGAAGTGGGCGAAACGCTGGAGCAGGCGGTAGCGCGCGAAGTGATGGAAGAGAGCAATATCGAAATCAAGAACCTGCGCTACGTCACTTCACAACCCTGGCCGTTCCCGCACTCGCTGATGATGGCCTTTATGGCCGATTACCATCAGGGGGAAATTCGTCACGATCCCAAGGAGCTGCTCAACGCCGGCTGGTATCGCTACGACCAGCTGCCGCTGTTGCCGCCGCCCGGTACCGTGGCGCGCCGGTTGATTGAGGACACCGTGGCGCTGTGCCGGGCAGAATAATGTACAATGGCCGGCAGATTATTAAGGGAGCCCCATAAATGACTGAGTTGAAGAACGATCGCTACCTGCGCGCGCTGTTGCGCCAGCCGGTGGATGTGACCCCCGTATGGATGATGCGCCAGGCCGGTCGTTATTTACCGGAGTACAAGGCGACCCGCGCCCAGGCCGGTGATTTCATGTCGCTGTGCAAGAACGCGGAGCTGGCCTGCGAGGTCACGCTGCAGCCGCTGCGCCGCTATGCGCTGGACGCCGCCATCCTGTTCTCCGACATTCTCACCATTCCCGACGCCATGGGGCTCGGCCTGTACTTTGAAGCCGGCGAAGGCCCGCGTTTCAGCTCCCCCGTTACCTGCCGCGCCGACGTCGACAAGCTGCCGGTGTTCGATCCGGAAGTGGAGCTGGGCTATGTGATGAACGCGGTGCGCACCATTCGCCGCGAGCTGAAGGGCGAAGTGCCGCTGATCGGCTTCTCCGGCAGCCCGTGGACGCTGGCGACTTATATGGTCGAAGGCGGCAGCAGCAAAGCCTTCACCAAGCTGAAGAAGATGATGTATGCCGAACCGGCCACGCTGCACCTGTTGCTGGACAAGCTGGCGGACAGCGTGATCCTGTACCTCAATGCCCAGATCAAGGCCGGCGCGCAGTCGGTGATGGTGTTCGACACCTGGGGCGGCGTGCTGACCGGGCGCGATTACCGCGAGTTCTCTTTGCACTACATGCACAAGATCGTCGACGGGCTGCTGCGTGAAAACGACGGCCGCCGCGTGCCGGTGACGCTGTTCACCAAAGGCGGCGGGCAGTGGCTGGAGGCGATGGCCGCCACCGGCTGCGATGCGCTGGGGCTGGATTGGACCACCGACATCGCCGACGCGCGTCGGCGCGTGGGCGACAAAGTGGCGCTGCAGGGCAATATGGATCCGTCGATGCTTTATGCCTCTCCGGCGCGCATCGCGGAAGAAGTGGAGACCATTCTGGCCGGTTTCGGCCACGGCAACGGCCATGTGTTCAACCTGGGCCACGGCATCCATCAGGATGTGCCCCCGGAGCACGCCGGCGCCTTCGTCGAGGCGGTGCACGCGCACTCGGCGAAATACCACCGTTAAGGATTCGATGTGACCGATATGGCGGCCCTGCGCGCCGAACAGCTGCGGCGCGCGGCTGAAGTCATTCGCTACGACGATCTGCCGGCCGAACCGCCGGCCTTCATCGCCGGCGCCGACGTGGGCTTCGAGCAGGAGGGGGCGGTGACGCGCGCCGCCATCGCCATCCTGCGCTATCCGTCGCTGGAACTGGTGGAGTATCAGGTGGCGCGCATCGCCACCGTCATGCCCTACATCCCGGGCTTCCTGTCGTTTCGCGAATACCCGGCGCTGTTGGCCGCCTGGGGGCAGCTGCAGCAGAAACCGGGGCTGATCTTCGTCGATGGGCATGGCATTTCGCATCCGCGGCGTCTCGGCGTCGCCAGCCATTTCGGCCTGCTGGTCGATGTGCCGACCATCGGCGTGGCCAAGAAGCGCCTGTGCGGCAAATTCGCGCCGCTGGACGCCGCCGTCGGCGCGCTGGCGCCGCTGGAAGATAAGGGTGAACCGCTGGGCTGGGTGTGGCGCAGCAAGGCGCGTTGCAACCCGCTGTTCATCTCTACCGGGCATCGCGTGGGCGCCGACAGTGCGCTGGCGTGGGTGCAACGTTGTATGGCGGGCTACCGTTTACCGGAGCCGACCCGCTGGGCCGACGCCATCGCGTCGCGCCGTCCGGCGTTTCAGCGTTGGTTGCAGCAGCATCCGGAGGTGTCGCCATGAGCGATTTCGGGTACACTGCGCCGCAGATAACGCGTAAGAGAGTAAAGCATGCTACGTAACCCGATTCATTTACGTCTGGAACGGCTCGAGGCCTGGCAACATTTGACCTTTATGGCCAGTTTGTGCGAGCGTATGTACCCGAATTACCAGATGTTCTGCAAACAGACCGAGTTCGGCGATCCGGCGGTTTATCGCCGCATTCTGGATTTGGTGTGGGAAACGCTGGTGGTGAAGGACGCCAAGGTCAACTTCGACAGCCAGCTCGAGAAGTTGGAAGAGGCGATTCCGTCGGCGGAAGATTACGATCTTTACGGCGTTTACCCGGCAATTGATGCCTGTATCGCATTAGGGGAACTGATCCATTCGCGGCTCGGCGGGGAGACGCTGGAGCACGCCATTGCCATCAGCGAAACATCGATTCGCACCGTGGCGATGTTGGAAATGACCCAAGCCGGTAAGGAAATGACCGACGAAGAGTTGGAAAGTTTGCCTGCGGTAGAGGAAGAATGGGACATTCAATGGGAAATTTTCCGCCTGTTGGACGCCTGTGAAGAGCGCGATATAGACCTGATCAAGGGGCTGCGATCCGACCTGCGAGAGGCCGGTGTCAGCAACATCGGGATAAATTTAGCGCAATAAGGCAACAAAACGTGATTTAACGCCTGATTTGTCATGCCTTAAGGCTTCACATCCGCACCCTGTCTGGTCTACATTTGGGGGGCGTAAAAAAAGTGGCTATCGGTGCGTGTATGCAGGAGAGTGCTGTCAATCGGCATATCCGTCGCACTCGATGCTTTGCAAACGATAAACACACTGTAAGGATAACTTATGAACAAGACTCAACTGATTGATGTAATCGCGGACAAGGCTGACCTTTCCAAAGCACAAGCTAAACTGGCTCTGGAATCCACCCTGGCTGCTATTACTGAGTCTCTGAAAGAAGGTGATGCAGTACAATTGGTTGGCTTCGGTACTTTCAAAGTAAACCATCGTAGCGAGCGCACTGGCCGCAACCCACAGACTGGCAAAGAAATCAAAATCGCAGCAGCCAACGTGCCTGCGTTCGTTTCTGGCAAAGCACTGAAAGACGCTGTTAAATAAGACCGCGCCTCGGTGAAAAGAATAAACAGGGGGGCGATGGCGCCCCTTTTGTTTGCTCGTCGGGCGCTCATGGCCGTTGGCATCGCCGTCGGCCTGAGCGCCTGCAGTTTCCATTCCGATATCCCCAGCTTTACCGCCAGCGGCTTCGTGGCCGATCAGGGTGTGATACGCCTGTGGCGTAAAGACGATGAGCAACATCGTCCGCAGGTGTTGGTCAGCGTCTACAGCCCTTACCGTGGTCCGGGTACCATCACCACGCTGTACACCTATCAGGGCGACGTGCTGCGCCAAATCAAACGCAACGACGCCGACGGCGATCGAGATTCCATTCAACTGCGCTTTGCCGACGACGGCACGGTGAGCTTTATGCAGCGCCAGTTGGCGACACGCCGCGAACCGTTGACCAGCGATGAAATCGCTCTGTACCAATATCAGGCGCGGCGGATCCTTGAAGTGAGCAATGCGCTGCGCGCCGGCAAGGTGAAATTGCTGCAGGGGCGCTGGATGCAGGGCGAGGTGCAAACCTGCGACGGCCAACGCATGAAACCGGGGCTGGATGCCGCCTCCATCGTTTGGATCGAGAAACGCGCCCGCAGCAGTAGCCGGCCGGTGAGCGTCGCCTGGCTGGAAGCGCCCGAAGGCAGCGAACTGCTGCTGGTGGCGAACGACGACTTCTGCAGCTGGGAACCGAAAGAAGACCAGCTGTAAAAAAGGCCCCGCGCTGCGGAGCCTCCCATCATGACCTTAGACGGCCAAATCACTTGCCGCGCGCAATCGCGCGATAACCGATATCTTTGCGGCAGAAGCTGCCCGGCCACTGAATGCCTTCCGCCAGCTGGTAGGCGCGTTGCTGCGCCTGCGCCACGGTGTCGCCCAGCGCCGTTACGCACAGCACGCGGCCGCCGCTGGTGACGACATCATCGCCCTGCAGGCGTGTACCGGCGTGGAAGACCTTGCCGTCGGCGCTTTCCTGCTGCGGCAATCCCTGGATCACTTCGCCGTTGCGATAGTCGCCCGGATAACCGCCGGCCGCCAGCACCACCCCGAGCGCAGGGCGTTCGTCCCAGTCGGAGCTTTTCTCGTTCAGGCGGCCTTCGGCACCCGCCAGGCACAGCTCCACCAGATCGGAGCGCAGGCGCAGCATGATCGGCTGGGTTTCGGGATCGCCAAAACGACAGTTGAATTCGATCACCTTCGGCTGGCCATCGGCGGCGATCATCAGGCCGGCGTACAGGAAGCCGACGTAGGTGTTGCCTTCCGCCGCCATGCCGCGCACCGTCGGCCAGATCACCTGATCCATGGCGCGCCGGTGGATTTCGTCGGTCACGACCGGCGCCGGGGAGTAAGCCCCCATGCCGCCGGTGTTCGGGCCGGTGTCGCCGTCGCCGACGCGTTTGTGGTCCTGGCTGGTGGCCATTGGCACCACGTTCTCGCCGTCGACCATCACGATGAAGCTGGCTTCTTCGCCGTCGAGGAACTCTTCCACCACGATGCGATGACCGGCGTCGCCGAAGGCATTGCCGGCCAGCATGTCTCGCACCGCCTCTTCCGCTTCCTGCAGCGTCATCGCGACGATCACGCCTTTACCGGCCGCCAGGCCATCGGCCTTGATGACGATCGGTGCACCTTTGCGGCGCACATAGGCCAGCGCCGGCTCCACCTCGGTAAAGTTTTCATATTCGGCGGTCGGGATGCGGTGGCGCGCCAGGAAATCCTTGGTGAAGGCTTTGGAGCCTTCGAGCTGCGCGGCGGCCTGTGACGGGCCGAAGATTTTCAAACCGGCGGCCTGGAAGGCATCGACCACGCCGATCACCAGCGGCGCTTCCGGCCCGACGATAGTCAGACCGATGTCATGGCTCTGGGCGAAAGCGACCAGGGCAGGGATGTCGGTGGCGGCGATCGCCACGTTTTCCAGATTGGCTTCCAGCGCGGTGCCGGCATTGCCCGGCGCAACGTAGACTTTGTCCGCCAGCGGAGACTGGGCGGCTTTCCAGGCCAGCGCGTGCTCGCGCCCGCCGTTGCCGATAATCAAAATGTTCATCAGGGGCTCCACGAATGGCGTGCGCCGGAGCGCACGCGGCAAAAGGAATTAATGGCGGAAGTGACGCATGTCGGTAAAGATCATGGCGATGCCGTGTTCGTTGGCGGCGGCGATCACTTCGTCGTCGCGGATCGAGCCGCCCGGCTGGATCACGCAGGTGATGCCGACCGCCGCCGCGGCATCGATGCCGTCGCGGAACGGGAAGAAGGCGTCGGAGGCCATGGCAGACCCTTTCACTTCCAGCCCTTCATCACCCGCTTTGATGCCGGCGATCTTGGCGGAGTAAACGCGGCTCATCTGGCCGGCGCCTATGCCGATGGTCATGTTGTCACGTGCATAGACGATGGCGTTGGATTTCACGAACTTGGCCACTTTCCAGCAGAACAGCGCGTCGCGCAGTTCCTGTTCGGTCGGCTGACGCTCGGATACCACACGCAGATCGGCGGCGGTTACCATGCCCAGATCGCGATCCTGCACCAGCAGGCCGCCGTTGACGCGCTTGAAGTCCAGCCCCGCCACACGTTGCTGCCACTGGCCGCAGGCCAGCACGCGCACGTTCTGCTTGGCGGCCAGCAGGGAGCGCGCTTCCTGGGTGACGTTTGGCGCGATGATCACTTCCACGAACTGGCGGCTGATGATCGCCTGCGCGGTGGCGGCATCCAGCTCGCGGTTAAAGGCGATGATGCCGCCAAAGGCGGAGGTCGGGTCGGTTTGGTAAGCGCGCTCGTAGGCGGCCAGGATGTCGTCGCCGATCGCCACGCCGCAAGGGTTGGCGTGTTTGACGATCACGCAGGCCGGCTCGGCGAACTCTTTCACGCATTCCAGCGCGGCGTCGGTATCGGCGATGTTGTTATAAGACAGCGCCTTGCCCTGCAGCTGCTCGGCGGTCGCGACGGACGCTTCCTTTACCTCTTCTTCTATATAGAAGGCGGCCTGCTGGTGGCTGTTCTCACCGTAGCGCATATCCTGCTTCTTGATGTAGTTGAGGTTCAGGGTGCGCGGGAAGCGGCCGGACGGCTGCTCGGTCTCGCCGTGGTACGCCGGCACCAGCGCGCCGAAGTAGTTGGCGATCATGCTGTCGTAGGCGGCGGTGTGCTCGAAGGCCTTGATGGCGAGATCGAAGCGGGTGGCATAGCGCAGCGAGCCGTCGTTGTTGTCCATCTCGGTAATGATGGCGGCGTAGTCGCTGCTCTTCACCACGATGGCGACGTCTTTATGGTTCTTGGCGGCGGAGCGCACCATGGTCGGGCCGCCGATATCGATATTCTCGACCGCGTCTTCCAGCGAGCAATCCGGGCGCGCCACGGTTTGGGCGAACGGGTACAGATTGACGACCACCATGTCGATAGGCTGGATGTCATGCTGAGTCATGATGGCGTCGTCCTGCCCGCGGCGGCCGAGAATACCGCCGTGAACTTTCGGGTGCAGGGTCTTTACTCGTCCGTCCATCATCTCCGGGAAGCCGGTGTAGTCGGAAACTTCGGTAACGGGCAGACCGGCGTCTGCCAGCAGGCGAGCGGTACCGCCGGTGGAGAGCAGTTCAACGCCGCGCTGGGAAAGCGCTTCGGCGAATTCAACGATACCGGCTTTGTCAGACACGCTGAGCAGGGCCCGGCGGATTGGACGAGGTTGTTGCATGGTTTTATCCCTTGGCTTTGAGTCGCAATTAAAGAGCGTTACGTGAATGTCCACCTCGTTTTCTCTATAAGGAAAGGTTTTTGCCTTATAAAGGGAGGGGCAGGCGCATATTCAGGTAACGCCCCCATAAAAAGGGGGATCGTTTCGCCGCGGGGAATTGTAGCGAAAACGTTTGCGTGGCGCTCGTAAATTTTCCGTGCAAATCGCATCTGTGGATAACACTGTGTGCAAGTGGGTATAAGGCGGGGTTTTGCTGTGGAATGCAGCGAACGATCGTTTTTGCGGAAAATACCTGTTGCGGCCTGCGAGGAACTCCCTATAATGCGCCTCCATCGACACGGAACATGTGAACAACTTCACAGAGTATCCGGGGGTCGCAGAGAAAAAATCCTGAAAATTAGGGTTGACTCTGAAAGAGGAAAGCGTAATATACGCCACCTCGAGTTAGCAAGCGAAAGCGCCTAACTCACTGCTCTTTAACAATTTATCAGACAATC
>NZ_JBJNLK010000018.1:0-56964 GCF_052169115.1 Serratia sp. CY33525 | reverse complement strand
GCAATAGCGCGGTGGTCCCACCTGACCCCATGCCGAACTCAGAAGTGAAACGCCGTAGCGCCGATGGTAGTGTGGGGTCTCCCCATGCGAGAGTAGGACACTGCCAGGCATCAAATAAAACAACAAGCCTCATGCGAAAGCATGGGGCTTTTTGTTTTGTCTGTTATCTGGCGTTCTGCTCGAGCATGGCCATGCGAAAGGCCCGTCGGGAACGGGCCTTAACGCCGCGTGCGGCGGCCCCGGAGGGGAGAGTCTCAGGATGAGACGAATTGTGTAGGACAAATCCGCCGGGAGCGGATTTGAACGTTGCGAAGCAACGGCCCGAAGGGGGGCGGGCAGGACGCCCGCCATAAACTGCCAGGCATCAAAACAAGCCGAAAGCCCTGAACATCAGTTCAGGGCTTTTTGCTATGCGTAAAACGGAAAATCCCCGTTGCAATCCGCTTCAGCTTTCAGCGTGCGGTTTAATATTCATCACAAATTCCGCGCATTGTCCCTCCAAACGCCAGATATTCTTCGTCCGCTATTAAGTTTGGCTGTTAACTTATAAATAACAATAAAGTAACAACCAGAGCGGCAGGACGCCGAATTTCATCATTGCTATGGCTCGGAGAAAATACCATGACAGAAACAACCTCGGTTCTTGAGGATGAACGCGGCGTCGAACAGGGGGCGCTGGATAACAAAAAACGCATTTTTGCCATCGTCGGGGCTTCATCAGGCAATCTGGTGGAGTGGTTTGATTTTTATGTTTACTCCTTCTGCTCAATCTACTTTGCCGCCTCATTTTTTCCGGCGGGCAACAGCACGACACAACTGCTGCAAACTGCCGGTGTGTTCGCCGCCGGCTTCTTTATGCGGCCGATCGGCGGCTGGCTGTTCGGCTACATTGCCGATAAACACGGCCGAAAAAACTCAATGCTGCTTTCGGTCTGCATGATGTGCGCCGGATCGCTGGTGATCGCCTGTCTGCCGACGTATGAGTCGATCGGCAGCTGGGCGCCGGCGCTGCTGCTGATCGCGCGATTGTTCCAGGGGCTGTCTGTGGGCGGCGAGTACGGCACCAGCGCCACCTACATGAGCGAGGTGGCAATCAAGGGGCGGCGCGGCTTCTACGCATCGTTCCAGTATGTCACGCTGATCGGCGGGCAACTGCTGGCGCTGCTGGTATTGGTGATCCTGCAGCAGATATTGTCCGGCGAAGAGCTGAAGGCCTGGGGATGGCGCATCCCGTTTGCCTTGGGGGCCGTGTTGGCGGTGGTGGCGTTGTACCTGCGCCGTTCGCTGAATGAAACCTCCGATGCGAAAACACGTAACCACCAAGATGCCGGTTCGCTGACGGGGCTATGGAAAAACCGCAAGGCGTTTGTGATGGTGTTGGGCTTTACCGCCGCCGGTTCACTGACCTTTTACACTTTTACCACCTATATGCAGAAATATCTGGTGAACACCGCCGGTATGGACGCCAAGCTGGCCAGCGCCATCATGACCGCCGCGCTGTTCGTCTTCATGCTGCTGCAGCCGGCGGCAGGCGCGTTCTCGGACAAAATCGGCCGTCGCAGCTCGATGCTGATCTTCTCGGCATTGGCCACCCTGTTGACGGTGCCGATCCTGTTCGCCCTGAAAGGGGTGAGCAACCCCTTTATGGCGTTCGGCCTGATCGTACTGGCGCTGTTCGTTGTCAGCTTTTACACCTCGATCAGCGGGCTGCTTAAAGCCGAGATGTTCCCGCCGGAGGTGCGCGCGTTAGGGGTGGGCTTGTCTTATGCGGTAGCGAATGCCCTGTTCGGCGGTTCGGCGGAATATGTCGCGCTGTCGCTTAAATCGTTCGGCGTGGAAAATGCCTTCTTCTGGTATGTTTCCGGCATGTGCCTGCTGGCGTTGCTGGTCTCACTCCGGTTGCATCGCAAAGGCAAGGAAATACAGCTGTAATAAAAACCCCGGCCTTGGCCGGGGTCAGAGTAGATCTTACAGGATACGGCTAATCAACCGATCGATGCGGATACGCCGCAGACGGCGAATCAGCTTGCGCACCTTGATCGGGTACTGCTGAATGCTTTGCAGCTCCTGATAATGGCCGACCACGGTGGTGTGAGTGCGGATGCACTCCAGTTCTGTTTGCCGTTGCTCGCGCATTTCCTGCTTGGGATCGTGGATCAGAATGGCGTTTTCCAGATCCAACCGCCAGGCGCGCGGGTTGAGGTTATTGCCGGTAATCAGCTGCCACTCTTCGTCAACCCACATGCCTTTCAGATGATAGCTGTTATCGCCATCCTTCCACAGACGCACGATCAGCTGCCCGGTGTCGATATAGCGCTGCAAGCGGCTCAGAAAACGGCGCAGGTTGATCTCGTACAGGTAGGGCAGCGCGCCGATGATTTTGAACGGCTGGTCTTCCGGAATATAGAAGTCGTTGGCGGTCTTGTCGCCGACGATGATCTCCACCTGTTTGCCCTGGCGCAGCAGATAAATGATATTGCGCACCAGCAGCGCCGGCAGGTTGAAATAAGGGGTGCACAGCGTCAGTTTCTGGTCGGCGCACGACATCAGGTGATGAATGGTTTTATTCAGCACGCTTTGCTTGCCAAGCCCAACCAGCGGCGTCACCGCCAACTCATCGTTGCCGGCCTTGCCGCGGAAGTGATAGCCGGCAAGGCGCAGGGCGAAACGGAACAGGCGGGTCTCGTTTTTGATCTCCGGGCTTTTCGGCCGATCGCTGCGATCGAGGCGCTGTACGGCGCCGGCGGTGAGCAGATGCTGCTTGATGTAATCGATCAGGGTATCGGCCAACACCTCGTTGGTGATCAGCTGGTAGCGATCGTAACGGTATTTCTCATGCTGATGCAGATAAACGTCGTTGATGCTGGCGCCGCTGTAGATCACGGTATCGTCGACCACAAAGCCCTTCAGGTGCAGTACGCCCAACGCTTCGCGGGTATTGACCGGCACGCCGTAGATAGGCACCGACTGCTCGGGATGTTGGCCGGCCATGGCGCAGTACCAGTCGGCGTTGGTATTGGCGGCAGCGGCGCCGATGCGGCCGCGCTGTGCGCGGTGCCAGTCGACCAGCACGCAGATTTCCAGCTCGGGCCGCCGCTGCTTGGCTTGATACAGCGCGTTGAGGATCTCGCGCCCGGCGTCGTCATGCTCCAGATACAGGGCCACCAGATAGATGCGTTGGGTAGCGTTGGCGATGGCGTCCAGCAGCGTGGTGCGAAAATCGGACGGCGCGTACAACGTACGAACATCAGCAACCGTCTGGGGGAGTTTGGGCAGTTGTGCAAGGTGTTGTTGATGTTTGCTACGTTTAAATTTTGACAACATCACAGTGCGTTTCTTCTCTCATGATTGATGGCCGGAACGCCACAGGCATAAAAACATTAAACCGAATAATCGGGCGATAATACCATTAGTTGCCTCGATTGTGCGTATGTTTTGGCGTTAAGTGGTGGATTCGTAGCGCATTGCGACGCAGGTCACTGCGCGTCGGCGGCCTGCAGCGGCAGCGTCAGATTGACGATGCCGTCCTCAAGCTGCACCTCAATGCCAAAGCCCAGCCGCTGCGCCAACGCGATCATGCCGCGGTTATTCGGCATGGTGATGCCGCTCAGACGGGTCAGGCCATGGGCGCGCGCATAGGCGATCATTTTCTCCAGCAGCTGGCGGCCCAGGCCCAGGCCTTTCAGGTCGGAACGCACCAGCACGGCGAATTCGGCGTCGGTGTTGTCCGGATCGGACAGCGCGCGGGTCACGCCGATGATCTCGTCTGCGCGCACCGCCACAAAGGCCATTTCTCGATCGTAGTCGATCTGCGTCATGTTGGCCAAATCGTCATGGGTAAACTCGTTGATCTCGCTGAAGTAGCGATAATAGAGGTCTTCCTTGGTCACCCGATCGATAAAATGCTTCAGCGCCGGCTCGTCTTCCGGCAGGATCGGGCGGAACAGGCATTGGCTGCCGTCTTTCAACGCGATGGTTTCTTCCAGCTCATGCGGATAAGGGCGAATCGCCAGCCGCGCCTGCGGATCGCCGCTGAACGGCGCGAGCTGCATCGAAACGTCCAGCAGGGTGAATTCGCTGCCGGAGGCCAGCACCGGGTGAATATCCAGCCGGGCGATCTCCGGGCAGTCGAGGATCAGGTTGGAGACCTGCACCAGCAGGCGGCTCAGCCCGGGGATATCCAAAGGCCGCAGCGCGCTGCGCCCGCGGATCTTGCCGCCTTTCACCGCCTGCAGCACCAGATAACGCGCCAGCGCCATGTTCAGCGGCGGCAGCGCGACCGCCACCTGATTTTCCTGGCGCCATTCCACGCCGCCTTCGCCCAGCATGATCAGCGGGCCGAAAATCGCATCCTGCTCCACCGCGATGCGCAGCTCCTGGGCGCCGGCGCGGTTAGCCATGCTCTGCACCAGCAGGCCGTGAATGCGCGCCTGAGGGTAGGTGCGCTTTACGCGGTCGAGGATCGCCTCCGCCGCGCGCTGCACTTCGGTCGCGGTGCGCAGGTAGAGCATGACGCCCTGAACTTCCGATTTGTGCGGGATATCCGGCGAACGCAGCTTCAGCGCCACCGGGTAGCCGATCTGTTCGGCGATGTGTACCGCTTCGGCGCTGTCTTCGGCAATCCAGGTCGGCAGGGTGCTCAGGTCATAGGCCTGCAGGATGGATTGCACCTCGTGGGTATCCAGCTGGGTGGCGCCTTCGGCCAGCGCCTGATGGATAAGGCGGTGGGCGTCGGCGGTGTTGGCGGTCAGGCCGATCGGCAGCGCCGGCGTCTCTTTCAGCTGCTTCTGGTTGCGGCGATATTCCACCATATGCATAAAGGCGGTCACCGCGCCTTCCGGGGTGCGGTAGGTGGGAATGGCGGCCTCGGTAAACAGCCGGCGCGCCTCTTGCGAAGAGTATTCGCCGCACCAGTTGGTCAGCAACGTGATGCGCTTGCCGCGCGCATGGCGATGCAGCGCGTCGATCAGCCGTTCCGCCGTGGCGGTGCCTGGCGCCGCCGCGCTCGGCGCGTGGATCAACAGCAGCGCGTCATAGTCGTGGCTGTCGAGCAGCGCTTCGATTGCCGCCAGGAAGCGCTGCGGCGTGGCGTCATCGCGCAGGTCGAGCGGATTGCCGGCGCGGATGAAATCCGGCAGCGCGTCGCTCAATTTTGCAAGGCTCTCATCGCTCAGCGTGGCCAGCTTGCCGTTGCGTCCGAGCAGTTCGTCCAGCGCCATCGCCGCCGGCGCCGCCCCGTTGCTGACGATCATCAGCCGCTCGCCGCGCAGCGGATGCATATGGCTGAGGGTTTCCACCGCCGAGAACAGCTCATGGGTATCCTGCACGCGCAGCAGGCCGGCGCGCTGGATGGCGGCGTCATAGGCGGCGTCCAGCCCCAGCTGGCTGTTGAGCAGCAGCTGCGCCTGTTGGCTGCGGCCGCTTTTGATCACCAGAATGGGCTTGTTGCGTGAGGCGCTGCGCGAGGCGGAGAGAAAGCGCCGTGCGTCGCTGATGTTTTCCAGATACAGCAGGATGGCGCTGGTCTTGCTGTCGCGCGCCAAAAAGTCGAGCAGGTCGTCGACGTCGATGTCCAGGCTGTCGCCCAGCGCGATGAAGTAGGAGAAACCGACTTCGCGCTGCTGCGCCCAGTCGAGAATGGTGTTGGCCACGGCGGCGGACTGCGAGATAAACGCCAGTTTGCCCTTTTGGATCGGCACCGGCGAGAAGCTGGCGTTGATGCCCTGCCACGGCGCCAGCAGCCCCAGACTGTTGGGGCCCAACAGCCGCATGGCATAGCGCTGCGCGCAGGCCTTCAGCTCGGCGAACTGTTCCGGCGGCGAAGAGAGCACGATGGCGGTTTTGCAGCCGCGTTGGCCCAGCGCTTCAATCAGCGCCAGATTGCGTTTGGCGTGGGTGCAGATGATCGCCAGATCTGGCGTCAGCGGCAGGCTGGCGACGTCGGGGTAGGCCATCACGCCGCATACCGCCTTGTAGCGCGGCGTGACCGGCAAGATGGGCCCGCCGAAACCGCCGGCCAGCAGATTGCTCATCATCAGGTTGCCGGCGCGGCCGGGCTGCTGCGACGCGCCCAGCACGGCGATCGATTTGGGACGTAGTAGCGCTTCTAACCCTCGCTGGCTCATGCACGGCTCCTTTTGGCAACGTTACGCCTGATTTTAGGCGCTTTCTGGCTATATTGCTGTGACCGGTGCCTCCGGGCGGGTCGGTTTACCCGCCAGATACTGTTGACGGAAATAGCGGAAATGCTGATTCAAACCGTCGGCGGCCGGCAGATCGCCCGCCTGTTGCAGCAGGGCGGCGGCCACTTCCGCCGTGCAGTGTTGCTCGGCGCGGCTGGCTTCGCGCAGCTGGTAGTTCGATGCCGCGTCGACGTTGAGGGAAAACACCGGGAATTGATTGAGGTACGGGCTTTTACGGAACATTTTGCGCGCTTCCGCCCAGGTGCCGTCCAGCATGATGAACAGCGGCGGTTTGCCGCCGGCGGGCAGCTCGCTGAACACCGGCCGTTCGGCGTCGGCGTAGGAAGCGGGGAACACCACATAAGGCTGCCGCGCCGGATCGTTGATGGCCGCCAGCAGGGCCGGATCGATCTCGGTGCGTGACCAGAGAAACGCCTGGGTGTCCGGCAGGATATCGGCGATCAGGCGGCCGGTGTTGCTGGGCTTGAGCGGCTCGGCGCCGAACATGATCAGGCAGAAACGGCTGCCGGCCTGCTGCGGGCGAATGGTGTCGCACAGGCAGTTTTTATGCGGTAGCAGGCAACCCTGACAACGCGCCACCCGGCAACCGCGCGCCAGAAAAGGGCGGGTGGCGCGGTCTAAACGGAATTGGCGCAGGCGAAGTACGGCGTTGTCGGTCATAACGATCCTGGGGAAAAACCGCCATTGTAACGCAGAAAAAAGCCCGCCGGGAGGGGCGGGCTCGATCGGGGCACGTTCGCGCGCGATGGCGGGATACGGCCTATACTTGCCGAATCACACTAACTCGTTGAGCCAGTTGTCAAACGGCGCTTTCGGCATCGCGCCGTTGAGCATATCGACCATTTTGCCCTGACGGAACACCATGATGGTCGGGATGCTGCGGATGCGGAAACGGGCGCTCAGCTCCGGCTCGGCTTCGGTGTTCACTTTCACGAAGCGCACTTTGCCGGCGCGCTCTTCGGCCACGTCTTCAAAGATCGGCGCAAAGCTGCGGCACGGGCCGCACCACGGCGCCCAGAAATCGACCACGACCGGCAGATCGTCCTGCAGCAACTGGTCCAGCGTGGCGGCGGTGGCGTTGATCACTTCACCGTCGAAGAGCTCATGGCCGCAGCGGCCGCATTTCGCGTTGTCCGCCAGACGCTCTTCCGGCACGCGGTTGGTGGCATTGCAAGCTGCACAAACTGTATTCATGTTGACCTCGGGTACAGAGAAAGCATGATCCCCGCAACGCCGTTGCGGAGATGTTTCTTTAATGCTGACAATTATCAGCAAAACCCGGCGCATGAACAATGAGGTTTGTTCAATGGATGTGATAGTTGGGAGCTTTTAGCGCAAGTTGGTGGCTTCGTGCACCAACATCAGGTAATCTTCGCGCCCTGCGCGTTGGTGGAGAAGACAATGAACGATTCATTTAGTGGCAAGAACGGTAAAGTCAAAGTGATGTACGTCCGCAGTGACGACGACAACGGCGACGACCGCAACAAGAATAAACGTCCGGCCGGCAAAGGCCGTCCGGCTGACGGTGCGCGCTCGGGCCGCACCGGTCAAGACAAGGCGCGCGGCGGCAACGATCGCCGCGGCGCCGACTCCCGCCGCAGTGAAAGCGATCGTCCTCGCCGTCCGGCGCGCTCTGAAGATCGCGGCGGCAACGAGTCGCCGTGGAGAACCGTTTCGCGCGCGCCGAATGAAGAACCGGCGTTCGATCACGGCGGTATCAGCGGCAAAAGCTTTATCGATCCGGAACAGCTGCGCCGCCAGCGCGCGGAAGAAACCCGCGTTTACGGTGAAAACGCCTGTCAGGCGCTGTTCGCCAGCCGCCCGGAAGCGATCGTGCGCGCCTGGTTCGTGCAGTCGGTCACCCCGCGCTTCCGCGAAGCGCTGCGCTGGATGGCGGCCAACCGCAAGGCTTACCACGTGGTGGATGAGGAAGAGCTGGCCAAGGCTTCCGGCACCGAGCACCACGGCGGCGTGTGCTTCCTGATCAAAAAACGTCAGGGGCTGGACGCGCAGACCTACCTGAAAACCGCCCCGGCGACCGACTGCGTGCTGGCGCTGGAAGAAGTAGGCAACCCGCATAACCTGGGCGCCATCGTTCGTTCGTGCGCCCATTTCGGCGTCAACGGCGTGCTGCTGCAGGATCCGGCGCTGCTGGAGTCCGGCGCGGCGGTGCGTACCGCAGAAGGCGGCGCTGAGCACATCAAGGCGATCAACGCCGACGATTTCCTGTCGGTGCTGGATACCTTCCGCAAGGCGGGTTACACCATCGTTACCACCTCCAGCCATAAAGGCACCGCGCTGGCGCAGGCCAAGCTGCCGGCCAAGATGGTGCTGGTGCTGGGCCAGGAACGTGACGGTCTGAGCGACAGCGCCTGGCAGCAGGGCGACATGAACGTCTCGATCGGCGGCACCGGCAAGGTGGAAAGCCTGAACGTTTCCGTGGCGACCGGCATTCTGCTGGCGGACTGGTGGCGTCAGAATCAGGCGTAATCTGTTCTACGTCGGATAAAAAACGGGCGCCCCAGGGCGCCCGTTTCGTTTATTGAAGCTTAGTGAGCGCCGCCGCCCCCACCGCCGCCGGAGCTGAACGGCGGTTTCGCCACCCACACCAGCGCCAGCAGCACCAGGAATACCCCGGCCGACAGCCAGAAGATCTCGTTGGCGGAGATGATCAGGCCTTGCGCGGTGATCTCGTTGGCGATGTAGGCCGACGCCTGCTGCTTGCTCATGCCGAGCTGCTCCAGCTGCCGGTACATCTCCTGCGACTGCGGGTTGTACGGGTTGACGAACTCCGTCAGCTGCGAATGGTGCTGCGATTCGCGCTGCGTCCACAGGGTGGTGGTGATCGAGGTGCCGATCGAACCCGCCAGCGTCCGCGTGAAGTTCGACAGGCTCGACGCCGCCGCCATGCGTTCCGGCGGCAGGCCGGACAGCGTGATGGTGGTCAACGGCATGAAGAAGCAGGCGATGGCGAAGCCCTGAACGAACTGCGGCCAGGCGGACGCGCCGAAGTCCATGCCCGGTTCAAACGTATAGGCGCGCCAGTAGAAGCACACGGCATACATGATGAAGCTGAAGGTCACCAGCTTGCGCATGTCGAGCCGGTTGCCGAACTTACCGATGATCGGCGACAGCAGCACCGGGATCAGCCCGACCGGCGCCGACGCCAGCCCCGCCCAGGTGGCGGTATAACCGTATACCTCTTGCAGCAGCTGCGGCAACAGCACGATGGCGCCGAAGTACAGCATGTAGGCCAGGCTGATGCACAGGCAGCCGATGGTGAAGTTGCGCGACTTGAACAGCGACAGATCCACCACCGGATGGTCGTCCGTCAGCTCCCACACCACCAGGAACAGCAACGCCACCACCGCCACGACGGTCAGGGTGATGATCTCGGTCGAGTTGAACCAGTCCAGCTCCTTGCCCTGATCGAGCATCACCTGCAGCGAACCGATGCCGACGATCAGCAGCACCAGGCCGACGGTGTCGATCGGTTTGATCTCGGTTTTGGTTTCTCGCCCCTTCAGCGTCGCCATCGCCGCCACGATCACGAAGGCGCCGATCGGGATGTTGATGAAGAAGATCCAGCCCCAATGGTAGTTGTCGCTGATGTAACCGCCGAGGATCGGCCCGAAGATCGGCGCGACGATAACGGTCATCGACCAAAGCGCCAGGGCCATCGCCCGCTTGGCGGGCGGGTAGTTGTTCAGCAACAGGCTCTGCGACAGCGGGATCAGCGGCCCGGCCACCACGCCCTGGATCACGCGGAAGAAGATCAGCATGCCGAGGCTGTTGGAGATGCCGCACAGCCAGGAGGCGAGGACGAACAGCGCGGTGGACCAGAGGAACAGCCGCACTTCGCCGATGCGCTTCGCCAGCCAGCCGGTGATCGGGATCGAGATGGCGTTCGCCACGCCGAACGAGGTGATCACCCAGGTGCCCTGCGAGTTGGAAGACCCGAGGTTACCGGCAATGGTGGGGATCGCCACGTTGGCGATGGTGGAGTCCAGCACCTGCATGAAGGTCGCCATGGCGAGCGCGACCGTCATCCAGGCGAGCTGGGCGCCTTCAAGCGGTTTCTGTGGCAAGATGGCCTCCCGCGCGCTTAGCCGGCGTTCGCATGGATCACGTCGGCGATCAGCTGATTAACCGGCGCCAGGTTCAAGGCCAGCGCGTCGCTCTGGTACAGCGGTTTGTCGCGCACCACGTCGGCCAGCACGCGGCCGTCCAGGTTGGCGGTGTCGACGGTCACCAGCGTAGAAAGACCGATGCGCAGCGGATGGTCGGCCACCTGCTTGGCGTCGAGCTCAATACGCACCGGCAGACGTTGCACCACTTTGATCCAGTTGCCGGTGGCGTTCTGGGCCGGCAGCAGCGAGAAGGCGCTGCCGGTGCCCATGTCGATACCGGCCACTTTGCCCTGATACACCACGTCGTCGCCGTAGACGTCACTGACCACCGTCGCCGGCTGGCCGATGCGCATGTTGGCGATCTGGGTTTCCTTGAAGTTGGCGTCAACCCAAATGTGATCGGCCGGCACCACCGCCATCAGCGGCGAACCGGCGGCGATCTGCGCGCCGACCTGCACGCTGCGGCGCGAGACATAGCCGGTAATGGGGCTGATCACTTTGGTACGCTGCAGCGCCAGCCAGGCGTCGCGCATTTGCGCGGCGGCCTGTTGGATCGCCGGCTGCTGTTCCAGCGGGGTATTCAGCACCATCGCCTGGTTGGCGTTGTATTGCTGCACCGCCACTTCCAGCGCGGCCTTGGCGCTGTCGACCGCATCGCGAGCGTGTTGCAGCTCTTCGCGGCCGATGGCGTCAACGCTGCCCAGCACCACGCGGCGCTTCAGATCGTTCTCGGCCTTGCTCAGATCGGTCTTGCGCAGGGCGATGTTGGCCTGATATTGCTTGCTGTTGATGATCAACTGGTGGGTCTGACGCACGCTGTTGGCCAGGCCGGTCTTGGCGCGTTCAAACGCCTGCTCGGCATCGGTCGGATCGAGCGTCAGCAGCACGTCGCCCTGCTTGACGTAGTCGGTGTTGTCGAAATTGACGCTGTTCACGCTGCCGGACACCTGGGCCATGATCTGCACCTGGTTGCCGGAGACGTAGGCGTCGTCGGTTTCCTGGTGATGACGCAGCACCAGGAACCAATACACTAAGTAAGCCACCCCTATAACAATGAAAATAACCGTCAGCAACAGCAGCCAAAATTTACGCTGCTTCTTTTTGCCGCTCGGCTGCTGCGGGTTTTGGATTTCCGCGCTTGCGCTCATGGTGTTCTCCAAGCCTTATATTATTATGCTTTCGAATCCGCTGCGGCCGGGGCCTGATAGCCACCGCCCAGCGCACGGATCAGTCCTATCTTCGCCTGCAGTAAGTTGCTGCTGGCATTCAACTCCGCCTGTTGCTGCTGCAATAGCTGCGTCTGGCTGGTCAACAGATCGTCGCGCCCGATAATCCCTGCCTGGTAACGGGCGTTGGCGACCTGATACACCTGTTGCATCGACTGGGCCGCGGACGCCGCCTGCAGCTGCTGTTGCGCAGAACTCTGCTGGATGGTGATGGCGTCGGCGGTTTCCTGTACCGCATTCAGGATGGTTTGGTTGTAGGATTCCACCGCTTCGTCATACAGCGCGGATTCCTCGCCCAGCTTGCTGCGCAGCGCCCCGGCGTGGAAGATCGGCAGCGAAATCGCCGGCATCACGTTCCAGGCCTGGCTGGCCGCTTCAAACAGATTCGGGCTGGTGCCACTGGTATTGGTGGTCATCAGGCCGGCGAAGGCTGAAATGGTCAGGCTGGGGTAAAACTCTTTACGTGCGGCGCTGACGCGCTGGCTGTAAGACTCCACCAGCTGGCGTTGCGCGGCGATGTCCGGGCGTTTGCCCAGCAGATCCGCCGTCAGCTCGCCCTGCGGCGCCATCAGGTTGTCTGCGGGCAAAGGCACCTGACGCAGGTGCTGCATGGCGTTCGGCCCCTGGCCCGCCAGCGCGGCGAGCTGGTGCCGGAGCTGCTCGATCTGCGACTGCAGCTGCAGGATCTGCTGCTTGGCGACGTCGGACTGCGCCTGGGTTTGTTGCGGCACGTCGACGCCGGTCAGGCCGGCCTGATAGCGCTGTTGGCGCAGCGCGGTCAGGCGCTCATTGTTGTTCACTTCCTGTTGCAGCAGCTTCTCGAGCGCCAGATTGCTCTGCAGCTGATAGTAGGCGGACGCCACCGAGCTGGTCAGCGTCAGCGCCGCCTGTTCCTGCTCGGCGCGCGCGGCGTTGACCTGCGCTTTGGCGGCGTTCACCTGGTTGCGGTATTTGCCCCACCAGTCGAACTCGTACGCCAGGTTCAACCCCAGCGAGTTGGAGCTTGAATAGATCGGCTTATGCGGATACCCCAACCCCATATTGACGTTTTGCGGCACGCGCTGGCGCTGGGTGCTGGCGTTCAGATCCAGGTTCGGCCCGTTGGCGGCGCTGGCTTCGCCCACCACGCTTTGCGCTTCGCGCACGCGGGCGGCGGCCTGCCGCAGGGTCGGCGAGCTTTGCAGCGTTTGCGTCATCAGGGTATCCAACTGCGGATCCTTGAGGGCGCGCCACCACTGCGGGCTGACGGCCAGCGAACTGACTTTCGGCTGAGCCAACTGCAGGCTCTGCGGATCCATCAGCGTGGATTGCGGGGCAATATTATCGGTCGAAGCACACCCGGCTAGCAGCAACACGGCGAACAGCGGGGTGAATCTCCAGTTAAATGGGGATCGCATAATAGGTACCTGAACAGAAATTGTGAATTAGGGTAACTGTTCTGTGATTTCCATTTGATCCAGACGTGCCAGCAATTTGCGCGTCAGCTGTTCCAGCTGTTTTTGCTCATCGTCGGTCAACGTGGACCACAGGAAATGCAGACATTGGTGCTGCGGCGGCAGCAGTTGACTGAGAAACTCTTCCCCCTGCGGTGTCAGATGCAGATGCAGGCAGCGGCGATCGTTGTCGCTTTCCCGGCGCTCGATCCAGCCGCGTTTCTCCAGCTCATCGGCGATGCGGGTCGCATTGGTGCGCGAGGAGCCCAAGGCAGAGCTTAGCTCAGAAGGTTGGATGCTGTGGCTCTCCTGCGCATCCAGGGTAATCAGCGCCATAAACAGTGTTTCGTTAATCCCCTGCGCCTTGAGCATCTTATTGCGGTTTTCCAGCAGCTTGCCTTGCATGTGCATGCACAGGCGGGTCAGCAGGATTTCCTGATAAGGGAAATCTTTCTGCCGCGTGGCGCGGAAATTCAGCATTTGTTCTATGGGGGCAAACGAGCTTTCCATAATTTAGGGCCTCATTAATTTCGTTCGAGATAGTAACGACGGTGACTAATAATGTAAATGTTCAGCCGTGCGGATAATTTAGCAATTCGTGTCATTTGTCAGTGTTTGTAAAGATGTGGCGCCTGAAAACGCCAAAGTGAAGCCAAACGATCGGAGCGGCGTCAGCCCGGACCGAAAAGCATTAACAGCTTTAATGTGACGCCAAAGGCCGTCGCGCCGAGCAGCGTCGACAGAATGATGCTTTTGCTGCGGTAGAAGCACAGCGCCAGCGCGGCGAACCCCACCAACGTCGGCAGCAGCTTGTCCGGTTCGCGCATCACCACCGGCGTGCTGGAGACCACCAGCAGGGCGCAGATCGAGGCGATGCCGATGCTGTCGAGCAGCAGGGCGGCTTTACCGCGTTTGAGGCCGGGCTGGGCGCGCGCCGGCGCCAGCCGCAGCGGCAGATAACGGAACAGGTAATTGGCGCAGCCCACCACCAGACCGATCGCCAGCACATCAGTGTTCATGGGGGGCCTCCGCAGGGGCTGGCTGGAACAGGGCGGCGACGCAACCGGCGCCGATGCCGGCCAAAATGGCGACCGGAATGGAGAACAGCACCACGCCGAGCAGCGCGCCGGCCAGCGCGGCGGCGATAGTCAGGCTCTGCGGGCGGCGGAAGGCGGCCAGCAGGAAGCTGAGAAACAGCGCCGGCAGCATGAAGGCCAGCGAGGCTTCGATCACCGGGAACTGCTCCAGCGGGCCGTTGCCGAACAGCGCGCCGAGCGCGGTGCCGGCGACCCAGGAGAGCCAGGAACAGAGCGCGATGCCCAGCATCCAGTTTTCGCTCCAGCTGCGGTTATTGCGCATCAGCCTGGCGGTCGCGGCGGCGAAAACTTCATCGGTCAGGCCAAAGGCCCACATCGCCGTTTTTCCGGGGGACATGCGCGAGACGATGCGGTGACGCAGCGCCGGGCCGTACAGCAGGTGGCGCACGTCCATCGCCATCACCGTCAACGCGGAGACCCACAGCGACATTCCGGCGCTCAGCAGGGCGGTGATCACGAACTGGCTGGCGCCGGCGTAGATGATGCAGGAGAAGAAAATGCTTTCCAGCGGGGAAAAGCCCAGTTTGACGGCGCTGAGGCCGAAGGCGAACGCCACCGGGACATACCCGATGACGATCGGCAAACTGTCGACGACGCCGTTGGCGAAGGTGGCGCTGACGGCGGGCGGATTGAGGCTGTCTGCAGCTTGGCTTTGCATGGTTGTGGGTCGCAGGGTAGATAGGACTTCAATAGTTTATGGCCAGAACATTACCAGAGAGTAAGTAATGTTTATACCCTGCACCGCTAATAAATTTCTCAAGTTACTATTTGCACGATAATCAGATTGTCGCCGGCCCCTGCGGATCGTGGTGCTTGCCGAGCCACCAAGTCAGCAGGTTGAGCAGGCATAACACCCCGCCGGCGGCGGCCACGCCGTACCAGCCGGCATGCTGATACGCCGAGGCGGAGAGCAGTGAACCGAGGGCGCCGCCGATAAAGTAGCTGGTCATGTAGCCGGCGGTCAGGCGGTTGCGCGCGTCCGGCATGATGCGGTACATCACGCTCTGGTTGGTGACGTGTACTGCCTGCACCGCCAGATCGAGGATCAGGATGCCGGCGATCAGCGCCCACAGCGATTGTTTAGCCAACGCGATGGGTATCCAGGACAGCAGCAACAACACCAGGCCGACGGTGGTGGTCAGCCCGGCCTTGCCCTTGTCCGCCAGATGCCCGGCGCGTGAAGCGGCCAGCGCCCCGGCGGCGCCCACCAGGCCGAACAGCCCGATCACCCCCTCGGAGTAGTTGAACGGCGGCGCGGCGAGCAGAAAGGCCATGGAGGTCCAGAGCACGCTGAAGTTGGCGAACGACAGGGCGCCGAGGATGGCGCGGGTGCGCAGCAGCGGCGTGCGGCAGAACAGGCTGAAGATCGAGGCCAGCAGCTGCGGGTAGTTCAGCCCGGAGTGCTGCTTATAGCGCGGCAGCGCGCGCCACAGGATCAGCGCCATCAGGATCATCAGCACGCTGGCGACCCAGTAGATGGTGCGCCAGCCGCCGAACGACGCCAGTGCGCCCGCGACGGTGCGCGCCAGCAGGATGCCGAGCAGCAGGCCGCTCATGATGATGCCGACGGTCTTGCCGCGCTTTTCCGGGTGAGCCAGCGTGGCGGCCAGCGGCACCAGGATCTGCGCCACCACAGAGAACAGCCCGGTGAGCGCGGTGCCGAGGATCATCATCGGCAGCGTGGCGGAGGTGGCGGTGATCAGCATACCCCCGGCGGCCAGCAGCGTCATGAAAACGATCAGCCCGCGGCGCTCGAACATATCGCCGAGCGGCACCAGCAGCAGCAGGCCGGTGGCGTAACCGAGCTGCGCGGCGGTGACGATAAAGCCGGCCTGGTTGACCGACAGATTGAAGCCGGTGGCGATGGTTTCCAGCAGCGGCTGCGCGTAATAGTTGCTGGCGACCGCCAGGCCGGTAGCGATGGCGATCAGCACGGTCAGCGCCGGGCTGAGGCCCGGGTGGACGTTTTGTTGGTTCATGATTTTTTCATCACGGGAAGAAGATAGCGCGCAGTATCCGGCAATGCGTCTGCGGAAACCAATGTATAATTTTCATTTGATTTATCTCATTTCAAGATAGATGCCATGAACCTGAAACAGATCCGCTATGCGCTGGCGGTGGCGGAGGAACAGAGCTTCACCCGGGCGGCGCAGCGCTGCCATACGGTGCAGTCGGCGCTCAGCCACCAGATCGCCAAACTGGAAGAAGAGCTGGGCTGTACGCTGTTTGAGCGCACCTCGCGTCGGGTGCGATTGACCCCCGCCGGCCAGGCTTTCATTCCCTCGGCGCAGCGGCTGCTGGCGGCACAGCAGGCGCTGGTGGAAGAGGTGACCGCCGCCGGGGATGCGGTGTCCGGCACCTTGACCATCGGCACCATTTCAACCATAAACGCGATTGATCTGACCGAAAAGCTCGACAAGTTTCATCGCCACTATCCGGCGGTGAACATCCGCCTGTACGTCGGCATGAGCGAAGCCCTGCTGGAGGACGTGCGTCAGCAGAAGTGCGATATGGCGTTCGTCGGCATCTGGCCCGGCGACGTCGATTTGCTGCCGATGTCGCACCGGCAGTTGACCGATGAGCCGCTGGTGGCGTTGGTGGCGCCGCAGCATCCGCTGGCCAACCGCGAGCGGGTGAATCTGCAGGCGCTGGCGGAAGTGCCGCTGGTGGATTTCTACAGCGGCACCGGCGCGCGGCGCCAAACCGATCGCGCCTTCCAGGCGGCGGGCATCCGCCGGCACGTCAGTTTTGAAATCGATCATATCGAATGGTTGGAGAATCTGGTGCGGCGCGGATTGGCGGCGGGCATCGTACCGATCTCGACCGCGCAACGACTAAGCACGCTGGTGTCAATTCCGATTGAAGACGGGCCGCGACGCCAAGTGTATTGCATCTGGCCGCAGCCCTTGTCAAACGCCGTCGCACGTTTTTTACAGTTCAGCGGCATCGATATGGCGGGGTAGGGGGCGGCGGATGCGGCGCCCCCGAGCGGTTACGGCTTCGCCGCCTCGGCGGCGGTTTTCACCCAGCCGTCGAAGGTCGCCTGGTGCGCCTTGATCCAGCCGTTGACGTGGTTCTGGATGTCGGCTTCCGAAGCCTGGCCTTCATGCATACGCAGGTTTTGCGCGTTGATGTCGGCGATCGGCAGCTTCATGATGGCGAACAGCTTGGCGGCCGCCGGATTGGCTTCGGCCCACTGCTTGTTGGCGGCGATGCGCATGGTGTTGACCGGGAAGCCGTAGTTGGCGCCGTTAGGCAGCTTGGTGTCGACGTTCTTCTGCTCGCCCGGCAGAGAGGAGAACGGCACCTGCAGCCAGACCACGTCGCGCCCCGGCACCATCACATCGCTGACCCAGTACGGCGTCCAGGTGTAATACAGCACCGGTTTGCCCTCTTTGTAACGGGTGATGGTGTCGGCGATCATCGCCGCGTAGTTGCCCTGGTTGTGCTCGACGGTGTTGCTCAGGCCGTAGGCCTTGATGTGGTGGTTGATCACCGCTTCGCAGCCCCAGCCCGGGGTGCAGCCGGTCAGATCGGCCTTGCCGTCGCCGTTGGTGTCGAACAGCTTGGCGATCTTGGGATCCTTGAGCTGCTCGACGTTGGTGATGTGATATTGCTCGGCGGTCTTCTTGTCGATCAGGTAGCCCTGCGCGGCGCCGTTGACGTAGACGCCTTCGCGGTAGAACTTGGCGTCGCCGCCGGCGGCCTTGTACTGATCGGCGTGCAGCGGATCCCAGTTGACCGCGATAAAGGTCGCGTCGCCGGAGGCGATCGAGGTGTAGGCGACGTTGTAATCCACTTCACGCGGTTCTTTCACGTCGTAACCCAGTTTTTCCAGCGCCTTGCTGACCAGCAGCGTCTGGAAGGTCTCTTCGGAAATGGTGCTTTGCACCGGCTGTACCGCGATCCCCTTGCCGGGTAAATCTGCCGCGCTCACGCTCTGTGAGCCAATCAGCGTCGTCAGGGCGAGAGCCCAGATGCCCGTAGTGCGCATAGTGTTTCCCCTTTTTTCGATGTGGTGGTGTCATAGCCCGCCGGGGCCGCAGCCGCCGGCGGGAAAAGCGTCAGGCTTGTTTGATGAACGGGCGAGTCAGCAGCCCGATGGGGCCGCGGCGATACCAGCGGCCGATGCCTTTGCTGCGGCGATCGCGCCCCAGCGATTGGGTGAGGCGATCGAGAATGATCGCCAGGATCACGATGCCGACCCCGCCGACGGCGGCCAGGCCCATGTCCAGCCGGCCGATGCCGCGCAGCACCATCTGGCCCAGCCCGCCGACGGCGATCATTGAGGCGATGACCACCATCGACAGCGCCAACATCAGCGTCTGGTTCACGCCGGCCATGATGGTCGGCATCGCCAGCGGCAGCTGCACCTTGAACAGCAGCTGGCGCGGGCTGGCGCCGAAGGACTCGGCGGCCTCGATCAGATCTTCCGGCACCTGCTTGATGCCGAGAATGGTCAGGCGCACGATCGGCGGCAGCGCGAAGATAATGGTCACTACCACGCCCGGCACGTTGCCGATGCCGAACAGCATGACGATCGGCACCAGATAGACGAAGGCCGGGGTGGTCTGCATCGCGTCGAGCAGCGGTCTAATCACCTTGGCGGCGTGCTTGCTGCGCGCCAGCCAGATGCCGAGCGGCAGGCCGATAAGGATGCAGAAGAACAGTGCGGTCAGCACCAGCGCCAGCGTGACCATCGCCTGCGACCAGGCGCCGATGGCGCCGATGGCGACCAGGGAGAGCAGCGTCGCGGCGCCCATGCCGAGGCCCGAGACCTGCCAGGCGAGCAGCGAGAACACCAGAATGGCGATCGGCGCCGGCATGCCCAGCAGCAGTTGCTGGAAGCCGCTCAGGATCATGTCGACCGGCACGCGGATGCCCTGGAACAGCGGGCGGAAGTGCAGCACCAGCCAGTCGATGCCCTGCGTGACCCAGGTATCGAACGGCACCCAGGCCTTGTGGAACGGATCGAGCAGGCTGAAGTGTTCCGGCTGCGCCGGGGCGCTGCTGAGCCAATCGGCACCTGACGCGGCGGCGTCATGGGTGGCCGGCGGCGGCGCGCTGGACCAGGCGTCGCCGGCGTTGGCGGCGGCATCGTTTGCGGGTGCGGCGCCGGTATCGGCCGGTGCGGTAGCCCAGGGATCTTGGGTTTGCGTAGTATCACTCATTGGCGGAGCCCTCCTTGTCCAACGCCTGCAGCAGCATGGCCTTGGAGATGATGCCGAGATAGTTATGTTCTTCGCACACTACCGGCACCGCGCACGGCGCCTGGGCGACCAGGGAAATCAGATCGCTGAGCGGCGTGTCGGCTGGCACGGCGGCAGGGGCCTCGAGCAGGGCATCGTCCAGCGTTTGATTGGCGGACAGCGCCTTTTTCAGCGACTCTATCGACACTACGCCGATAAATTTCTTTCCGCGTTCAACAACATAACCATAATCACGGTCCTCATCGCGCAGCAGCTGCAGCGCCGATCGGGGGCCAAAGCCGGGGGTTTTGCGGATCAGCGTCACCGGGCGCCGTTGGGCGATATCCTTGGCGCTGAATACGTGACTGATGTCCACGCCGCGGAAGAAGGTGCGCACATAGTCGTTGGCCGGGTTGTTCAGGATCTCGTCCGGTGTGCCGACCTGGATCACCTCACCGCCCTGCATGATGGCGATGCGATCGCCGATGCGCATCGCTTCATCCAGATCGTGGGAAATAAACACGATGGTGCGCTGATGCTGGGCCTGTAATTTCACCAGCTCATCCTGCATTTCGGTACGAATTAACGGATCGAGCGCCGAGAAGGCTTCGTCCATCAATAATATATCCGGGTTATTGGCCAGGGCGCGGGCTAATCCCACGCGCTGGCGCATGCCGCCGGATAATTCATCCGGATAAGACAGCGCATAATTCTCCAGCCCGACCTGGCGCAGGGCGTCCAGCGCTTTTTCCTGGCGTTCCTGCAGCGGTATGCCGGCTAATTCCATACCGAATGCGGTGTTATTAATGACATTCATGTGCGGCATCAGCGCGAATGACTGAAATACCATGCTGATCTTATTTCGCCGCACGGTACGCAGCGCGGCGTCGGATATTTTGGCTATGTCCTCACCGTCGATCAGCACCTGGCCGCGGGTGGGTTCTATCAGACGATTGAGAAGGCGTACCAGGGTGGACTTGCCGGAACCGGAAAGCCCCATGATGACAAATATCTCGCCTTCTTCAATGGCCAGAGTGGCGTCTTTTACGCCGAGCGATAAGCCGGTTTTTTCAAATAGCCGATCTTTTGTCAGACCTTTATCCAGCAGTTTGAATGCACGTTCCGGGTGTTCGCCAAATATCTTATACAGGTTCTTTACTTCGAGTTTAATTGCCATGCAATTTGCTGTTTCCTCTGGTTTAATTAACGCGTTATGGGCTGTCCTTAGCAAAATAAAAGAGCTTTTTACCCTAACACAGTGAATATCTGAGACAACCCTCAATGTCATTTAAATGGGATATTAGTGGTTTACATCAAGGTTTTAATTAGTTATGGTAATTTTGCCCATGACTCGAAATTGACGGCCGCTATTCGCCATAATGGTTTGGTTTTTAGGGAAATAACGCGGCGTGAAGCAATGGGATATTTCGCTTCTGCGTCTGCCGTTTCGGATAATAAAAAACCCGACCAGAGGCCGGGTAAAAGTCATCAGTATTTCATCAGTTTTAACGACAGGTGCCGATATCGAGGGGGATATCGTCGGGCGCTATGTTATCGCCGTAATATGACAGCCAGATGGCAGCCTCAGGCCTTGCGATACAGCCGCCGCGGGTGGCCGATATTGCCGTACAGCATCTCCACCCGCACGAACTGGGTGGCGACGCAATATTCCAGATAACGGCGGGCGGTAGTCTTGCTGATGCCGACCTGCTCCACCACGTCTTCCACCGCATGCGCCACCGCCGGCTGGGCGATAAACAGCGCCTGCACCAGCTCGAGGGTATTGGTTTCGATGCCTTTGGCGCTTGGCTCGCTGGAGAACTGCTTCGACTGCAGGTTGTACAGCGCATCGACGTTGTCCTGATCGATGATCTTGAAGGTGCGCTGGGTTTGCACGAACTGCATGAAGCGTTCGAGCGAATTGCGCAGCCGCTTGTAGGATACCGGCTTGATGATGTAGTCGAAGGCGCCGTTGCGGATCGCCTGGCTGCAGGTGTGCATGTCGCTGGCGGCGGTGATGAAGATCACCGAACAGGCGGGGTTCTTCACCGCCGGCTCTTCCATCAGCTCGATGCCCTGGCCGTCCGGCAGAAAGTTATCCAGCAGGATCAGCCGCGGCTGATGCGCATTGGCTTTGGCACGCGCTTCGGCCAGCGTGGCGGCGTAAGCCACCACCCGCAGGTTGAAATTTTTCTCGATGAACTCCGCGTGCAGCGTCGCCAGTTGCGGCTCGTCTTCCACGATCAGAACGTCCAGTGCTTGGTGTGACATAATCGGGTGCTCAAAAAATCGGGTTATGGGTTTTATTTAGGGATAAATATAGAGAATATCGCGCCGTGCGGCTCGTTGTCCGACACTTCTATGCTGCCGTGCGCCTGCGCCACGTGGCTGGCGACCAGATGCAGGCCGATGCCGTGGTCGCTTTTATCCGCTTTGGTGGTGACGCCCTGTTCAAACAGCGTATCACGAATCTCCTCGGCGATGCCGGTGCCGCGATCCGCCACCTCGATCACCAGCTCGTCGCTGCCGTCGCTGATATAAAGCTCGATCGCGTCGTGCGGGGCCGGGCAGTGCAGCGTCGCCTCCACCGCATTATCCAGCAGGTTGCCGACGATCGACATCAGTTCGGTCTCATTCAGCGCCGCCGGGATCTGCCGCAGCTGGCAGGCCGGATCGAAGCGCAGCTCGATGCCTTTTTCTCTGGCGCTGGAATATTTGCCCAGCAGCAGGCCGCACAGCGCCGCCGAACTGAAGCGCTGCGAGATGAAATCGAGGATCTCCTGCGCGCCCTCCGACTGGGCCTCCACGTAGCGGATGGCCTCGTCGTAGCGCTGCATATGCAGCAGCCCGGCCAGCGTGGCGGTCCAGTTCAGCTGTTCGTGGCGCATGATGCGCAGGTTGTCGGCATAGCGTTTCACCTGGCTGAGCTGGCTGCTCAGGGTATTGATGTCGTTCTTGTCGCGGAAGCTGATAACCCAGCCTTGCAGCTCCTGCTCCTGCATGATGCGCACTCGGCTGGCGATCACCCGCACGTGATTGAAGCGGCACACCTCATCGTGCGTATCCTGGCCCAGCTGCGCGGCGGCGAAGAAGTTCGGCTGCGCCTGAATGACGTCGCCGATCGGCCGGCCCAGCAAGCCGGCGGCGGGCTGGTGCAGATCCAATAGCTCGCGCGCCGCATGGTTGATGGTGATGATCCGCAGCTCTGGATCGATGGCGATCACCCCTTCATAGATGGCTTCCAGCAGCGCTTTTTGCTGGCGCACCAGCAGCGCGATCTCTTTCGGCTCCAGCCAGAACATCTGGCGCTTGAGGTTTTTCGACAGCAGCCAGGAAAAGACGAACAGGGCGATCAGCAGCAGGACGATGGAGCCGATAATTTGCGTCAGCGTCCTGGCATTTAAATTATCGATGTGCGATTTCAAATAGCCGACGGAAACGATGCCGATCACGCGATTATTTTCATCCAGGATCGGCGCCTTGCTGCGCAATGAAACGCCGATGCCGCCCTTGCGAATGGAAATAATGCTTTTCCCTTCCAGCACCTCTTTATTATCGCCGCCGATCATCGGCGTGCCCAGACGGCCTTCATATTCGGAATGATAAAGATGGCGGGCGTGATTATCGCCGATGACGATATAACTGGCGTCGCTGCTGGCGCGGATTTTTTTCATCAGCGCAGTGATTCGGGCGGCGTCGTTGTTTTCCACCGCATCGACCAGCGAAGGAATGAGGGCGATTTCCCGCGCCTGCACCTGCGCGCGGGCGCCGAGATCGCGGTGCAGCTGCGCATCCAGCTGGTAATAGGTGTAGGCGCCGATGCAGGTCAGCAGCAGGCAGGAGAAGGCCACCAGGCACAGAAACAGCTTGATTTGAAATGAGAGTTTGAGCCGCATGGCGGAGCTTCACCGTAAAGAGATCCTGAAGCCTTACCCTATCACGAGAAGCGGGGTCTGTAATATTGCGCCCGATCAACTTGTGATCGCTCACACGGGATTAAAGTGAACCGGACGAGAATTGTTCGTCTGCGATAAAGTTGATAAGCTTTAAAATAAAAACGGCATTAACACCATTAAAACCACGCCGGTTTTTACATAATCTTAATTAACCCCATAGAAACCATAACCACCATTAAAAACCCTTTTTAACTTTGAACATAATCACAGCAGATAATCCGTGCGCTTCTCTATGATGGCTGAACAAACTAATAAGAGGCCAGATTATGAGCACAACAGATGATTCTTACCTCGTAGCCAAAGACAAGGCCGCCGATATTCCTCTGCGTGAGAAATGGTGGCGGATACTGGACAATTATAAAGTAGGGATTATTCCGTTACCGTTCTTTATTCTGGCCGGCGTATTGATTCTGCTCGACTGCCTGGAAGGCAAATTGCCGAGCGATATCGTGGTGATGGTGGCTACCCTGGCGTTCTTCGGTTTCGCCTGCGGCGAATTCGGCAAGCGCCTGCCGCTGATCGGCAAAATGGGCGCGGCGGCGATCTGCGCCACCTTCATTCCTTCCGCACTGGTGCACTACGGCCTGCTGCCGGACGTGGTGGTGGAGTCGACCACCAAGTTCTACAAATCGACCAACATTCTTTATCTCTACATCTGCTGCATCATCGTCGGCAGCATCATGAGCATGAACCGCCAGGTGCTGATCCAGGGCTTTCTGCGCATCTTCATTCCGATGCTGTGCGGCGAGATCGTCGGCATGCTGGTGGGGATGGGCGTCGGCATGGCGCTGGGCCTGGAGCCGTTCCAGATCTTCTTCTTCCTGATCCTGCCGATCATGGCCGGCGGCGTGGGTGAAGGGGCGATCCCGCTGTCGATGGGCTACGCGGCGATCCTGCACATGGAGCAGGGCGTGGCGTTGGGGCGCATTCTGCCGATCGTGATGCTCGGCAGCCTGACCGCCATCGTCATCGCCGGCCTGCTCAACCAGTTGGGCAAGCGTTATCCGCATCTGACCGGCGAAGGCAGCCTGATGCCGAGCAAGCAGGGCGACAGCGACATGAACGCGGTGGAAAAAATCAGCGGCAAGGTGGATGTCAGCACCATCGCCTGCGGCGCGCTGCTGGCCATCCTGCTGTATATGGTGGGCATGTTGCTGCACCGTCTGATCGGCCTGCCGGCGCCGGTGGGCATGCTGTTCGCCGCCGTGGCGGTGAAGCTGGCGCACGGGGTGTCACCGCGCATTCAGGAAGGCTCGCAGGTGGTGTACAAATTCTTCCGCACCGCCGTGACCTATCCGATCCTGTTCGCGGTCGGGGTGGCCATCACGCCGTGGCAGGAGCTGGTGGACGCGTTCACCGTACAGAATCTGATCGTGATCGTCACGACCGTCAGCGCGCTGGTGGCGACCGGTTTCTTCGTCGGCAAGAAAATCGGCATGCATCCTATCGATGTGGCGATTGTCTCCTGTTGCCAGAGCGGGCAGGGCGGCACCGGCGACGTCGCGATCCTCACCGCCGGCAACCGCATGTCGCTGATGCCGTTCGCGCAGATCGCCACCCGAATCGGGGGCGCTATCAACGTCTCGCTGTCGCTGCTGGTGTTGGCCAAGTTCTTCGTATAACTCCTATAAATCCTTAGCGTTACTTTGCCTTTCCCCGCCCCCGCGGGGATTTTTTTGCCCGCGCGCCGGCCGTACGCGCGGGCGGGGTGGATGGGGGTTATGCCGCCTGTTTCATGGCGGCGTCGTACCAGGCGAAGTAGCGCTCTACGCCGCGGCGGCCGGATTCGATCAGCGCGCGTTTCTTCTCCTCGCTGATGCCGAACTCCAGCGTGCCGACGTCAAGCGTGTCGACATACACGGTGCGTTTCCAGTCGTCGCTGTCCAGGTGCACCTTGGTTTGGATGTCCAGCATCACGTTGGCCACCGCCAGGGTGAAATCAAACAGGTTGTTGACCTGCGTGCGCGGACCTGCCTGCCCGGCTGCCTGGGCGATTTCGCCGGCGGAGTCCAGGCGAAGGCCCAGCGTGCGGGTGTTGATGCGCTGGCTTGAAGCGTCGATGTAAGGCGGCGTGGCGGAGAAGTCATAGTCGAACAGCCGCACCGGGTAGTTGTCGATCATGCCGCCGTCGATGCACAGGTCGCCCAGGGTGTTGTTCTTCGCCACGAAGGCGAATGGGAATGACATCGAAATGCGCAGGCCGTCCGCCACTTTCATGCGCGGCGTAGTGCGATGCGAATAGACCTCGCGCTGGCCGCTGTTGAGGTTGGCGCCGATAAAGTAAATCGATTTGAACCCTTTCGCCGCTTTCATCGCTTCGAACTGCTCGAAGGTAATATCCGGCTTGCCGGTATATTGCTTGATAATATCGCGCGACCATTGATAGAAATAATCGCCGGGCGCGATGCCGTATTGATTGAACAGGCGATAGGCATCGTGGAGCGTACCGAAAAAGCCGCCGTTATAATCGAGGAATTTTTTAAAATCCATCGCCGACAGAATTTTGGTGACGTCCGCCGAGCTGCAGCCCAAGCCGACCAGCAGCGCGGCGATAGCGCCCGCCGAGGCGCCGGAGGTTTGCTTGATCTGTGGCATGATGCCTTTAGCTTCCAGCAATTCCAGCGCACCGCCATAGGCGATGCCTTTTACGCCGCCGCCTTCAAAGACCAGATTTTCGAATTGATAGTTCATGATATTTCCTCACTCTTGGTTTAGGGAGTAAGAAAAATAACCAAGTGGCGAGCGAGAAAATATTGATTGGGGTTGTGTGAGTCGGCAAACAAAACTATTCATAATAAATATATTATTTATATATTTATTTATTAAAGGCATTTATTAAACAGGCGCATCGGGATTTTTGCGTCAATACTTAGCGCTGTTCAATTCTCGCAAGGAGTCATCATGTTCTGGAAACGTTGTCTGCTGGGCGCGGCGCTGGCCGTTATGTCATTACAGGCCGGCGCCGCCGCGCCGCAGGCCAAAACCCCGACGCCGGGAGTTTACCGCATCATGCTGGGCAGTTTTGAAGTGACCGCGTTGTCCGACGGCGTCATTCGCCTGCCGGCGGACAAACTGCTGCTGAGCACCACGCCGCAGCAGATCGCCGCCGGGTTGGCCGAGCGGCATCAAAGCCTGCCGGTGGTCACCTCGGTCAATGCCTATCTGATCAATACCGGCGACAAGCTGGTGATGATCGACAGCGGCGCCGGCCAGCTGCTGGGCGACGGCCTGGGCAAGCTGGTGGATAATCTGCGCGCGGCGGGCTATCAGCCTGAGCAGGTGGATGAGATCTACCTGACTCATATGCACCCGGATCACCTCGGCGGCCTGACGCACGACGGCAAGGCGGTATTCCCCAATGCGGTGGTGCGCGCCGCCAGCCAGGATGCGGACTTCTGGCTGAGCGCGGACAAACTGAAACAGGCCAAGGCGCAGAACAAAGGCAATTTCGAAAAGGCTATGGCGGCGATCAAGCCTTACCAGGCGGCGGGGCACTTTAAACCGTTCAACGGCGACGGTGAGCTTTCGCCGGGCATCGCCGCCTTTGCCGCTCACGGCCATACGCCGGGCCACAGTGTCTATCAGGTGACCAGCCAGGGCAAAAGCTGCTGTTGCTGGGGGATCTGATCCACGTGGCGGCGGTGCAGATGCCGCATCCGAAGGTGGCTATCAGCTTTGACAGCGACGCCAAGGCGGCAGTCGCTCAACGGCTGCGGGTGTTCAGCGACAGCGCGCGGCAGAACGAGCTGGTGGGCGGCGCGCACCTGTCGTTCCCAGGGTTGGGCTACCTGAACCGCCAGGGAGAAGGGTACGGCTGGGTGCCGCTGAATTACGGCGCGCTGTAACGCGGATGGCCGCCCGTTGGGCGGCCATCGAACGAGTCCAGACGCATTGTTCGATAATTTGGGATGATGATGCCAGAGAATCGGGGCTTATTCGCCGCGATAAAGAGTGCATGATTAACGTTACCCTCGTCGTTTTCTTTAAGGATCTCCGATGAACCAGAAAACTCCCCCCGTCGCTATCGTCACCGGCGCATCGCGCGGCATCGGCGCCGCCATCGCCGAGCGTCTGGCCGCCGACGGCTTTACCGTCATCATTAACTATTCAGGCAACCCGGCGCCGGCCGATGAGCTGGTGCGCAAGATAGAACAGCGCGGCGGCCGCGCGCTCGGCGCCAAAGCCGACGTCAGCGATGCGGCCGCGGTCGCCCGGCTGTTCGACAGCGCCGAACAGGCATTTGGCGGCATCGACGTGCTGGTCAATAACGCGGGGGTAATTGCGTTGGCGCCGGTGGCGGACATGCGCGATGAAGACGCGGATCGCCTGATCGACATCAACCTGAAAGGCAGCTTCAACACGATGCGTGAAGCGGCGAAGCGCCTGCGTGACAATGGCCGTATCATCAACTTCTCCTCCAGCGTGGTGGGGCTGCTGCAGCCGGGGTACGGCATGTATGCCGCCAGCAAGGCGGCGATCGAGGCGTTGACCAGCGTGCTGGCGAAAGAGCTGCGCGGCCGCAATATCACGGTAAACGCCGTCGCGCCGGGGCCGACCGCCACCGGTTTGTTCCTCGATGGCAAAACGCCGGAGCTTATCGATCGGCTGGCGAAGATGGCGCCGCTGGAGCGGCTGGGCACGCCGGACGATATCGCTGCGGCGGTGGCCTTCCTGGCCGGCGCCGACGGCGGCTGGATCAACGGCCAAACCCTGCGCGCCAACGGCGGCATCATCTGATTGACGACGCGCCGCCGCCGGATCGGGTATCCTGTGGCGGCACACATCACATCAAGGGCGGTTTATGGCGGGCGACAATCAGCAATCCCAGCACGGCGTAAGATCGCCCTGCGTCAGCCTGTGCCGCATCGACGACGAAACCCAGCAGTGCCGGGGATGTCGGCGCACGCGGGCGGAGATCGCTGCCTGGCCGACCGCCGGCGACGCGGAGAAACGCGCCATCTGGCGGCGGCTTGAGCTGCGTGCGGCCTTCAAGCAAAACACATAGTCGCGGGAGCACGACACCTCGCACTCCCGCGAAAGCCTTTTCCTGATACGGCCAGCCAGTCCTCAGAAATCCCAGTCCTCATCCTCGGTGTTGACCGCCTTGCCGATGACGTAAGACGAACCGGAACCGGAGAAGAAGTCGTGGTTTTCATCGGCGTTTGGCGACAATGCCGACAGGATAGCCGGGTTGACCTCCGCCATCGCCGGCGGGAACAGCGCCTCATACCCGAGGTTCATCAACGCCTTGTTGGCGTTGTAGTGCAGGAAGGTTTTCACGTCTTCCGTCCAGCCGACGCCGTCGTACAGCTCCTCGGTGTAGCGCACCTCGTTGTCGTACAGATCCTGCAGCAGATCGAAGGCAAAGTTTTTCACCTGCCGGCGCCGTGCGGCGTCCACTTTCTCCAGCCCTTTCTGGAATTTATAGCCGATATAGTAGCCATGCACCGCCTCGTCGCGGATGATCAGGCGGATCAGATCGGCGGTGTTGGTCAGCTTGGCGCGGCTTGACCAGTACATCGGCAGGTAAAAGCCCGAATAGAACAGGAACGACTCGAGGAACACGCTGGCAACCTTCTTCAGCAGCGGATCGTCGCTGCGATAGTGCGCCAGAATGATGCCGGCCTTCTTCTGCAGCGCGCGGTTTTCCTCGCTCCAGCGGTAGGCGTCGTCCACGTCCGGCGTTTGGCACAGGGTGGAGAAGATTGAGCTGTACGAGCGGGCGTGCACCGCCTCCATAAAGCTGATGTTGGAGTACACCGCCTCTTCGTGCGGCGTCAGCGCATCGGCGATCAGGGCCGGCGCGCCGACGGTGTTCTGGATGGTGTCCAGCAGCGTCAGCCCGGTGAATACCCGAATGGTCAGCTGCTGCTCCTTCGGCGTCAGCGTGGCCCAGGAGGGGATATCGTTGGACAGCGGCACCTTCTCCGGCAGCCAGAAGTTGGAGGTCAGACGGTTCCACACCTCCAGATCCTTGTCGTCTTCGATGATGTTCCAGTTGATGGCGCGCACCAGCGGCGCCGATGTTACGGTCGTCATAAGTTGCCTCACAGCGCGCAGGACACGCAGCCCTGCACTTCGGTGCCTTCCAGCGCCATCTGGCGCAGGCGGATGTAGTAAATGGTCTTGATGCCTTTGCGCCAGGCGTAGATCTGCGCGCGGTTGATATCGCGGGTGGTGGCGGTATCGCGGAAGAACAGCGTCAGCGACAGCCCCTGATCGACGTGTTGCGTGGCGGCGGCGTAGGTATCGATGATCTTTTCCGGGCCAATCTCATAGGCATCCTGGTAATACGCCAGGTTGTCGTTGGTCATGTAGGGCGCCGGGTAGTAAACGCGACCGATCTTGCCTTCCTTGCGGATCTCGATGCGCGAAACGATCGGGTGGATGCTGGAGGTGGCGTTATTGATGTACGAGATGGAACCGGTCGGCGGCACCGCCTGCAGGTTCTGATTGTACAGTCCGTGCAGTATCACCGACTGGCGCAGCGCGCGCCAGTCGTCGCGGTTCGGAATGGCGATGCCGGCGGCGGCGAACAGCTCGCGCACCCGCTCGGTCTGCGGCAGCCAGTCGCGCTCGGTGTACTTATCGAAGTACTCGCCGCTGGCATAGCGGGAATGCTCAAAGCCGTCGAAGGCGCCGCCGCGCTCGATCGCCAGCCGGTTAGAGGCGCGGATGGCGTGATAGGCCACGGTATAGAAATAGAGGTTGGTGAAGTCGATGCCTTCTTCCGAGCCGTAGAAGATGCGTTCGCGCGCCAGGTAGCCGTGCAGATTCATCTGGCCCAAACCGATGGCGCGGGCGCTGCGGTTGCCTTCGGCGATCGACGGCACCGAGCGGATATCGCTCATGTCGGCCACCGCGGTCAGCGCGCGGATCGCGGTCTCGATCGCCTTGCCGAAGTCTGGCGCGTCCATGGTTTTGGCGATGTTCAGCGAGCCGAGGTTGCAGGAGATGTCCTTGCCGATGCGATCGTAGCTCAGATCCTCGTGATACGTGCTGGCGCGGTTGACCTGCAGGATCTCCGAACACAGGTTGCTCATGTTGATCCGCCCGGCGATCGGGTTCTCCCGGTTAACCGTGTCCTCGAACATCACATAGGGGTAGCCGGATTCGAACTGGATCTCCGCCAGCACCTGGAAGAACTCGCGCGCGTTGATGCGCGACTTGCGGATGCGCTTGTCGTCCACCATCTCGCGGTACTTCTCGCTGACGGCAATCTCCGAAAACGGCACGCCATACACCCGTTCGACGTCGTAGGGCGAAAACAGGTACATCTCTTCGTTGTTCTTCGCCAGCTCGAAGGTGATATCCGGGATCACCACCCCCAGCGACAGCGTTTTGATGCGGATCTTCTCGTCGGCGTTTTCGCGCTTGGTGTCGAGAAAACGCAGAATGTCCGGGTGGTGGGCGTTGAGATACACCGCGCCGGCCCCCTGGCGCGCGCCGAGCTGGTTGGCGTAGGAGAAGGCGTCTTCGAGCATTTTCATGATCGGAATGACGCCGGAGGACTGATTCTCGATGCGCTTGATCGGCGCGCCCACCTCGCGAATATTGCTCAGCATGAAGGCCACGCCGCCGCCGCGTTTCGACAGCTGCAGCGCGGAGTTCACCGCCCGGCCGATCGATTCCATATTGTCTTCGATGCGCAGCAGGAAGCAGGAGACCAGCTCACCGCGCTGGCGTTTGCCGCAGTTGAGGAAAGTCGGGGTGGCCGGCTGGAAGCGGCCCGAAATCATCTCCTCCACCAGATCCTGCGCCAGGGCGGTGTCGCCCGCCGCCAGCGTCAGCGCCACCATGCACACCCGGTCTTCGTAGCGTTCCAGATAGCGCTTGCCGTCGAAGGTTTTGAGCGTATAGCTGGTGTAGTACTTGAAGGCGCCGAGGAAGGTCTCGAAGCGGAATTTTTTGGCGTAGGCCTGCTGAAACAGCTGCTTGATAAACGGGAATTCGTACTGCGCCAGCACCTGCGGCTCGTAGTAGCCTTCCTCCACCAGATAGCGCAGCTTTTCCTCCAGGTTGTGGAAAAACACGGTGTTTTGGTTGACGTGCTGCAGGAAGTAGTGCCGCGCCGCCAGCCGATCTTTATCGAACTGGATCCGGCCTTCCGCATCGTAAAGATTGAGCATCGCGTTGAGCGAATGGTAATCCAGCGCGCCCGTTTCGGGCCTGGTCAGTTCTGTCGTTGCCAAAATGCGGTTACTCCCTGTCTAACGTTTTCAACGTCTTGCGTAGTGCCGAGCAGCTCAAAGCGGTATAAAAAAGGCACCTGGCATTTTTTGGCGATGATGTCGCCGGCGATGCCGTACGCCGCGCCGAAGTTGGTGTTCCCGGCGGCGATGACGCCGCGCAGGTATGAACGGTTTTGCGGAACGTTGAGAAAGCGGATCACCTGGATCGGCACCGCGCCGACGGCGCTGCCGCCGCCATAGCTGGGTACGATCAAGATAAAGGGGTGTTCCATCAGCAGCTTGCTGCGGGCGCCGGCGATCGGAATGCGGATCGCCGGCAGGCCCAGTTTCTCAACGAACCGATGGGTGTTCTCCGAGCTGCTGGAGAAATAAACCAGCGGATTCATCGGCGGGCCTCAGCAGGTGAGCGCCAGCGCGCCGATCTTGTCCGGCCGGAATCCGGACCAGTGATCGTCTCCGGCGATAATTACCGGAACTTGCTGATAACCTAAGGATTTAACGTGGTTCAGCGCCTGCTGATCCAGGGTGAGATCGACCACCTGATAATCAATCCCCTGTTTATCAAATGCGCGATAGGTGGCGTTGCACTGGACACAGTCCGGCTTACTGTAAATAATAATGCTCATGATTCGCATTTACCTTTAGACTGAAGGAAAGGCGGACAAGTCAGATAACGGAGCATTGTTCCTGGCGTTTCTGACGGCGTTATCAACCGAACGACATTCCCTGCGGCTGACCTATAAAATACTATATGTTGATGTTTATTTTATCAACCACGCCATATATGGTGTTTTGTAAGGATGAAGGCGCAGACCGCGCCGGGGCTGGAAAAGGCGAGGGAAAAAATTTTTGCGGGTGAGAAATTCCCCCTCTCAGTGCAGAGGGGGGAAGAGAATGCATTACTGGCGCATGCTGACGGCCAGCCGGTTGAAGGCGTTCATGATGCTGATGGCGAAGGTCAGATCGGCGATCTCGGTATCGCTGAAGTGCGCCTTCAGCGCCTCGAAAGCGCTGTCCGGCGCGCCGGTGGCGGCGATCAGCGTCACCGACTCGGCCCATTCCAGCGCGGCGCGCTCGCGCTCGTTGAACTCATGGCTGACGCGCCAGCCCGCCAGCGTATCCAGCTTGGCATGGCTGAAGCCGCTTTCGCGCAGCGCTTTGCCGTGCATATCCAGGCAGTAGGCGCAGCCGTTGATCTGCGAAACGCGCATAAACATCAACTCGATGGTCGCCTTGTCCAGGGCGCCTTTCTCCAGCGCCATCAGCGCGCTCACCATATTTTTGTACGGGGCGGGCGCCAATTCGGCATAGTTCAAACGTTGCTTAATCATGGTCAACCTCAATCGGTAGTAACGAAATCATGGCGCTACTTTAGCGGCCTTATGGTCTATGCTATAGGGCCATAAAATGATTATTTAACCGGGCCATAATGCCATCTTTCCTGACTTCGCTGCGGCTGGACAGCCGGCTCGCCGAACCGCTGTACCGGCAGATTTACCTGCGGATTAAAGACGCCATCGCCCAGGGCAGCCTGGCGGCGGGCAGCCGGTTGCCCTCGGTGCGCGGGTTGGCGAGCGATCTGGGCGTGGCGCGCGCCACGGTGGAAAGCGCCTACGCGCAACTTATTGCCGAAGGTTTCTTGCAGAGCCGCGGGCAGGCGGGCACCTATGTTTCACCGCAGCTGCCGCACGTGCCGCCGGGCGCGGTATCCGCCGCGCCGCCGCTGGCGGCGATAGCGCCGGATCCGCTGCAGCCGCAGGGCATGCTGCAGCCTTTCCAGCTGGGCGTGCCGGCGCTGGATGCGTTTCCGCGGGCGCTGTGGCAGCGCATTGTCGCCCGCCGGCTGCGCGCTTCCACGGTGGCTTCCCTGGCGCTGCCGCCGGCCGGCGGCCTGCCTGAGCTGCGTGAGGCGATCGCCCATTATCTGCATTTGTCGCGAGGCATCAGCTGTCGGCCGGAGCAAATTTTCCTCTGCGCCGGTTATCCGGCGCTGTTGGACTGGGTGGTGGAGACGCTGTTGCACGCCGGCGACGCAGTATGGATAGAAGATCCCGGCTATCCGGTCACGCGCCCGCTGCTGCGGGCCGCCGGCGTCAGGCCGCTCGCCGTGCCGGTGGATGAACAAGGCATGGACGTGGCCGCCGGTATGCTGACGGCGCCTGAGGCGCGGCTGGCGGTGGTGACGCCGACCCATCAAAGCCCGCTCGGCGTCTCGCTCAGCCTGGCGCGGCGGATGGCGCTGCTCGACTGGGCGCAGCAGCGCGGGGCCTGGATCCTGGAAGATGACTACGACAGCGAGTTTCGCTATCACGGGCGGCCACTGCCGCCGCTGAAGAGCCTCGATGTTCAGGGGCGGGTGCTGTACGCCGGCACCTTCAGCAAAACGCTGTTCCCGGCGCTGCGGATGGCTTATCTGGTGGTGCCCGTCGGTCTGACGGAGACATTCGCGCGCAGCAGTCGGCTGCGTGGCTGCGGTTGCCCGCCGCTGCTGCAGGCCAGCGTGGCGGATTTTATCCGGCAAGGGCATTTCTACCGCCACCTGAAACGCATGCGGCCGTTGTACCGCCAGCGGCGCGAGTGGCTGACGCAGGCGTTGGAGCGGCAGCTGGGGGCGTGGCTGAGGGTGGTGCCGCAGCAGGGCGGCATTCAGCTGTTGGCCCGGCTACGTGACGGGGTGGCGGATACGCCGTTGGCGGCGCAAGCCTGGCAACTGGGGTTGGCGGCGCAGGCGTTGTCGGACTGGCGAATCGATCATCCGGCGGGGCAGGGGTTACTGCTGGGGTTTGCCAATTTCACTCGGCAAGAGGAGACGGAACGGGCGGTGCAGGGGCTGGCGCAGCTGTTCAAACGCCTAAATTAAACGGCCCGCGATTTCCGCGGGCCAGACGCACATCTGTTTTATCTTTATGACTGCAGGGGTGTTAACGCCGGGCCAGCAGCACGCCGAGCACGATGCCGACGGCGGCACCGATCCCTACGCCCTGCCAAGGTTTGTCACGCACATAGCTATCGGCTTGATCAACCGCATCGCGCGCATGCTGTGTCAGACTGGTGGAGCCATTGAACCGCGCTCGCGCGTCGCGCAGCACGCCTTTCGCCTTGCTGTGCAGCTCTTTCAGTTCCTCTTTGGTCTTGTCACCGGACTCGCGCAACACTTCATCCAGCGTATCGGCCAACAGAGTGACGTCCTGATCGATATCGCGTTCTGTTCTTTCCGCTTTCTTAAACATTCAGCTCTCCATTTCGACACATGTCTCTTAAGTGTAGACCATGGCGCGATTTGCGTGGCCGATCACGGAAAAAAAGCCGCCGTCACGCAGGTGTTTGCCGGCGCCTGGGCTTTGTACATTTGGTTACTCGGCGAAACCAATCACTCACGGAAGCGGCAGTTTGATTCCACTAGTATCTGTTTCAACGGCTCCACCGGAGCTTACCGAAACAACACTCTGAGGATGTAAAGATGAAAAAAGTATTAGCGCTGATCGTTGCTGCCACTATGGGTCTGTCTTCTGTTGCTTTCGCTGCTGATACTGCAGCTACTGCTCCGGCTACCACCACCGCGCCAGCTGCGACCACCACTACCGCTGCGCCAGCGGCGGCTGCTGAAAAAGCGCCGGCTAAAGCAACGCACCACAAGAAAGCCAAGCACCACAAAAAAGCGCCAGCCCAGAAAGCGCAGGCCGCTAAAAAGCACCACAAAAAAGCGCCGGCTCAGAAAGCCCAGGCAGCTAAAAAACACCACAAAAAAGCGCCAGTGCAGAAAGCTCAGGCCGCTAAAAAACACCACAAAAAAGCCGGTAAAAAAGCTTAATTAAGTGATGTTTGCGGAACCGAAAGGTTCCGCACTCTCCAGCCCGTACTCCAGACACCCGGTTCTTCCGGGTGTTTTCTTTTGAGGCGACGAACGATGATCAATCGCTATCTGTTTGAAGTCATTTTCAGCGCGGTAACCCTGTGCGGAGCGATCGTCGGTTGGGAACTGTTTTTGGCCGGCAGCTTTTTGTAATTATTGCGCCGCGGCGGTTTCGTGCAAATGCCGCCAGCCGAGCGCGTTGGGCTGACGTTCAAAGACCACCGTGGAATAGCGCAGCGTGGCGCTTTGCCCCGGCAGGCTCTGCTTTTCCCGGTAGCTGACTACCGCGCCCGTCGGCCATTCGTCCACCAGCTTCATCTCTTCTATCACGATTTCCAATCCCGGTTTGGCGGCGCGATGCGCGCGGAAAAAGGCGCACAGCGCGGTGAAATCCAGCGGAGCGCCGTTCAGCGCGATCATGCTGAAATCCGGCGTAAAGCGCGCCAGCAGCGCCTGCTCTTCTCCAGCCCCTTTGCCCAACCAGCGTTCAATGGCGATGTGGGCGTCGATCACTTCGGTAAAATACGGGTTCATAAAGCATCCTGTTGAGCGTTGAGTTGGCGCACGATGGCGCGGTTGGCGAGGCGCAGGCACAGCAGCAGCGGGATAAATACGCTGGCGCCCGCCAGAATAAAGCAGGTTCGGTAGGCCGCCGCGGGCGGCAACACGGTTAGCAGCAGATTCAGCAGCAGGCTGAGCAGCGCCACGCCGAGGCAAAAACTGAGCTGGCGGTTGATGTTCCACAGCGCGCTGGCGTCCGCCAGCTGAGCGTCGGGGATCTGCAGGAACGCGTTGCTCTGCGCGGTGCTGCTGCACAGGCTGCCGCCAAATCCCATCAGGGCGAAGGCGGCGATCTGCCACGCGTGTTGCCCGGCCTGATCGATCTGCGCCAGCGTCAGCATGCCGGCGCCTTGCAACAGGCAGCCGGCGATCAGCAGCGGCCGCGGGCCGAGGCGGTTAAAGGTTTTGCCGGTCAGCGTGATGGCCAGGAACGACGCCAGCGCCCAGGGCAGCATCAGGCCGCCGACCTGTGCGGCGGGCATCCCCAGCTGGTTTTGCAGATACAGCATCGCCACCAGGCTGACGCCGATGAACAGGCCGGGAATGCACAAATAAACCGCCATGGCGTTGCGCAGCAGCGGATCGCCGACCAGCCGCAGGTTCAGCAACGGTTGCGGGGTGCGCAGGCTATGGCGCAGATAGTACGCCAGCACCAGCAGGCCGGCGGCCAGCAGCGCCGCGCCGGAAGCCTGATGGCCGGCCTCGCTCAGCCGGGTCAGGCCGAGCAGCAGCAGCGTCAACGCCGCGCAGGCGCTCAGCAGCCCTTTGCCGTCGAGCGGTTTACGTACCGCTGTCGCCGACGTTTCCGCGCGCAGCCACCGCGCCGCCAGCGCCAGGGCCAGGGCCGCCAGCGGCAGGTTGGCGAAAAACACCCAGCGCCAGTCCAGCCGATCGACGAGCCAGCCGCCCAGCGCCGGTGACAGCGCCGGCGCCAGCAACCCAACCAACATGATGGCCGCCGACAGCCCGGCGCGTTCATGGCTGCGGTACAGCTGGTAGGTCAGCGTTTGGCCGATGGGGATCAGCAAGCCGCCGCCCATGCCCTGCAGGGTGCGCCAGCCGATCAGCGCGCCGATGCTGTCGGCGTTGCCGGCGCCGAAGGTGGCCAGCATGAACAGCGCCAGCGACAGCAGGAACACCCGCCGCCCACCGATGCGCTGCGCCAGCCAGGCGCTGAGCGGGATCACCAGCGTCAGGCCGAGAATATAGCCGTTGCTGACCCACGCCAGTTGGCTGACCGACGCCCGCATCGCCTGGCCGATGGCGGGGTAGGCGACGTTGGCGATAAACATATTGATCAGATCGACGAAAAAGCCGAGCAGATAGACGATTGCCACTTTGCTGCGATAAGACATGATGCCTCCGGTTGAAGGCGAGCAGTGTATCGGGGGGAAAAGTGCGGATAAATCGGCGGCGGGCGATTACACTGTCAAAATGATTTTGACAATAAGGGCGGCGAAATGCTGAATTTGCAGCGCCTGGCGATCTTCGCGGCGGTAGTGGAAGCGGGCAGCTTTACCGCGGCGGCGGCGGCGCTGGGGCAAACCAAGGCGGTGGTGAGCTTTAACGTCAAGCAGCTGGAGAACGAGCTGGGGGTGTCACTGCTGGCGCGCAGCACCCGGCGGCTGTCGCTGACCGACGCCGGCGAACGCTTTTACCAGCGCAGCCTGCAGCTGCTGCAGGAGGCGGAAAACGTGCTGGACGACGTGCGCCGCGATCACCACGGGTTGAGCGGCGTGCTGCGCATCACCAGTACGCCGGAGTACGGCGCGCTGGTGGTGGTGCCGGCGCTGGCGGCTTTTTCGCGGCAGCATCCGCGGCTGCGCATCCAGCATGTGTCTTCTTCTTATCATGCCGATCTGATCTCGGAGCGCTTTGACGTGGCGATCCGCCTGGGCCAGCTGGCGGATTCCAGCCACCGCGCGGCGCTGATCGACAGTTTCGCCATTTTTCCGGTGGCGTCGCCGGGTTACCTGGCCGAGCGGCCGATTCATTCGCTGACGGATCTGGCGCAGGCGCAGTGGATCGCCCACAGCCGGCTCAGTTCGCCGCTCAGCTGGCAGGTGGCCACGCCGCAGCGCGAAGCGGTGCTGTTCAAGGTGGCGGACGCCGCGACGCTCACCGGCGACAGCGCCGCGGCATTGCTGGCATTCGCCCTGCATGGCGCCGGGGTGGCGCTGCTGCCGGCGTGGCTGGCGCAGCCCGAAATCGACGCCGGCCGGCTGCAGCGGTTGCTGCCGGATCACCGTTTCCCCGAGCAGAGCATCTACGCGCTCTACCCGAATACCCGCCACGTGCCGGAAAAGGTGCGGGCGTTTATCGATTTTCTACGCGCGCGGGTGGCGGCCAACCGTTAGCGAAATAATAATTCGTTATAACTCTCTCATTTATCATCAGATCCCATCGGGGTATGCTGGCAATCTCTGTCTACCCCGTCCGATGCGAGCCACCTTCGATGACCGCAGAAAATAACCTCCAGCTGAACCGACGCATTCTGTCCGTGGTGATGTTCACCTTCGTCTGCTACCTGACCATCGGCCTGCCGCTGGCGGTGCTGCCGGGATTTGTGCATGACCACCTGGGTTACAATTCGGTGCTGGCGGGCCTCATCATCAGCGCGCAGTACTTCGCCACGCTGTTCAGCCGCCCGCACGCCGGGCGCTATGCCGATCAGCTGGGGCCGAAAAAGGTGGTGCTGTTCGGCCTGGCGTGCTGCGGCGCCAGCGGCCTGTTTTATGCGCTGGCGTTCGGCGTTGACGGTTACCCGTGGCTCAGCCTGCTGTTGCTGTGCGTGGGGCGGGTGTTTCTCGGCGTCGGCGAAAGCTTCGCCAGCACCGGTTCCACGCTGTGGGGTATCGGCCGGGTCGGAGCGATGCACACCGCGCGGGTGATTTCCTGGAACGGCGTCGCCACCTACGGGGCGATGGCGGCCGGGGCGCCGCTCGGCGTGTACCTGAATCAGCAGTGGGGATTGGCCGGGGTGGCGGCGCTGATCGTGCTGGCGGTCGCGGTGGCGCTGCTGTTGGCGAGCGGCAAGCCGGACGTTTCGATCGCCGCCGGGCAGCGCATCGCTTTCCGCGCGGTGTTCGGCCGCATCTGGGCCTATGGCCTCGGGCTGGCGATGGGCACCGTCGGCTTTGGCGTGATCGCCACGTTCATCACCCTTTACTACGCCGACAAAGGTTGGAGCGGCGCGGCGTTTTCGCTGACGCTGTTCAGCTGCGCCTTCGTCGGCATCCGCCTGATCTTCAGCAACGTCATCAACCGCCACGGCGGTCTGAAGGTGACGCTGGCGTCGTTTCTGGTCGAGATCGTCGGGTTGCTGTTGATCTGGCAGGCCGGCGAACCCTGGATGGTGCAAACCGGCGCGTTGCTGGCCGGCGCCGGTTTCTCGCTGGTGTTCCCGGCGCTGGGCGTCGAGGCGGTGAAACAGGTGCCGCCGCAGAACCAGGGCACGGCGCTCGGCACCTATTCGGCATTCCTCGATCTGGCGCTGGGCATCACCGGGCCGCTGGCCGGGCTGCTGATTGGGCAAGCGGGCGTGCCGTCGATCTATCTGGCGGCGGCGCTGCTGGTGGCGCTCGGGGTGCTGCTCACCCTGCGTCTGCTGCAGCGCAGCCGAGCCATTCAGGAATAGTCTGAAACCCGGATTCCTCCCCAGAAAATCATTGTTTCGGTGAATGATTACGGTAAGGTCGCTCAGCGGTCCAGAATGAGAGGAGGAATCGATGTATTTACGGCCGGATGAAGTGGCTAAAGTGTTGGAGAATACCGGCTTTGAGCGTGATTATGTCACCGACCAGGCCTATGGCTACCGCAAGGGTACACACTACGTGTATGTGAATCGCGAAGCGCGGATGGGCAGAACCGCATTGGTGATCCACCCGGCGCTGAAAGAGAGAAGCGTGCATTTCGCCACGCCGACCTCTCCGGTGCGCACCAGCGAGCAGTATCTGGAGTTTCCCCTGGATTTAAGCAGCGACGCCCCGAACCAGCGTTACGGCATCGCACACGGCTTCAGCTCGCGCGAAGCGCTGTCGCGCTACCTCTACAGCATGTTCCTGTAATCGGTCCCCCGCCCGGGGGACGCGATCAGCCGTGGGCCAACGCTTCGCGGTTGAAACGCTCATTGTAGGCGCGGCGGAACTGCGCCAGTTCAAACGCATCGATATCCAGCTCGGCGAAGTAAAACAGCGCCGCTTCGGTGTGCTCGGCGTGCAGCTCCGGCGACAGGCCGGCGCGCAGCAGCACGTCGCGCCACAGGGCAATCTGCTCGTCGTCCGCCTGTTTGATGAACGTCAGGTAGATGAACAGCAGGTAAGCCGCCTGGTGCATCTCTTCGGTGTAGCCGTTGTTCAGCATGCGGATAAAGGTCTGGCTTTGGCGGCCGCCCATCTCCTGGATCATCGATTCGATCAGCATCGGCTTGACCCTCAGCAGATGGGCCAGCGAATCGATGGCTTTGCGGGTGTCGGACGTCAGGATGCGGTAACCGATGATAAATACGACGATCAGGGCGGCGAGGATGATCCAGGTCATTTAGGCTTTATTACACTCTCAATACGCCAGAAGAGGGGCGGGAGGCGCTGTGCGACAGCGCCCGCTATCAATGCTGTTCGCCGCTGAAATTACCGACCGCGCCCTGTTGGCGCAGGTGGTGATTGAAGGTGGCCGCGTCTTTGGCCAGCGCATCCAGATGGGCGCCGAGCATTTTGATCTGCTTCACCAGCGCATGCTGCTCCGGCACCGAACTGGCGGTGCTCAGTTTGCGCGCCAGTTGTTCATTCTGCGCCCGCAGCGCGGCTTCGCGCTGTTTGGCTTCTTCCAGCAGTTGCTGCAGCGCCTGGTAGCTCTGCTGCCATTCGCGGTGTTGCCGTTCGAAGCTGCTCTGCAACTCATTCATCGCATTTTGAAACTGGATTTCCAGCTCGCGCATTGTCATGGGCTCGATCCTTTGCGGCACTCAATGATGGCTTAGCAGTATAGCGAAAACTGTTCGCAAGCTCACCCGTTGACGACAAATGAGACAAATGCCGCTGACAATTCCCGGCTTGCAACCGTGGCAAGGCGTCTTACAATCGACTCCATTCCCGGCCGTAAAGGCTGCCGTTCAAGAGAGGTGGAAGATGAGCGAGCAGGAAAAAGACTTTTTTGAACAGGCGATGGCGGACGTGGTGCCGCTGGCGAGCGGGCGGCAGACGCTGTACCTCAAGCCGCAGGAGACGCTGGACAAAAGCGCGCGGCGCGAAGCGCAGCGGCTGCGGCAGGAAAACTTCCTCAGCACCGATTTCCTCGAGGTGATCCCCTGTGAACAGCCGCTGGAGTTCAAAGGGGAAGGCATTCAGCAGGGCGTGCTGGACAAGCTGCGCAACGGGCGTTACCCGCCGCAGGCGTCGCTGAACCTGTTGCGCCAGCCGGTCGAGGCCAGCCGGCAGGCGCTGTTTCGCTTCATCTTGCAGGCGGAGGCGCAAAACCTGCGTTCGTTGCTGATCGTGCACGGCCGCGGGCGGCAGAACGAAAGCCATCCGAATATCGTGCGCAGTTACGTCGCCAAATGGCTGGCGCAGTTTGAACAGGTACAGGCGTTTTGCCGCGCCTTACCGCGCGACGGCGGCGAGGGCGCCTGCTACGTCACGCTGCGAAAATCGGCGCAGGCCAGGGCGGAAAACTTTGAGCGCCACGCCAAGCGCAGCCGTTGAAAGGATAGCGGAAATAAAATGGCCGGCGAGAGTCGCCGGCCATCGATGAATTATTTATTAAATATTTTATAGTCCAGCGAATAACGGCCGGCGCCGGTCACCGCCAGCAACAGCAAGCCGCCAATGATGCTGATGTTTTTAAAGAAGTTGATTTCGTTGCCCATCATTTCCATGCCGGTCATTTTCCAGAACGGATGGCCGATAAACGCGGTGCCCAAAACATACAGGGCGAAAATGACCGCGATAGGGCGAGTAAACAGACCGAGAATAAGCGCGATGCCGAAAATAAACTCCACCAGCACGGCAACGATCGCCGCCAAATAAGGCATCGGTGTGCCATAGCCTTCCATCGCCGTGACGGTCGCACCGAAGTTGACCAATTTCATCCAGCCGAAAATGATAAACAGAATCATCAGTAATATGCGGGACAGCAGAATGACGCCGTCTTTTGAGCTATCACCCATTTCGAACTCCTTAGCCACTGTCGGAATTATGTTGTCTTACTGAATAAAGATTAGAACAATTTACGTTTTTTTCTAGCGGCGACGGGCGGTTGCGCCACTTTTTTCGGTGTGCGAGACGCGTGGTGAAGCCGGCGGCATTGCCTATACTTGAACCCGGAGCAAAAACAATAAAACAGGCAATGTGAGGCCAAGATGGACGAGAAATTGACCGCCGCCGGTTACCGCCGTTATTCCGGTGATAAGATTGACGTTTATTTTAACCGTGCAGTTTGCCGCCATTCCGCCAACTGCGTGCGTGGCAACGCGGCTATTTTTACCCTGAACCGCCGCCCGTGGATTATGCCGGACAATGCCGAGCCGGCCGAAGTGAAACGCGTCATCGACACCTGCCCCAGCGGCGCACTGAAATATAGGGAGAAATAATATGGCTCATAAAATACTGGCAGACGAGAAGCGTTTTTATATCAATGATGAACAAGGCAAGCTGATCGCCGAGATCTCTTTCGTGCCGAGCGGCGACAAGCTGACCATTATCGATCACACCTGGGTGGATGAGTCATTGAAGGGGCAGGGCGTCGGTAAAAAGCTGGTGGCGCTGGTGGTGGAGAAAATGCGCGCGGAGCAGCGTAAAATCATTCCGCTGTGCCCGTTCGCCAAACACGAGTTCGATACCACGCCGGCCTATCAGGACATTCGCGCCTGACGCGATAACGGGGCGCGGCGCGCCCCGAGCGTTCAGCAGACGCCGAAATCGCCGTCTTCGTGGTACAGCGCCACGTCGCTGGCCTGCACCTCCGTGCGCTGCTCTTTGCCCAGTTCATTCCAGCTGCAAACCAGGGTTTCGCCGTCGATCGCCACCACGGTCATCTTTGGGCCGCCGGTGGTGCGTTGAACAAAATCACCGATATTGAATGCCATGCGTTCCTCCACAACAGATTAAACCTCACCTATTGATAACACAGAATGGCGCCGCCGTTGGTAGATGTTTCGCTATGTATTATTTTATATAGCGATTATCACCAAGGAGAGCAGACTAACATGCCGGGATTATTGATGTTTTATGTGGGCGGTACGGCGCCGGGCGCCAATATTGAGCTGCACGACGTGCAGTTCGCGGCGGCGGATCGGCCGGAAGAGGCGTATCCGCTGCTGCGTGAAAAGTGGTTCGGCGATAAGCGCAAGGTGCATGTCGACGGCTATGCGCGCATCGACTGGGCGGACGGTTACGACGTGAGCCTGGAGCCTGCGCCGTTCGCCGGTGAAGAGAAGCTGTTTTTCGTCAACGTGGGCGGCTACCGCAGCGATGAGCTGGCGGAATTGCACCAGTTCGGCCTGTTTGTGGCGCGCTCTGCCGACGAGGCGAAGGACAAAGCCAAACGGGTGCTGCTGACGGACAGAGCGCAGCAGCACAAGGATGACCTGGCCGAGGTGGACGACTGCCTGCTGCTGCAGGCGCTGCAGGGCTACCATGTGCATCTGCGGGCCAACCCGCATGGCAAACCGGCCCGGCCGCTGTGGCAGGGGTATCTGCCGATCGGCGAACCCGCGCTATAGCGCCGCCAGCGCCTGCAGCTGTTGCCGCAACCAGCGGCAGGCCTCCGGCCGGCCGTTTTTGCGGTGCAGGTAGATTTTGATCTGATACGGTGGCACCGGAAACGGCAGGGGATGGATAGCCAGCGCCGCCGCCTGCCGCAATTTTTGCGCGGCGTAGCGCGGCATGCTCATCACCAGTTCGCTGTCGGCGACGATGAACGGCGCTCCCAGCAGCGAAGGCGTGCGGATGGCGATATCGCGCTGCAGCCCCAGCTTATCGAGCTGATAGTCAATGACGCCGCGCTGTTCGTTCCACGGCGTCACCACCAGATGGCGCGCCCGCAGGTAGTTTTCCAGCGTCAGTTCGCCGTATTTGACGCTGAAGGCGGGTGAACAAATCGCCACATACTCATCCTCCAGCCAGCTCACTTCGTCGATCTCCGGGTAGCTTTCGCCGTCGGTTTCGGTAAAGCCCAGCGCGAAGTCGATGCGCCCCGCCAGCAGATCGTTCAGCGCCACTTTGCGCTCGGAATAGCGCAGCTGGAACGACAGCCCCGGCGCCAGGCGCTGCATCTGCGCCATCAGCGCGGGAAATACCGCGAAGGCGGTGTAATCGGTAATGGCGAAGGTGAAGCTCTCCCGGCTTTCGGCGGGAACGAAGCGCGGGCGCGGATGTAGCCCTTTGGCCAGCAACGCCAGACTTTCGCTGACGGTCGGGGCCAGGCTGTCGGCATATACCGTCGGGTGCATGTCGTTGCCGACCCGGTAAAACAGCTCGTCCGCCAGCGCCTTGCGCAGCCGGATCAGCGCGTGGCTCAGCGCCGACGCGCTGAGAGCCAGCTCCGCCGCGGCGCGCGTTACAGACCGCAGCCGATACACTGCTTCGAACACCAGCAGCAGGTTGAGATCGAGGCGTTTCAAATCCAGATGCATGATATTCATTACCTGTTGATGAAAATGCAGTTCATACAGTATTTGAGGCGCGATATGCTGGCAAGCACAGCCATCAACACACTCAGGATTTGCCATGACCATTGAGATTTACCCGGCGCAAAAAAGCGACGCCAAACTGATTCTGGATATGATTATCGAGCTGGCGGTGTACGAAAAGGCGCGCGAGCAGGTGCTGGCCAGCGTGGAAGATATCGAACGCAGCCTGTTTGGGCCGGGCGCCTGTTCCGAAGCGCTGATTTGTACGGTAAACGGCGAGCCGGCGGGTTATGCGGTGTTCTTTATGAGTTACTCCACCTGGCTGGGTAAAAACGGCATCTATCTGGAAGACCTGTACGTGGCGCCGAAGCATCGCGGCGCGGGCGCCGGTAAAAAGCTGCTGCGGCACATCGCCCAGCTGGCGTGCGAACGGCAGTGCGGCCGCCTGGAGTGGAGCGTGCTGGACTGGAACCAACCGGCCATCGATTTCTACCTCAGCATCGGCGCGCAGCCGCAGGGCGAGTGGGTGCGCTATCGCATGGAAGGCGAGGCGCTGACGCACTTCGCGGCGCACGGGGCGGCGCTGCCGGCATAATAGCCGTTGGGGGGAGGCGGCCTCCCCAACTGTGGTGATGTGAACGGTTTACTGCGGATCAATCAGGCGGGTTTGCGGGCGGCGAGAATGAAGATCATCGGGCGTTCCTGCTCTTCGTCCAGCGCCGGGTTAGCGGCGATTTGCTGCGCGCTGGGGCCCCATTCGTTCAAATGCTGGATGATAAATCCTTGCTGCGCCAGCGGGTTGATATAGCTGCCGAGCGTGCGGTGCTGTTTGATGACGCCTTCCGCCAGCCAGTTGGAAACGCGCCGGCCTTCTTGCTGGTAGCCGTTCACCGGCCAGGATTTCTGCCCGTTGCCGTCGGTCAGCCAGCCCTGCTGCGCCGGGGCGGTGTAGATCGGGTGCTCGGCGGTGAAGATGAACTGCCCGCCGGGTTTCAGCGCGGCGTAAACCGTGGCGAACAGCGCGGCCAGATCCTCGAGGTAGTGCAGCGTCAGCGAGCTGTAGACCAGATCGTAACTTTCCGGCGGCAGCTGAAGCTGCGCCAAATCCTGCCGACGATACGCGATGCCCGCGTCGGCGGTCATCTCCCGCGCTTTGGCCAGCATTTTTTCCGAGACGTCCAGCCCCAGCACGCTGGCTGCGCCCTGTTCGCGCGCGCTGCGGCAGAACCAGCCGTAGCCGCAGCCGAGATCGACCACGCTTTTGCCCTGCAAATCCGGCAGGATGCGGCGGATGGCGGGCCATTCCGGCGCGCCGTCCAGGCCGTGCTGCGAGCGGCTGAGCTGCGCATAGCCGTCGAAAAAGGCCTGATTGTCATAGATGTTTTGCGTCATGATGACTCCTTAGTGAATGACGGCGGCGGAATGCCGCTGCCATACCGTGCATATTGCTGCATAATTCTACGCTGACAACATGGATAACAGGAATGACGATGGACATGATTTCGGTGCGGCAAGCGCCCGAGCTGGCGCCGCGCGCCATTGCGTATTTTCAGCGGCACTGGGCCACGGCAGAGACGCTGATGATGTATGAAGACGCCATCAACCGCAGCCTCGGCGCCGCCAACCCGCTGCCGCAGTGGTACCTGCTGATGGAAAATGACCAGATCCTCGGCTGCGCGGGGCTTATCACCAACGACTTTATCAGCCGTGGGGAGTTGTATCCCTGGCTGTGTGCGCTCTATGTAGAGGAAGCGCAGCGCGGCCGGGGCCACGGCGCCAAACTGATTGAGCATGTGGCGGCGGAAACCCGCCGGCTGGGCTTCCCGCAGCTGCACCTGTGCACCGATCTGGAAGGCTACTACGAGCGCAGCGGCTTCGTTTATCACGGGCTCGGGTATCACCCGTGGGGGGAGGCCACGCGGGTCTATTCGCGGGTGCTGTGATCGCCGCCGCCGGGTGTGCGTAAGACAAACCTGACTTTTCTTTCACCTCATCGCGCATCGCGGGTTACACTGGCCGCTTGTTCGCCACCGACCGGGTTAATTCGCCGCTGCGATGAGAGTGCCACGCCAGCTACAGCAACGCTTTACCGCCTGCATCGCCATTATGGCGGTGCTGTTGCTGTTTGTGGCGCCGGTGGTGTCGAAATCGCTGATGCACCACCCGATGATGGGCGGCATGGCGCAGACGGACGCCGCTATGCCGCACAACATGCACGCGATGACGATGCCCGCCGCCGAGCATGCCGGCCACCACGGCATGGATCCTGCGGAAATGATTTTCTGCGGCTATTGCGAGCTGCTGATCCACGTGCCGCTGCTGCTGTGGACATTCGTCCCGCTGCTGTGGTTGATGGCGCGCATCGCGCGCCTGCCTTGCGCGCCGCGTATCGTTTCTCCGCCCATTCGGCGCCTTGTTCTGCGGCCGAGCCCGCGCGGGCCGCCCGGCCAACCGTTTTTCCCTATTGCTTGATCATGGGTAACGCCGTCCGTATCGCTGCGGACGGTTTGCCTGCGCGCACAGTTTGAAAAACGAGAAAGGCCATGTCTTCAATAACCAAAACTCCACCTGCCGCATCGCCGCGTGGCGCGATGCTGAACCTGATCAGACGGCTGCATTTTTATATCGGCCTGCTGGTCGCTCCTTTTATTCTGGTCGCTGCATTGACCGGCACGCTGTATGTGTTGACCCCGCAGCTTGAAGAGGCGCTGTATCGCGATGCGCTTTTCACCGAACCGCACGGGCAGGCGAGATCGCTGGCTGACCAGATCGCCGCCGCCCGCCGCGCGGCGGGTGACGAGGCGCGCATTTACGCCGTGCGCCCGGCGCCCGGCGCAATGGACACCACGCGCGTACAGTTCGCGGGCGCCGATCTGGGCGCTTCCGAGTCGCGCGCGCTGTTTGTCGACCCTTACACTCTGGCGATCAAGGGTGATATGACGGTGTACGGCACCTCCGGCGTGCTGCCGCTGCGCACCTGGCTGGATAAGTTGCACAGCAGCCTGCTGCTCGGCGATCTGGGGCGCAACTACAGCGAACTGGCGGCCTCCTGGCTGTGGGTGGCCGCGCTGGGCGGCGTGGCGCTGTGGCTGGCGACGCGGCCGAAACGCAAGCTGAAAAGGGCGAAAGGGGGCTTCGCCGCCAGCCGCCATTGGCATATCACGCTGGGTGTAGCGCTGCTGGCCGGGCTGCTGTTCTTCTCGGCTACCGGGCTGACCTGGTCGCAGTGGGCCGGCGGCAACATCGACGCGCTGCGGGCCAACCTGGGCTGGCTGACGCCGCAGGTCAACACCAGCCTGCAGGCCGATACGCCGCAGACGCCGGCCGATCCGCACGCCGAGCACCGCGGGATGATGCCGGGCATGAAGATGGGCCCTGCCGCGCAGAGCAATGCGCTGAACGGCGACTGGGATCGGGCGCTGCACGCTGCGCGCGCCGCTGGAATAGACGCCGCCAAGGTCGAGCTGCGCCAGCCGAAAGGCGAGGGCAAAGCCTGGACGGTAACCGAAGTGGATCGCAGCTGGCCAACGCAGGTGGACGCGGTTGCCATCGCGCCGCAAAGCTTCGCCGTCGTCGACCAGGTGCGGTTCGACACCTTCCCGCTGATCGCCAAGCTGACCCGCTGGGGCATCGACGCCCACATGGGCATTCTGTTCGGTGTGCCGAATCAGCTGCTGCTGGCGGCGTTCGGCCTTGGGCTGTGCTTGATGATCGCGCTGGGTTACCGCATGTGGTGGATCCGCCGCCCGGCGGCGGGAGCGCAGCATCCGGTGCATACGCTGGTTGCCGCCTGGCTGGCGCTTTCCCTGCCGGCGCGCGCCGGCACGCTGCTGGTGGCAGCCGTACTGGGTTATTGCCTGCCGGTGATGGGCGTGAGCCTCGCGGCGTTGCTGCTGGTGGACGTGTGGCGCTGGCGCGGCCAACGGCAAAGCCACCGGGACGAAACGCCGGAAGCGGCCGCCCGCCGCGCCGAGGTGCGCAAGTTCCGCGCGGCGGTGGCGACGGTGGCGGTGGCGGTCGGCTGCGTGATGGGGCGAGCGATCCTCGGCGGCACCGTTGAGCAATTCCAACTGCCGATCGGCGCCTGGAGCGCCCAGATGGTGATCATGCAGAGCCTGATGGTACTGCTGTATACGCTGGTGTTCACCCTGCTGCTTTCCATTCCGCTTTGGTATTTCTTCCTGGGGGAGAAAGAGGGGCGTTGAGGCATTTTTCGCCGACGCAAAGCATTCAACCCCGCTGCGGCGGGGTTTTTCTTGTTACATCAGGCGGTGCGCGTGCAGCTTAACGCTCTCCATGATGCTGTCCATCGTCACCTGCACGCGGTGCGGCAACACGCCGCGCCGGCGGTAGATCAGGTAGGCCTGCATATCGATGCCGCGCTCGCGCGCCAGGCAGGGTAGCAGTGTGCCGGCATCCAGCTCGGCGGTGACGGAATAGTACGGGGCGTAGACGATGCCCAGGCCCTGTTTGGCCAGCTCGATCGCCGGCAGAATGTTATCGCAAACGCTGGCGCCGCCGATCTCGACCTGCACCAACTCCCCCTGCGCACTGTAGCCGCTCCAGGTATTGCGAATGCCGCCCAGCATGCGCAAGGTAATGCAGCGATGCTGCGGCAGTTCATCCAGCGCTGTCAGCGGCGAGCGGGCGATGTAATCCGGTGCGGCGAACAGCCCGACGCGAAAACGGGTGAAGGGCCTGGCGATCAGGCTTTCGTTTTGCGGCTGGAAAAAGCTGATCAGCAAATCGCAGTCGCTGTCGAACACTGCGCCGTACTTTTTCTCGCGTTCATCGGGATTGCGGGTCACCAGATCGACAGTCAGCGCCGGTGCAGCGTGCAGCAGCGGCGGCAGTAAATAACGGGCCAGGAAAGCGTGGATGCCGATCGGCGCGCCGAGCGTGACCATGCCGTTCAGGCTGCGTTTATAGGTGCCGGACATATCAAGCAGATCGCTGTGTTCGTCCAGCAACTGCGAGGCGCGCCGCAAGAATTGCTCGCCGAATTCAGTCAGCGCCAGGGTACGCGGGCCGCGCAGGAACAGTTCCAAGCCAAGCCGCCGTTCCAGCGCGGTGAGGGCGCGCGACACGTTAGACTGCGGCATATCCAACCGCTGCGCCGCTTTGCTGACGCTAGCCGTTTCGGCAATGATGCGGACAATCCTGAGTTCTTCAATGCGGAAGTCTTTCTCTTTCACTGGCCGGCTCTTGTGAGTTTGTATATCAAAAATGATATACACCTTTGGCGGCATTGTCATATGACTTATCGCGGACGGGTGGGTATCATTCGATTTGATTATTTGCTATCCACCAAAATAAAGAGAAATCCGTCAATGAAAGTGACAAGAGCGGTTATTTTGCCTGCGCTGTTATTACTGGCCGCGTGTTCTTCCGCCGTGACCGAAAAAGAAAAATACTCGACCTTTCTGACCAATTATAACGATATCAATAAAGGTCAATCCGCGTCCGGCAAAGACGTTTTATATTGGAAAGATAAGAACGTCGATTTTTCCCGTTATCAATATTTGGTTTATCAACCGATGATCTATTTCCCGCGGCCGAAACCGAGCGAGATGGTGAGCCAGCGCGCACTCGACAATATTCTGAACTATACCAACCAGCAGTTTAAGCAGGCGATGGGCACCCACTTTACGCTGGTGGACATGCCGCGCGAGCATACCCTGATTTTCCGCGGCGCCATCACGGCGATAGACACGCAGAAGAAGGGGCTGCAAATCTATGAAGTCTTGCCGATCACCCTGCTGATTGCCGCGACGCAAAGCGTGACCGGGCACCGCACCATGGAGAGTGCGGTCTATATGGAAGGCGAGTTTATCGATGCGGCGACTAATCAGCCGGTCATTAAAGTGGTGCGCAAGGCTTCGGGGGAAAATCTCAATAACGAGAAAGCGCAGCTTAAAGTCACCGACGTGAAGAATGCCATCGATACCATCGCCAACGATATCAGACAATATAACACGCTATAAACCTCGTTTATTTCCGTTATTCTCAGCCAGGAATTTACATGTTTCTTAACTATTTCGCTTTAGGCGTACTGATTGCGGTATTTCTGATTTTATTCTACGGCGTCATTATTATTCATGACATTCCCTATTTGCTGGCCAAAAAACGCCGGCACCCCCATCAAGATGCGATTCACGTTGCCGGTTGGGTCAGCCTGTTTACGCTGCACGCCATTTGGCCGCTGCTGTGGATCTGGGCAACGCTCTATCGGCCGGAACGCGGCTGGGGCATGAGTGAGAAGGCAGAACCTTCAACGGACCTGCAGGCGCGCATCGCGCTGCTCGAAGCCGAATTGCAACGCCTGCAGGAAAAGCCGACGTCGGTTCCCGGCCCCACGGCAAGTTGAGCGTAGCCTATGGATTTGCTCATTATTCTCAGCTACGTGGCGCTGAGCTACGGCGTATTTAAACTGTTTCGCATTCCGGTCAACAAATGGACCGTGCCGACCGCCGTGCTTGGCGGGATCGTTATCGTCGGCGCGTTGATTCTGACGATGAACTACAACCATCCGTACAGCGATCGGGCGCAGAAGATCGCCGTGTCGGTGCCGATGGTGCCGCAGGTCTCGGGCATGATCGTTGAGGTAACGGAGAAAACCAACGTGTTGCTGCGCAAAGGCGAGGTGCTGTTCCGTCTTGACGACAGCCGCTACCGTGCGCGGCTCACCAGGCTGGAGGCAGAACTGGCCGGGGCCGAGGCGGAGATCAGAACGCGCCGGGCGGCGCTCAGCGAGTCCGCCGCCAACGTGCAACGGGCGAACGCAGAGTATGAGCGTGCCCGTAAGGACTACCAGCGCTATGCGAAAGGGGCGGCGATGCCGGTCAACCCGTTCTCGGAGCAGGACGTCAGCCATGCGCAGCAGCAGTACCAGGCGCAATCCGCGGCGCTGCAGGCGGCGAAAGCTCAGTTCCAACAGGAACAGGCGCGGTTGTCCGGGCGCTATGACGGCGAAGACGCCACGATAGCCAGCCTGAAATCGCAGATTGCCGAAGCGCGCTACAACCTGGAACAAACGGTGGTGCGTGCGCCGAGCGACGGGTATGTCACGCAGGTGCTGGCGCGGCCGGGCACGGCGGCGGTTCGCCTGCCGTTCAAACCGGTGATGATCTTTATCCCGCAGCAAAAGCGCCAGGTGGTGGCGGTGTTCCGCCAGAACGCCATCCTGCGTTTGGCGCAGGGGGACCAGGCCGAGGTGGTGTTCAACGGCTTGCCGGGGCAGGTTTACGGCGGCACCGTAAGCCGAGTGTTGCCGGCGATACCGGACGGCAGCTACCAGGCCAGCGGCGCACTGCAGGGCCTGAGCGCCACGCCGGGCCGGGAAGGGGTGTACGTGATGATTGACCTGGCGGCCAACCCGGATCTGGTTCACTTGCCCGACGGCGTGAGCGCTCAGGCGGCGGTCTATACCGGGCACTTCGAGCACGTTTCCGTGATGCGCAAAGTGCTGCTGCGCATGACCAGTTGGCTGCATTATCTTTATCTGGATCACTAGCCTGCATTGGCCCGGGGGAGCACGGGCCAAGGGGGTTCCTCCTGAATACGACAAAAACAAAAAAGCCCGCAACCGAAGTTGTGGGCTTTTTCGCTATTATCGCCGGGTCTATCTGGTTCACTGGCGACGTATTTGGTGGAGCTGGGGGGATTTGAACCCCCGTCCGAAATTACTACATACCATTTATATTATAACAAAATCATGCAGTTGTATTCCAAATCAGTAGGTTGATATTATCTTTTATTTACTTGTTTTACACCTTTTTAAGGCTCTGCCGCCAGTTTGTCGCCATCCGTAGTGTCGTTATTAATAGTCTGATGGTCAAAAAGATCGTTTATACAAATTTCTAATTTGTAGAAATCTGTCAATGGATAAAGAACAACAAGATCATCATCTATCTCTTTAATTTTATTGTTTTTAGTTATACTACTTAAGAAGGTTTTAGCACTAGCTTGTTCAACATTTTTTATTGCTGGGTCCGGATATTCTAAAGTTTTAAGTACTTGCCAAGAAAGAGGGTTTGTAAAATTGAATAGATTTGATAACTTAGGGCAGTATTTAAATTTTATTGTTTGGTCATAAGTGACTTTAGGCGGTAGTACAATGTTGACTGATCTTAAACTAGAGCGTGTATTGGGCATCTTCGTCGAAAAATATGCCACCCCTATAATTGAAGAACTGGTTTTTCTACCGATCCACTGCATTAAAATGTTGGGTATTATGTATTCCTGAATGAAAGATGAGTCAGGGTTTTGACGAATATAATTACAAGCAATAATCAATGGCCAAAAAATAAGATAAGAGGCTATGGTTCTGTTTGTATCTACTATTGTATTCTCATCATTATTTTCCTTTTTTGGCAAAATCATGTACTTAGAAGCTAAATTTAGTATTTTAGAACTGACGTCCTTTGCTTTGAATGATGATATATAAAGTTTGTCAAAATCTGGTTTGTTCATCTCCAACCAACAAACATACAAAGATGTTCCTAGATATAGGCATGGTAGACCTGCAACCGAGTAACGTTGAGCATTAACTAAGTGCCTTTTAGAAAATGGAATATGAAAAATATCATCTCTTTCTTTTAATGGTTGATCAGATTTTCTCACTCGGAATAAAGGGGTTTTTTTGTCACTCAATTGGTTTAATGGGACGCAAATTCTGTGTAGGTGGCTAATTATTGATTGGTTTGAGAAGGTGTTGTCAAAGGTGTCATAGGCACTTTTGATATCCCCAGCTAAGTAATTATTTAATGTTTGGTTTATACATGTTTGTATTTCCTTGGATTTTTCAATAAGCTTCTCGAATCCAATTGCTTTATTTTTTGCATCATCGGAAAATTTTTGTATGCATTCATTTAGTTTGGAGCATCTTTCATTGAAATCACTAATGAAATCCTTTTTGGATTTAATTGGGGGGTTAATGTCGGGGTTTTTAATTATTTTCTCAAGAAGATTGTTCAATACTTCCTCAATTCTTTTTTCTTTATAGAATTTACTATCTTTTTCCATTTTTAGATTTCTTTTAAATAAATTTTAAGGGGTTTGTTGTAACAGCATCTTCTAAGTGTTTAGGATAAAAATGCGAGTAAATCATAGTCATTTTGATATCAGCATGACCTAAAATTTCTTTAAGAACAAGTATATTTCCGCCATTCATCATGATATGACATAGCGAATGTGGACTGACCTCGCCCCGGTAGACGATCCTGCCCTATAGTTTGAGCATAGGAGGAGCGTATGGGCACACTACGATTTACACCTGAATTTAAGGAAGAAGCCGTCCGTCAGATAACGTAACGCGGTTATTCCGTCGCCGAAGTTTCTGACCGGCTGGGCGTTTCAGCACACAGTCTCTATAAGTGGTTGCGGGCTATTAAACCCGATAACAGCGAGCAGCATGCCCGTGATTTACTGGAAGCGAAAAGCGAGATCCTGAAACTCAGGGCCCAACTGAAGCGCACTGAGGAAGAACGGGACATTCTGAAAAAGGCCGCGCGGTACTTTGCAAGGGAGCCCGACTGAAGTACCGCTTTATCAATGAGCACCGCACTGTATGGGGTGTCATGACGATGTGTCGGGTGCTGTGCATTGCCCGGGCCGGGTTTTATGCGTGGCTGCATAACCCGGTCTCCGCGCGTGATAAAGATAACCAGCGTCTGCTGACGCTCATCCGTGACTCCTATTCACTGAGCGGAGGCGTATACGGTTACCGCCGGGTTCATGGCGACCTGAACGAAATCGGGGAAACCTGCGGTAAAAACCGGGTGGGCCGTATTATGCAACTGAACCGGATTAAAGCCGTGCGTGGCTATAAAGCTCCGCGTCGTATCGCTGGCAGACCTTCAGTGGTTGCGCCTAATCGTGTGCAGCGGCAGTTTACCGTTGTCCGGGCCAATCAGGTCTGGGTCACCGATATTACTTATAGTGTGCCCGGAGTTCAGGGCGGGCATGGATGCTTAAATGAACCGCGAGTCTGTCTGGAATATTGAACCGGTAACTCACGATGAGAAACCCAACAATCCCACCGGGTGTGACGGTGGAGAACCTGAGCGGCAGTGACCTGCGGCATGCCCGCAGGGTGATGTAACCCGCTGACAACGGGGATTGAGGCGAGATCACTAAGCCGAGATGATCCTCAAGGTTAAGTACTGAAAGGCTGAAGAACATGAACCCGTTAATCCGCCTCTGTGGGTTGAAAACGTCACCACGGCCTACGTGATCTGACAGGCCGTGCAGGAGGAACTGGCAGTGATACGTAAGCACTGCCGGTCGAAGGTGTTTTGACATGTATGCGAAACACCGGGGCAGCAGCGTCTATCACGCTTGCGTTGCTGACTTCTGCCAACTTGCGGCAAGCAAGGATAAAGAGTGCGACGGGCAGCCTCCTCAGTATGCCTGAGTCCAGGCAGGTAAACCGGGGAAGGTCAGCGACGGATGTTAAGGGGGCATGGCTCCGATGACGCGCTGGCTGGCGGAGCTTCCGTAGTAGTCCGCGATGGGGAAAGCCCATTACATGGCGAAGGGAAGCAGTTTGAATGTGTTTGCGACGTGAATTAACTGACCTAACGAGGTGAAGACCTTTGATAATCAGCGAAATGCAACGCAAGCTTGCCACATGGGCAGCCACCGATCCGTCCCTACGGATTCAACGGCTGCTGCGTCTGATAACACAACCAGAATGGCTGGCTGAAGCGGCGCGGATCACGCTTTCATCAAAGGGGGCCCATACCCCCGGCGTTGATGGCGTGAACAAAACAATGCTACAGGCCAGACTGGCTGTTGAGCTGCAAATCCTCAGGGATGAATTACTCTCAGGCCACTACCAGCCCTTGCCCGCCAGACGGGTTTACATCCCTAAAAGCAACGGCAAACTGCGACCACTGGGTATCCCCGCGTTGCGGGATCGTATTGTTCAGCGGGCCATGCTGATGGCGATGGAGCCGATATGGGAGAGTGATTTTCATACGCTCTCATATGGCTTCCGGCCTGAGCGCAGTGTCCACCACGCGATCCGCACGGTGAAATTACAGCTCACAGACTGTGGTGAAACCCGGGGACGCTGGGTGATTGAAGGCGACCTGTCCAGTTACTTCGACACCGTACATCATCGACTGCTGATGAAGGCTGTACGCCGCAGGATCAGTGACGCACGTTTCATGACTCTGCTGTGGAAAACCATCAAGGCGGGACATATCGATGTCGGTCTCTTTCGGGCGGCCAGTGAAGGTGTACCACAGGGCGGTGTTATATCGCCGCTATTATCGAACATCATGCTGAATGAGTTCGATCAATACCTGCATGAGCGCTACCTGAGCGGGAAAGCCAGAAAAGATCGGTGGTACTGGAATAACAGTATCCAACGGGGCCGAAGTACGGCGGTCAGAGAAAACTGGCAGTGGAAACCCGCGGTGGCGTACTGCCGCTATGCCGATGATTTTGTCCTCATCGTCAAAGGCACCAAAGCACAGGCGGAAGCCATCAGGGAGGAGTGTCGGGGTGTGCTCGAAGGCAGTCTGAAACTCAGGCTGAACATGGATAAGACTAAAATCACCCATGTTAATGACGGCTTTATCTTTCTGGGGCACAGGATCATTCGCAAACGCAGTCGTTATGGCGAGATGCGAGTGGTCTCAACGATCCCGCAGGAGAAAGCCAGAAACTTCGCCGCATCGCTGACAGCACTGTTATCAGGCAACTACAGTGAAAGCAAAGTCGATATGGCTGAACAACTCAACCGAAAACTGAAAGGCTGGGCCATGTTCTATCAGTTCGTTGATTTTAAGGCCAAAGTCTTCAGTTATATCGACCGTGTCGTGTTCTGGAAGCTGGCTCACTGGCTGGCCCGCAAATACCGTACAGGTATCGCTTCCCTGATGAGGTGGTGGTGTAAATCACCGAAACCGGGTCAGAGCAAAACGTGGGTTTTATTTGGTAAAACCAATCACGGCAAGCTCAGCGGCGAAATACTGTACCGGTTGGTGGGGCAAGGCAAGAAGCTGTTCCGCTGGCGGCTACCCGAAGGTAATCCCTATCTGAGGACGGAGACCAGAAACACGTATACATCGCGCTTTACAGAAGTGGCAATGGCGTTCGCCAGCATTTAAATGGAGAGCCGGATGCGCTGAAAGGTGCACGTCCGGTTCGGGGAGGAGAGGCAGGGAAATAGTCCGACTACGCCCTGCCTCTTACTCTACTCCGCACCTGGCAGGGCTGGCTGTATCTGGCGGTGGTTATCGATCTCTTCGCCCGTAACGTGGTTGGCTGGTCGATGAAGCCCACTCTTTCTCGCGAACTTGCGTTGGACGCTCTGATGATGGCCGTTTGGCGTCGAAAACCGGACGGCGAGGTTATCGTACATAGCGATAGTAATAATGCCGATGTCAGTCTTTACCACCACTTAGTTTGCCGTTTAACCAGATTGGTGTGATTACTGATGCAGTGAAGACCTTCCCGCATCCTGACTCACACAGCGATCGACCTTTT
>NZ_JBJNLK010000017.1:0-70853 GCF_052169115.1 Serratia sp. CY33525 | reverse complement strand
AGCGATACGCTGTCTAAAGCGATATATCTCCCGCGAAGTTTACACGTTACTGCGCAATCAAAACAGGCGGATCAACAGTATCCCGATAACAGCTTGACTCTTAGAAGGGCGTCCAGGGCGCCATCGCCCTGCAGGCGAAGCAGGATGTGACCCTCAATACCGCCACCGAACGCGAGTCGGCCCTCAGTGAAGAGCGGTCACAGAAAAAAGGTTTCCTGAAAAAAAGCAGCAGCCACAGCGTGGCGCATGACGCCACCACACGCGAGAAAGGCAGCCTGCTCAGCGGCAACAGCGTCAGCGTCAGCGCCGGCAACGATCTGACGGTCACCGGCTCGGCCATTGCCGCCGACCAGGACGTGAACCTGCAGGCAGGCCGTAACGTCGACATCGGCGCGGCCACCGAGACCGACACGCATTACCGGCTGGAAGAGAAGAAAAAAAGCGGCCTGCTGGGCAGCGGTGGCATCGGCTTCACCATTGGCAAACAGTCGAGCAAACACGAAATCGACGAGAAAGCCACCACCCAGAGCCAAAGCGTCAGCACCGTTGGCAGCAGCCAGGGCAGCGTCAACGTCACGGCGGGCAACCAACTGCACATCGGCGGCGCCGATCTGGTGGCGGCCAAGGATCTGGCTCTTACCGGCGACAGCGTGACTATCGATCCCGGCGTTGATGCGCGCACGCGTAAAGAGACCTACGAGCAGAAGCAGAGCGGCCTAAGCGTGGCGCTGTCGGGCACCGTGGGCGGCGCGCTCAACACCGCCGTCAGCTCGGCGCAGCAGGCGCGAAAAGAAGGCGATGGGCGCCTGAACGCGCTGCAAAACACCAAGGCGGCGCTGTCCGGCGTGCAGGCTGCACAAGCCTGGGAGCGGGACAATGCGCTGACCGCCTCGGCGGAGGCGAAAAACGCCGCTGCCGGCTTGCAGCCGGGAGACGAAGGTGCGGCGCAGGGCGCCACCAATACGGTGGGTATCAGCGCCTCCTACGGCAGCCAATCGTCGAAGAGCGAAACCCGCACCGACAGCCGCCAGTCGCAGGGCAGCACGCTTACCGCCGGGCAAAACCTGTCGATAACGGCGAGCGGCAAGAACCACAGCGCACAAAGTGGCGATATCGCCATCACCGGCAGCCAGCTGAAAGCGGGCAAAGACCTGTCGCTCGATGCGGTGCGGGACATTACCCTGCAGTCGGCGCAGAACAGCGAAAGCACCGTCGGCAAAAACAGCAGCAAAGGCGGCAACGTCGGTGTCGGCATCGGCGCAGGCTCTGGCGGTTATGGCATCAGCGTCTCGGCCGGCGTCAATGCCGGCAAGGGGCATGAGAACGGCAACGGCCTGACGCATGCCGAAACCACCCTGGATGCCGGCAGTAATCTCAAGGTGACCAGCGGCCGCGACACCCGGCTTACCGGCGCGCAGGCCAGCGGAGAAAAAGTCACCGTCGACGTGGGCCGTAACCTGACGCTGCAAAGCCAACAAGACAGCGACCGCTATGACGCCAGGCAGACCCAGATGAGCGGCGGGATCAGCGTGCCGATCGGCGCCGGCAGCGGCTCGGCGAATTTTAGCGCCAGTAAGGACAAACTGCACAGCAACTTCGACTCGGTGAAAGAGCAGACCGGGCTGTTTGCCGGCCAAGGCGGGTATGACGTCAAGGTCAAAGAACACACCCAGCTCGACGGCGCTGTGATTGCAAGCCAAGCTGACAAGGAGAAAAACCGCCTCGATACCGGCACTTTGGGCTGGACGGACATCCACAACCAGGCGGACTACAGCGCAACGCACAGCGGCGGCAGCCTCAGCACCGGTGGGCCGGTGGGCAAAGACCTGTTGACCAATATGGCCGGCGGTATGCTGTCGGGCGCCAACCACAGCGGGCACGCCGAGGGCACGACAAAGGCCGGGGTTAGCGAAGGTACGCTGATAGTTCGCGACACCGGCAAACAGCAGCAGGATGTGGCGCAGCTGAACCGGGATACCGAGCATGCCAACGCCGGCAGCATCAGCCCGATATTCAACAAGGAGAAGGAGCAAAACCGGCTCAAGCAGGCGCAGTTGATTGGGGAGATTGGCGGCCAGGCGATGGACGTCATCCGCACGCAGGGCGATATCGCCGGGCTGAAGGCGCAGAAAGACCCGGCGGCGCTGTCACAGGCCAGGGAGCAGCTTGAGAAGAGCGGCAAACCAACGAACGATGCGGCGGTGATGCAGCGGGCGTACGACAACGCGATGCGGCAATACGGCACCGGCAGCGACCTGCAGAAGGCGGCGCAGGCGGTGACGGGGGCGCTGACGGCACTGGCGGGCAATAACCTGGCGGGCGCGCTGGCGAGCGGTGCCTCGCCGTATCTGGCGACGGAAATCAAGAAACTGACCACCAATCCGCTGACCGGTGAAGTCGACGTTGCTGCCAACACAATGGCGCATGCAGTGCTGGGCGCGGTGACGGCGCAGTTGAACAACCAGTCGGCCGCGGCAGGGGGACTGGGCGCGGGGGGCGGTGAACTGGCGGCGCGCTACATTGCCGGGCAGCTGTTCCCGGGCAAGACGGCGCAGCAGCTGAGCGAAAGCGAGAAACAGCAGGTGAGCGCGCTGAGCCAGCTGGCCGCAGGGCTTGCAGGCGGGCTGGCGACGGGGGATACTGCGGGAGCGGTGACCGGCGGGCAGGCCGGGAAGAATGCGGTAGAGAATAACGCGCTGAGTGATCTTGTTGACGCTGTATCTCAGGGTAAGACACCTCAGCAGGTAGCCGAAGAACGTGTCGACGCAGAGAACGAACGTTATAAGCAGCAAAACTGTGCCGGAATGAGCGCGGAAGCGTGCTCGGTGAAGATGTATACTGAGCGCCGGGAAGAACTGAAAGATATCCTGTCGACAGGTGCAGATTTTGTGCCGGTGGTTGGGGATATCAAGAGTTTTGCGGAAGCGCAGAGTGCTTTGGATTATCTGGTTGCGGCGATAGGGATTATACCGGGTGCGGGTGATGCCGCGGGCAAAGCGATCAAGGCGGCAGAGACAGCGCTGAAGAAAGGGGATGTTGCTGAAGCGTCTAAGCAGCTAAATAAAGCTAGTAGTGAAATATCAGCACATAATGCTGCCACTTACCCAAAATTGAAAGAAGAGTTAAAACAGCAAAACCTGAATAATATTGCCAAGCAAGATCCTCGTTTGGCAGCGGTAGTTAAAGGTGACAATGGAAAGCTTAACTACGGTATTGGCTCAGGCAGCAAAGAAGAAGCCGATCGCTTGGGTAAAATTTGGGTGGGTGATGGAGCTAGACCACTCAGTGATGGAAAAGGCTTGATAAGTGCCGACGGCACTCGTGTTTATCGCTATCCCGCCTCGAAGCCGAATACACCGCAAGAACTAAGCCCAACAGGTGTTCAAGCTAACTTTGAAACATTAAAAGATGGTCAAAAAACAGGCAATGCGCACATGGTGATAACTCAATGAAAGGTGAGCTTAAATCTTTAGGTGTTTACTCAGCAGAATTCACTCCAGAAACTTATCAACCTGATGAGATTGATTGTTTTGGATTATGGGTCAACTTATGTATCGGTCCTGAAAATGAGGTCGGAGGGCATGATTATCAAGTGTTAATTTGCACTCCTGAATGGCTTTGTAAGAATCGCTGGGTGCCTGAGCTGATACGTCATACTCTGTTGGTTCGAAAGTACGATTTGGATGAGATCACCAAAACCATCACGGATTATATTGACCAGTGTGAAGGTAGTGACTGGATGGAGATTGCTCAGAAACTCTCTCGTGTTTTTGCTTGGGAATATGAGGATTACCAACCATAAGCAAAATCCGATGTTAGTGAGGGAGCGCTGATAGTTCGCGACACTGACAAACAGCAACAGGATGTGGCGCAGCTGAACCGGGATACCGAGCATGCCAACGCCGGCAGCATCAGCCCGATATTCAACAAGGAGAAGGAGCAAAACCGGCTCAAACAGGCGCAGCTTATCGGCGAGATTGGCGGCCAGGCGATGGACGTCATCCGCACGCAGGGGGATATCGCCGGGCTGAAGGCACAGAAAGACCCGGCGGCGCTGGCGCAGGCCAGGGAACAGCTTGAGAAGAGCGGCAAACCGACGAACGATGCGGCGGTGATGCAGCGGGCATACGACAACGCGATGCGGCAATACGGCACCGGCAGCGACCTGCAGAAGGCGGCGCAGGCGGTAACGGGGGCGCTGACGGCACTGGCGGGCAATAACCTGGCGGGCGCGCTGGCGAGCGGCGCCTCGCCGTATCTGGCGACGGAAATCAAGAAGCGGGTCGGTGAAGACAACATGGCCGCCAATGCGATGGCGCATGCAGTGCTGGGCGCGGTGACCGCGCAGTTGAATAACCAGTCGGCCGCAGCAGGGGGACTGGGTGCAGGTGGTGGCGAACTGGCGGCGCGCTACATTGCCGGCCAGCTGTTCCCGGGCAAGACGGCGCAGCAGCTGAGCGAAAGCGAGAAGCAGCAGGTGAGCGCACTAAGCCAGCTGGCCGCAGGGCTTGCAGGCGGGCTGGCGACGGGCGATACTGCGGGAGCGGTGACCGGCGGGCAGGCCGGGAAGAATGCGGTGGAGAATAACTATCTGAGCAGTAAGCAGATAGATGCTTGGTCGGCAGAAATGAAATCCTGCCAGGCTGGCGGTGGTGACTGTACTGGGATCATTAAAAAGTACGAAGAACTGAGTACCGCCCAGCAGCAACAGCTAATCAGCGATTGTGCAAGCAGCCCAACAACCTGTCAGAAGAAGTACGGTGAGGTCCTGGCGGACAGTCTGGCAGTGAAGCAGGCTATAGATCGTGCCTTGGGTGAAGATATCCCGATCAAGGTGGTCTATGATCTGACGGCGACCTGGGCGCACCAGATGGATGCCGACGGGGTTATTGCCAGCAATAAAGTGTCAGAGCAGATCATGGCAAAATACGGCCTTGATCAGGCTCAGGCCGATATTATTGCGGGCGTGGCGTTAAGTGCGCTGGGCGGGGTAAGTAAGGCTGGTAAAGGTAGCGCTATCCCTGTGCCTGAACCAGTGAAAACGAGCAATGGGTTTGTTTATCAGTCAAACTCTAAGCATACCCTTGGAGGGGTAGGCAATAGACCTAATGCCGGAATTGAGCCTAAAAATTCACTGTTTCTTTTTGAAAATTCAGTGCCGTTGACAATAAAAGGTAAAGAGCATAAGGCTCGTTACACAATAGACAGTAATGGTGATATACACAGATTTTCTCCTGATAATACAGGAGGTTTTCACTGGTCAGGTAGTACGGCGGATCCAAAAAATAAACTTGAATTACCGAATGACGTTAGGGCTGCTTTAAGAAAACAGGAAGGGTGGAAAATAAAATGATTGTTGGAAATGCTTTGGAAATAGGTATTCAGCTAGAGTATGTGCTTGAATTGACTTCCCCAAGCGGTCTTTTCAATTTTATTGTTGGCGATACCTTAATTCCTGGGAAAGGGACGGTTACGGATCTTTATGTTGTTATATCTTCATTAAAAGATAGTCTGAATAGTCAATTAGGTGATGGGGTAAGGGATATTGGAAATATCTCTTTGGCTGACTTGGATTTCTCTGATGGTGCACCAGAGAATGTGATCTGGCTTGATGTTTGTGAACTGTCGGACTATGGGTGCGTGTTCTGGTTGGGTTTTGATGGTGATTTTGAACGATTTTTTTACTCGACTGATTTCGAAAAAACAATCCAAGAAAAAACCTTTCCAAGAGGGACTGTTGAAATGTTAATTAATAGTTTGCCAGATGCTCATAATCTTAGAATCAATAGAGTTAATGACCAAACAATAATAACGGAGGTTATTGTTTGATTTTTTATAAGTCATGATTAAACGGTAGGGATTGCTTCTACGCCCTGAACTATCATTACTGTAACTAAATAAAATCGGGTACAGCGGGGGGCTGAACTTGTTGTATGTCGGTGATTTCGGCTTCGATAAGCCAATGGCGCGCAGCTGAACCGGGATACCGAGCATGCCAACGACGGCAGCATCAGCCCGATATTCAACAAGGAGAAGGAGCAAAACCGGCTCAAGCAGGCGCAGCTTATCGGCGAGATTGGCGGCCAGGTGATGGACGTGATTCGCACGCAGGGCGATATCGCCGGGCTGAAGGCGCAGGCCAGGGAGCAGCTTGAGAAGAGCGGTAAACCGACGAACGATGCGGCGGTGATGCAGCGGGCGTACGACAACGCGATGCGGCAATACGGCACCGGCAGCGACCTGCAGAAGGCGGCGCAGGCGGTGACGGGGGCGCTGACGGCACTGGCGGGCAATAACCTGGCGGGCGGCGCCTCGCCGTACCTGGCGACGGAAATCAAGAAGCGGGTCGGTGAAGACAATATTCCTAGGGGCGACATCTTCAGACAAACTGTCGTCCGTTAACGGCCCAACCCCTTAAGCAGTGCGCTGCTCAAGAGGCCGGCCGTTTCTCCTAACGGCGAGACTCAGCCGCGGCCGGTCTCCTCCCGCAGCGCGGCGCTGACCTCATGCGTCGTCGGCTGTTCGGAGCGCAACGCCCGGCGGATCGCGAAGAAGGCGGCGATCAGCATGGTCACCGCCACCAGCATAAAGAACCCGCACAGCGCGGCGTTGATTTGGTTGCTGAATACGATGGTTTCCATGTCTTTCAGCGATTTGGCCGGCGCAATGATCGTGCCTTGCTCGATGCCGGTGGAAAATTTCTTCGCCTGCGCCAGGAAGCCGATGCTCGGTTTCTCATGGAAGATCTTCTGCCAGCCGGCGGTCATGGAGGTGACGAACAGCCAGGCGGTCGGCAGAATGGTGACCCAGGCGTAACGCTGTTTTTTCATCTTGAACAGCACCACGGTGCCGAGGATCAGCGCCATTGACGCCAGCATCTGGTTGCCGATGCCGAACAGCGGCCACAGGGTATTGATGCCGCCCAGCGGATCGACCACGCCCTGATACACGAAGAAGCCCCAGCCGGCCACCGCCACCGTGGTGCCCGCCAGGTTGCCGAACCACGAACGGTTGTTGGCCAGCTGCGGTACCGCCACGCCCACCAGATCCTGCACCATAAAGCGGCAGGCGCGGGTGCCGGCGTCGACGGCGGTCAGAATGAACAGCGCTTCGAACAGAATGGCGAAGTGGTACCAGAAGGCCATCATCGCCCGGCTGTTGAACACCTCGCTGATGATGTGTGCCATGCCCACGGCGAAGGTCGGGGCGCCGCCGGCGCGCGACAGGATGGAGTTCTCACCCACCTCTTTGGCGATCAGCGCCAGCGTTTCCGGCGTGACGATAAAGCCCCAGCTGTTGATGACCTGCGAAGCATTTTCCACCGTGGTGCCGATTAGCGCCGCCGGCGAGTTCATGGCGAAGTAAACCCCCGGATCCAGCACCGAGGCGCAGATCAGCGCCATGATGGCGACGAAAGACTCCATCAACATGGCGCCGTAACCGATAAAGCGGATGTGGCTTTCGCGCTCCACCAACTTGGGCGTAGTGCCGCTGGAGACCAGCGCGTGGAAGCCGGAAATGGCGCCGCAGGCGATGGTGATGAACAGGAACGGGAACAGGGCGCCGGCGAACACCGGGCCGCTGCCGTCGATGAAGCGCGAGACCGCCGGCATTTTCATCTCCGGCATGGCGAAGACGATGCCGATGGCCAGGCCGATGATGACGCCGATTTTCATAAAGGTGGAAAGGTAGTCGCGCGGCGCCAGCAGCAGCCACACCGGCAGCACCGAAGCGACGAAGCCGTAGATCACCAGCACCCAGGTCAGGGTGGTGCCGTGCAGCGTGAAGAACGGCCCCCAGTAGGGATCTTGCGCCACGTTGCCGCCGTAAATGATCGCCAGCAGCATCAGCACGAAGCCAATCACCGAAATTTCAGCGATCTTGCCAGGCCGGATAAAACGCATGTAGATGCCCATGAACAGCGCGATCGGGATGGTGGCGGCGATGGTAAACAGCCCCCAGGGGCTGTCGGCCAGCGCTTTTACCACCACCAGCGCCAGCGCCGACAGGATGATGATCATCACCCCCAGCGCGCCGAGCATGGTGATCACCCCGGCGAAGGCGCCCAACTCTTGCTTGGCCATTTCCCCCAGCGAACGCCCGTCGCGGCGCGTGGAAATGAACAGCACCAGGAAATCCTGCACCGCGCCGGCCAGCATGACGCCGACCAGGATCCAGATGGTCCCCGGCAGGAAGCCCATCTGCGCGGCCAGAATCGGCCCCACCAGCGGCCCGGCGCCGGCGATGGCGGCGAAGTGGTGGCCGAACAGCACCCATTTGTTGGTGGGCACATAGTCCAGGCCGTCGTTGCGGCGTTCGGCCGGGGTCAGACGGCGGTCGTCCAGCTCAAAGACCTTGTCGGCAATGAACCGGCTGTAGAAGCGGTAGGCGATGCTGTAGCAGGCGACGGCGGCGACCACCAGCCAGACGGCGTTGACGTGTTCGCCGCGGCTGAGCGCCAGCATGGCGAAGGCGAAGGCGCCGACCAACGCCACCAGCAGCCAGATAAGTCCGGACCTGATGTTTTTCATGAAACAACTCCTTGGCGTACAGAGGTAAAAATCGACGTTGTTATTTGGAATGACGTTTTAACAGTAGAAGTTTTGCCGCTGAACCGCGGCAGGTCGGATGAGAAATGTGAAGCAGGTGGGGTTTTAGTGTAAAAACAAAGTGATGAAACAGCGTTGGCGCAGGCTGCCGCCCACAGAATCCCGGGCAGTTATTCATTCTGCATTTTCGCGGCGCGTACAGCGAATCATTGTCGTTTTTTATCTGGATACGGCGTCTGGCGGATTATTATTTTATCTGTCGAGGCGAGCCGAAATAAAATTATTCATGCCGTGTTATACCTTTATTTTCACCCTCAGGTTTATTCATTCACCAAATAAATAATAAAATCACGAAAGGAATGTAATTATGATAAATAAAATCATCGAAGGGTATTTACCGCAGCTCACGGCTATTCGGCACGATATTCATCAGCACCCCGAATTGGGTTTCGAAGAGTTTCGTACCAGCGATCTGGTCGCGGATTATCTGAGTTCGTGGGGTTATGAGGTGCACCGCGGATTGGCGGGCACCGGCGTGGTGGGCACGCTGCGGGCGGGCGACGGCGTGAAAAGCCTCGGGCTGCGCGCCGATATGGATGCCTTGCCGATCGAGGAGAACACCGGCAAACCCTGGAGCAGCAGCGTGGCCAACCGCATGCACGCCTGCGGCCATGACGGCCATACCACCATGCTGCTCGGCGCCGCCCGTTACCTGGCGCATACGCGCAACTTCAACGGCACGCTGCACCTGATTTTCCAACCGGCGGAAGAGATGCTGAACGGCGGCGCGCGCATGGTGGAACAGGGGCTGTTCGAGCGCTTCCCCTGCGACGCCATCTTCGCCATGCACAACATGCCGGGCATGCCGCTCGGTGAGTTCTTTTTCCAGCATGGCCCGTTTATGGCCTCGATGGATCAGTTCAACGTGCGGGTGCAGGGGCGTGGCGGCCACGGCGCCATCCCGCAGCTGACGATCGATCCGGTGCTGGTGGCCTCGCATATCACCGTTTCCCTGCAGAGCATCGTCTCGCGCAATATCGATCCGCTGGAAGCGGCGGTGATCACCGTCGGCAGCATCAAGGCCGGTGAGGCGGCCAACGTGATTCCGGACAGCGCGGAGATGAAGCTCAGCGTGCGCTCGCTGGATCGCCAGGCGCGCGCAACCTTGCTGGCGCGCATTCCGGCGCTGATCGCGGCGCAGGCGGCAAGCTTCGGCGCTCACGCGGTGGTGGAACACGTTAACGGCACGCCGGTGCTGGTCAACGACGAAGGGATAACCCGTTTCGCCCACCGCGTGGCGGAACAGCAGTTCGGCGCCGCCCGCGCGCACTATGGCGCCCGGCCGCTGATGGGCAGCGAAGATTTCGCCTTTATGCTCGATGCGCACCCGCAGGGCTGTTACCTGATCATCGGCAACGGCGATGGCGAAGGCAGCTGCATGGTGCATAACCCGGGATATGACTTTAACGACGGCTGTCTGGCGGCCGGCAGCCATTATTGGGCAGCGTTGGCGGAAGCGTATTTAAAATAAACGCGAAAAATAATAACAGGGAAGATAATGATGAGTGAAAATACGGCTGAAACTCAAACGGCAATAATATCGGCTCCGAACGCCAGCGGCAAAAAGATCATATTCGCCGCCTCTTTCGGTAATGCGCTGGAGTTTTTCGACTTCGGTATTTATAACTTCTTCGTTATTTACATCAGCGTATTGTTCTTTCCACCGTCCAGCGATCCGCATTTGGCATTGCTGTTGGCGTTCGCGACGTTTGGCGTCAGCTTCTTCATGCGGCCGCTGGGCGGCATTCTGATTGGCGCCTATGCCGATCGCTGCGGCCGCAAACCGGCGATGATCCTGACGATTTCCTTGATGAGCCTGGGCACGGCGATGATCGGCTTTGCGCCGACCTACGCCAGCGCCGGCTACTGGGGAACCGTCACCTTGGTAGCGGCGCGCCTGATCCAGGGCGTGGCGGCGGGCGGCGAGGTAGGGGCGTCGATGTCGTTGCTGGTGGAGTCGGCGCCGCCCAACCGGCGCGGCTTCTATTCCAGCTGGTCGTTGGCGACGCAGGGCATCGCCACCGTGGTTGGCGGCGTCACCGCGCTGGCGCTCAGCGCGGCCTTGCCGGTGCTTTCCGGCGAGCCGAACGCCATGGCCGAGTGGGGATGGCGTATTCCTTTCTTTATCGGCGTGGCGCTGGCGCCGCTCGGTTGCTGGCTGCGTCTCGGGCTGGAGAGCGATCGGCCGTCGGTGCCGCGGGCGCACGAGCCATCCGCGCAGTTGCGCAAGCACTCGCGGGCGGTGGTGCTCGGCGTGATGCTGACCATCGGCGCCACCGTCGCCACTTACATCTCGATGTATTATCTCGGCACCTACGCGGTGAAATACTTGGGGATGGCGCAGGCCTACGGCTATGCCGCGATGCTGCTGGCGGGGCTTGTCACCTTCGGCGGCAGCCTGCTGGTCGGGCACTGGTGCGATCGTTACGGCCGCCTGCCGCTGATCCGTTGGTCGCGGATCGCAATTCTGATCGTGGCCCTGCCGGCGTTTTGGTGGCTGAGCGCGGTGCCGCATCCGGCGGTGCTGTTGCTGATAGTCGCGCTGCTGGTCGGGTTGACCACGCTCGGTTCGGTGCCGACCATGCTGATGATTTCGGAGCTGTTCCCGCAGCGCATTCGCGCTTTGGGGTTTGCGTTGGTCTACAGCCTCGGGGTGGCGATCTTCGGCGGTTTTGCCCAGTACATCGCCTCGCAGTCGATCGCGCTGAGCGGCTCGCTGCTGGCGCCCGCCGTCTATTTGATGCTGGCGACGCTGGCTTCGCTGGCGGTACTGCCGCTGCTGCGCGAAACCGGCGGCGAGCCGCTGCGCTAGCCGGAATGAGGCGAAAAAAACGCCGGCGGTTTTCACCGTCGGCGTTTGGCGCTGCTACCGTTTCAGGTTGGCGTTCAGGCCGCAGGGCGGGCGATCACGCTGCGGGTTTCCATGCGCACTTCGGCGATGGTGACCTGCAAGGTGTCGCTCTGGCGGTAAACCACTTCACCCTTGATCTGCACGGTGCCGGTTTCCTGGCTGCACTGCATCTCGTCGCGCACCGCGTGAATAAACGGTGCCGGGATGAAGGCAACGGCGCCGTTGTCCAGCAGGCGCACGCGCAGGCCGCCGCGGGTCACGTCGATGATCTCGGCGTTGAAGCGGGTATCGGTACCGGCCTTGTCCTGCAGGAAGCGAGCGTACAGCCAGTCGCCGACGTCGCGCTCCGCCATGCGGTTGAGGCGGCGGCGCTCCGCCAGCTGTACCGTCACGTCATCCTGCGGTTTTTCCGCCGGCTGCTGGTTGATGATCGCCTTCAGCAGGCGATGGTTGACCATATCGCCGTATTTACGGATCGGCGATGTCCAGGTGGCGTAAGCCTCCAGCCCCAGACCGAAGTGTGGCCCCGGCGTGGTGCTGATCTCCGCGAAGGTCTGGAAGCGGCGGATGCGGCTGTCGAGGAACTGGGTCGGCTGCGCGTCCAGGTGGCGGCGCAGTTCGCAGAAACCGTCGAGGGTCAGCAGCTTGTCGGCTTCGGCTTCCACGCCGTTGGCCTGCAATACGGTGACCGCTTGCTCGACCAGCGCAGGATCGAAACCGGTGTGCACGTTGTACACGCCGAAGCCCAGGCGATCGCGCAGCACGATGGCGGCGCAGACGTTGGCGGCGATCATGCACTCTTCAACGATGCGGTTAGCGCTGCGGCGCTGCTCGGTAACGATCTCCAGCACGTCGCCTTTTTCACCCAGCACGAAGCGGTAGTCCGGGCGATCTTTAAACACCAGCGCATGCTGGTGGCGCCAGGCGTTGCGCGCGTCGCAAACGCGTTTCAGCAGGGTTACCTGCTGTGCGATGGCGTCGCTCGGCGGCTGCCAGCCGGCAATGCCTTCCAGCCAGTCGGACACTTCGTCGTATACCAGCTTGGCTTTGGATTCGATCTCGGCGGCGAAGAACTGAATATCTTCGCCCAGCGCGCCGTCGGCGGCGATGGTCACGCGGCAAGCCAGCACCTGGCGGCGCTCGTTAGGGCGCAGCGAGCACAGGTTGTCCGACAGATCGCGCGGCAACATCGGGATGTTGAAGCCAGGCAGGTAGTTGGTGAAGGCGCGCACGCGGGCGATATCGTCCAGCTTGCTGCCTTGTTCGACGTAGGCGGTCGGATCGGCGATGGCGATGGTCAACTGCAGCGAACCGTCGCCGTTGTCGGTCACGTACAGCGCATCGTCCATGTCTTCGGTGCTGGCGCTGTCGATGGTGACGAATTCGAGCGCGGTCAGATCTTCACGCGCCGACGCGGCGGCCGGTTCGCTGAGAGCCAGCATCTCCGGCGCCTCTTTTTCCAGGTTGTGACGCGCCAGCGTCACCCACCACGGGGCGAAATGGTCTTCACCGTTGGTGATAAACTGGGTCAGATCGGCGTTGAAGCCGCGATCGCCTTTCAGCGGATGACGGCGCATTTCCGCCACCGCCCAGTCGCCGGCCTGGAAGTTGTGGGTCAATTCACGCACCGGGCGGCACGGAATCGCCTCTTTCAGCAACGGATGGTCGGGCACGATGGACAGACGGTCGTCGCGCTTTTGCACGCGGCCGACAAAGCGCGACAGGAACGGCTCGACCAGGGTTTCCGGCTCGGCGATTTCGCGCTCTTTCTCGGTGTGCAGGGTGGCGATAATGCGATCCCCGTGCATGACTTTCTTCATGTACGGCGGCGGAATGAAGTAACTTTTTTGACCGTCTACTTCAAGAAAGCCAAAGCCTTTCTCAGTCCCTTTCACGACGCCTTCAACGCGCGGGGTTTGAGAGTGAAGTTGCTGTTTAAGCTGCGCCAGCAGCGGGTTATCTTGAAACATATCGTCCAGTGAATGGGTTGTGAGTGGCAAGATTTGCGGCTGACAGTTTTACGCGAATCACCCGCTGCGAGCAAGCCTAACGTCACTGAACCCCGCGTTGCCGCGCGATTTTGCGCAAGATTGGTCAATCGAAACGCTATCGATGAAAAACCCCGGCGCGAGGGCCGGGGTGGAGGGCGGGTGACCGTCAGTCTTGCAGCGGCGTCGGCTGCAGGATTTCAATCCAGTAATCGTCCGGATCGCGAATGAACGCCACGTAGTTCATGCGGCCTTCATGCAGGCGTTTCTGGAAGGTGACGCCGAGGCGCTCAAACCGCTCGCAGGCGGCGCGCACGTCCGGCACCGTGACGCACAGGTGGCCAAAGCCGCGTGGCTCGCCGTTGCCGTTGTGATAGTGGAAATCCGCCTGATTTTCGGTGCCGTGGTTATGGGTCAGCTCGAGAATTCCTGGCTGGCTCAGCGCCCAGCGCTTGCGTTCGTCGTCGTCCTGCGGGATCTGTTCACGCGGGCTGCGCGTCAGGTAGCAGATGGTGAAGGCGGCTTCTTCGAACGTTTCCAGATAAACCGGGGTAAAGCCCAGCACGCGGGTGTAGAAATCCAGCGCCTTGGTCAGATCCTTCACGCGGATCATGGTGTGGTTGAACACGTAACCGTCGGTTACCGCATCCGGTTGGGCCGCCACGCCGGGCAGCGTCAGTAGGTCATTCAGTGGCATCAGAGATCCTCCTCAGGGTGTCGGCAGACTGTAGGTGAAATCGATGCTAATCTAAAGTGATTGTTTTTAACTAAAACACTAACTAAAAGTGAATGATAGATGAAGCTGAGCCAGCTGAAGTTTTTCTGCACCGTGGTGGAACATAAAACCATCGCCGCCGCCGCGCGCGAGCTGCACTGCGTGCCTTCCAACGTCACGCTGCGGCTGCGCGAGCTGGAGGAGTCGCTGGGCGGCGAGCTGTTTTTCCGCGACAAGAACCGGCTGTACGTCAATCCCAAAGGGCGGCTGTTCTACCAGCAGGCGCGCGACATTGTGGCGCAGGCGGAGCGCAGCAAGCAGCTGTTCGCCGGCGAGCACCAACATGGGCTGCTGAACCTCGGGGCGCTGGATTTCTCGCTGGTCAGCCATTTGCCGGTGCGCATTGCCCGGCTGCGCCGTTTACAGCCTCATCTGCACATCAACGTGCTGAGCCGCGACTCGCTGGTGCTGGAACGCATGTTGATCGACAGCGATCTCGATCTGGCGATCACCGACGGCCCGATAGAACATCCGCTGCTGGCCAGCCAAAAGGCATTCGACGAACGGCTGGTATTGCTGATGCCGGCCGATGCCGGGGAACCCGACGCCGCCACGCTGGCGCCGCTGGAGTTTTACACCTTCAGCCGCGAATGTTCGTTTCGCCTGAAGGTCGATCACTGGCTGGCCTCGCGCGGGCTGAAACCGCGCATGACGCTGGAAATGGAGTCTTATGCCGCGATGGCGGCCTGCGTGCAGGCCGGTTGTGGCGTCGCCTGCGTACCCGGTTCGTTGCTGCCGCTGATCTTGCCGGCGCCGGGGCTGAAGGTGGTGGAAATGGGTGAGGAGGGGGTGAGCGACCTGTATTTCGTCTGGCGACGGCATCAGCTGTCCGACGAGTTGCAGACCATCCTGGCGATATTGGCGCGCCCGGGGTGAACCGGGCGCGCGTTTTCAGGCGATGCGCAGCGAAGGTTGCTGTTCGCTGCGGCGGATCACCACCGGAATCGACTTCGAAGTCGGCGTGCCGGTACCGTCGCCGAAGCTGGCCAGCGGCACCAGCGGGTTGGTTTCCGGGTAGTAGGCCGCCAGGTTGCCACGCGGAATGTCGTAACTCACCAGCTTGAACCCGTCCACTTTACGCACCACGCCATCGTTCCACAGGGTTTCAATCTCTACCCGTTCGCCATCCTGCAGGCCCAGCGCCGCCAGATCCTCCGGATGGATGAACAACACTTCGCGTTGGCCGTAAACGCCGCGATAACGGTCATCCAGACCATAGATGGTGGTGTTGTACTGATCGTGCGAGCGCAGCGTCTGCAGGGTAAACGGCGCTTGCTCGCCACCCAGCTGCGGGAACAGGGTGGTCGGCAGCGCGGCGGCGCTGAATTCTGCCTTGCCGCTTGGCGTGGCGAAGCGCAGTTCGGCGGCGGCATTGCCCAGGTAGAAACCGCCGGGCTGGTCGCAGCGCCGGTTGAAATCCTCAAAGCCGGGAATGGTGGCGGCGATATGATCGCGGATCAGCGAGTAGTCGTCGGCCAGTTCCAGCCAGTCCAACTGCCGGGTGCCCAGCACCGCGTCGGCGATGCCGCAGACGATCGCCGTCTCCGAACGTTGGGTCTCCGCCAGCGGTTTGCCGATGCCTTCCGAGGCGTGCACCATGCTGAACGAATCCTCGACCGTAATGTACTGTGAGCCGCTGGCCTGCATGTCCAGTTCGGTGCGGCCGAGCGTCGGCAGGATCAGCGCGTCTTTGCCGGTCACCAGGTGGCTGCGGTTAAGCTTGGTGCTAATATGCACCGTCAAATCGCAGTTGCGCAGGGCGCGGGCGGTGCGCTCGGTGTCCGGCGCCGCAGCGGCCAGGTTGCCGCCCAGCGCGATCAGCACTTTCACTTCGCCGCGCAGCATCGCTTCGATCGCCTCCACCGTGTTGTGGCCCAGCGCGCGGTTGGCGGTAAAGTTAAAGTGGCGCTCCAGGCTGTCGAGCAGCGCTTTGGGCGACTTCTCGTCGATCCCCATGGTGCGGTTACCCTGGACGTTGCTGTGGCCGCGTACCGGGCACAGGCCGGCGCCCGGTTTGCCCAGTTGCCCGAACAGCAGCTGCAGGTTGGTGATTTCGCGCACCGTCGCAATGGAGTGCTTATGCTGCGTCACGCCCATCGCCCAGGTGCAGATCACCCGTTCGGCGCCCTGATAGGTGGCCGCCGCCTGGCGCAGCTGCTCCTCGCTCAGGCCCGACTGCGCGGTAATGGTCTGCCACTCGGTGGCGTCTACCTGCGCCAGGTAAGCCTCTACGCCGACGCTGTGCCGTTCGATAAACGCCAGGTCGAACAGGGCGGGCTCGCCGGCGGCCAGACGCTGGCGGTGAGTTTCCAGCAGGGCTTTCACCATGCCGCGCACCGCCGCCATATCACCGCCCAGATTCGGTTGGTAATAGGAAGAGCTGATCGGCGAAGATTTTGGCGTCAGCATCTGTACCGGATCCTGCGGATCGGCGAACCTTTCCAGCCCACGTTCGCGCAGGGTGTTGAAGCTGACGATGCGCGCGCCGCGTCGGGCGGCGTTTTTCAGGCTGTGCAGCATGCGCGGGTGGTTGGTGCCGGGGTTTTGACCGAACACGAAGATGGCATCGGCCTTTTCGAAGTCATCGATGCGGATGGTGCCTTTGCCGACGCCGATGCTCTGCTTCAGCCCAACGCCGCTCGCCTCGTGGCACATATTGGAACAGTCGGGGAAATTGCTGGTGCCGAGCATGCGGCCGAACAGCTGATAAAGGTACGACGCTTCGTTGCTGGCGCGGCCCGAAGTATACAGCTCGATCTGGTTCGGGTTGTCCATGCCGTTGATGTGCTTGGCGATCAGCGCCAGCGCGTCCGGCCAATGGATAGGCTCATAGTGGTCGGTTTCGGCGTTGTAGCGCATCGGATGGGTGAGGCGCCCCTGATACTCGAGGAAATAGTCGCTTTGCTGCTGCAGGGTGCTGACGCTGTGGGCGGCGAAGAACTCTGGCTCGACGGCGCTGCGCGTCGCTTCCCAACTGACCGCTTTGGCGCCGTTTTCGCAGAAGCTGAAGGTGCTGTGGTTGTCGTCGCCCCAGGCGCAGCCTGGGCAGTCGAAGCCGCGAGCCTTGTTGACGCGCATCAGGTTGCGCATGTTTTTGAGCGTTTGTTTACTGTCGAGGACAAAGCGGGTGGTGGCTTCAAGCGAACCCCAGCCGCCCGCCGGGCCGGTGTAAGGCTTGATTGACGGTTTAAATTTCATGATGACACTTCGCAGGTGGTTGTAGCTAAAAAGTAAACGCTTTTTTATGCGTCTTGCGTATTTATGTCACAAGTTTAGGGGGGCTGCCGGGTGGCGTCTAATCGAATGGGGCAATGGCGGCATAGAGCTTATCTATCGCCGGCGGACGATGACGTAAACAAATGGTTGCATAAAGACACCCGCTGCAAAAGAGTAATGGTTTCGTCTGAAAGTGAATTAATGCAGTCTATCTCGCGGATTATATTGGCATTTTATTCAGCCTGCGGGCCTGAGGAACACAGCGTGAAGCGTTCAGTATCAGTGGTGATCGGCGGTATATTACTGCCTTTAGCGGCGCAGGCGGCGGGAACGACGCCCCATTTTCCCACCATGACCCCGCCGGCGATAGACGCCGCCTCTTACGTTTTGATGGATTACACCACCGGCCAGGTGTTGGCTGCCGGCAATGCCGATGAACGGCGCAACCCGGCCAGCCTGACCAAACTCATGACCGGGTTGGTGATCGACCACGCGCTTGACCAGCACAAGATTGGTCTTGACGATGTCGTCACCGTGGGGAAAGACGCCTGGGCGCAGGGCAACCCGGTGTTCAAGGGGTCTTCGTTGATGTTCCTGAAGCCCGGTGACAGGGTCACGGTACGCGATCTCAGCCGCGGCATTATCATCGATTCCGGCAACGACGCCTGCGTGGCGATGGCGGACTATGTGGCGGGCAGCCAGGCCAACTTCGTCAAGCTGATGAACGAGAAGAGCGCGCAGCTGGGCCTGCAGAACACCCATTTCGAAACGGTACACGGGCTGGATGCGCCGGGGCAGTTCACCACCGCCGGCGATCTGGCGGTGATTGCGCGTGCCATTATCATGAGTGAACCGGCGGAATATCATATGTACAGTGAGAAGTCGCTGACCTGGAACGGTATCACGCAGCAGAACCGCAATGGGCTGCTGTGGGATAAGACGCTGCACGTCGATGGGCTGAAAACCGGGCACACCGCCTCGGCCGGCTTCAACATCATCGCCTCCGCCACCGAAGGGGATCGCCGCCTGATCGCCGTGGTGATGGGCGGCAAAAGCTCTAAGGGGCGTGAGGAGCAGGCGCGTAAGCTGTTGACCTGGGGGCTGCGCGACTTTACCACCGTACACCTGTTCAGCGCCGGGCAGAGCCTGGGGGAAGAGCCGGTCTGGTACGGCGAGGATCACCGCTTGCCGGTCGGCAGCGCGCAGAACCAGTCGCTCAGCCTGCCAAAAAACGAAGCGGACAAGCTGAAGGCGCAGTACGTGATCACTGCCGCGCGGCTGGAAGCGCCGATAGGCAAAGGGCAGACCGTCGGCGAGATCCGCATCAGCGACAATGGCCAGGTGGTGAAAACCCTGCCGCTGGTGGCGCTGCAGGCGGTGCCGCAGGGCGGCGTGTTCTCTCGCCTGGCGGATTACGTGAAGCTGAAGCTCTGACTCGCCGGGCGGGCGACGGCGCCCGGTGGTATACTGATGCGAATGCCGATCATTGAGCCGCGCTATGGATATTAAACAACTGATTTATTTGTGTAATTTAGAACGGGAACGCCACTTCGGCCGGGCGGCGGAAGCCAGCTTCGTTAGCCAGCCGACGCTATCCATGCGATTGAAAAATCTGGAGAAAGAGCTGGGCGTTTCGCTGATTAACCGCGGCAACCATTTCGGCGGTTTTACCGCCGAAGGCGAGCGGGTGCTGGCGTGGGCGCGTGAGATCGTCTCGGTCTACCAGGGGCTGAAGCTGGAGGTGGAGTCGCTCAAGCACGGCTTGCACGGCACGCTGCGCCTTGGCGTGGTACCGCAGTGCAGTATCTCGGTATCGGAAATGCTCAAGGCGGTCAGCGCGCGTTACCCGCATCTCGATTACCGGCTGGCGGTGCTGAGCGCCGATCAGCTGCTGGAGGCGCTGACGGCGCATACCGTTGACATCGGCATCGGCTTTTTCGAGCTGTCGACCTTAAAGGAGCTGCATTTCCAATCGCAACCGCTGGTGGAAACCGGCGTCGAGCTGGTATTTCATCCGCAACACTTCCCTAAGCTGGTGGGCGACACGCCGTTGCCGCTGGAGGCGGTGGCCGCCTTGCCGCTGTGCCTGGCCGAGCCGACGCGTTATTTTCGCCGCTATCTCGATCAACACTTCCGCGACGCCGGGTTGACGCTGCACACGCGGCTGGAAACTGCCTCGATCTTCCAACTGCTGGAGGGAATTTTCGTCGGCCTGGGCTGCGGGCTGTTCCCGCGCGGCCAGCTGCAATCGCCGCTGATGCCGGCATTACAACGGCGCCCGGTGGCCATCGGCGCCATGCCGCGTCATGCGGCGGTGGTGGTCGATATGGCGGAGCGCGCCACGCCGTTGGCGCAAAAATTCTTCGACGCCGCCAGCGAGTGGCTGCGTCGGCAAAATGAATAGAGACGTTTAAGTTTACCCGATGTTTCCGCAACGATTATGGCCCCGAGGGGCCATAATCATGTGGTGCCTAACGGTCGACGGAATAAGGTTAATTGCTGATGGTAATGGTCGGATCCCAATAGAAATAACCCAGTAATTTCTGATCGCCGCCATTTGGCCGATAATAAAGGCCAAATTGGATGCAATAATTTTCCGTGCCGGTATTGCTGATGTCCGCCTGGATGAACCAATAGCTTTGGTTGGTGAAGGTAACGGGGAACACGGTATTTTGCGCCGGCATCATCGAGCTGCGGGTGTACATTTTGAAGGTCGGGTTGGAAAAGACCTGGGTGCCGCTGCCGAACTGCGGCAGCCCGTAGATCAGCACGCCGGCGTCGAAATTGGCGGATTCTGAGGTGCCGGTCCAGCGAATGACGTCGCCGACATTGGCTTTAAAGTTCAGGTCCGCCGTGCCGGAACCGCCGATCACCTGTTCGGAGGTGACGACCATATAAGCGTATTGATGGCCGATACCTGTTGGGTTGCCGGAGTCCTGACTGGGGTTGTTATTCTCGAATGCTTCTATCAGAGCATCGGTATCGATGACGACAATCACGTTAACGATACTGTTGCTGGATTTAAGTTCTTGCTCAGACATGGGGTTACCTCACAATATTTTTTTGCTGTGATGGAAAATCAAAAAATAATGGGGTTGACGGCGAGCGTTTATTTTTAGTGAATATTTGAAATGGAAATCACAACGTCGCTATCGGCTTAATCATAGAAACTAAACAGCAAGGCCACCACTGCTGAAAAGTTAGAGGCGTTAATGTGTTCCTCTATTAATTAGCAGGGTTAAAACCTTGTTTTACTGCTTCTGCGATGAGAACGGTTACATAATTGAGCGAGGGCGCAATCTTTCTATTGCTTTGTTTGCAGACATAATTTTGACGAGTCGTTATTTTCGCGAACGGCAGGAAAAAACGAATCATAATTCTGACAAATATTATTTTTTCGGATTTATACTTTATCAGTTCATCTTTTGGTGAAGTTTTTAGCCAAAATAGACCAAAGAGAGTTAACGGCGAAATTAGCCGTCAACTCAGTGATAGGTCATTGCGCCGGCTGTGCCGGCTCTGCATCGCCCAGCGTTTGGCGCAGGCGGTTTTCCCAGGCGTAGAGCGCGGCGGTGAGGATCACTTCCAGCGCCTGCGCCTGATTCAGGCCGCTGTTGAACAACGGCTGCACGCTCTGCGGGGTGAATTTCTCCGGAGCGCGCGTCAGCTCGGCGGCGGTGTGGATCACTGCACGTTTGACGGCATCCTCGGTAAAAGCCAGCCCCTGAGGCAGCCCGGCGAACAGCGCCTGGGCCAGCCCGTCGTCCTGTAGCTCTTGCGCCACCGTAGCCGCGCAGTAGCGGCTGCCGTTGATGCGCGAGACCACCAGCGTCGCCAGCGCTTTCAATCGGCTCGATAACCCATATCCTTCGGCATTGATGCCGTTAAACACGCCGTTACGCTCGCGCAGCGCGGCGGCATCGTGCGCCAACAGCAAATAATAAGATTCGGCGCGCGCCTGCGGGTGGCTCTGATCCAGCACGTCAAGCTGTTCGGCGGCGGCGGCTTCCGTGTCGATTGTCGGCAGACGCGCAGTCCAGCTCAACTCGTCGGCGCTGAAAGCGACGCCATCGGCGTCTTCGACGTTCGGGAAGCCGGGCACCACCACCGCCGGGCGGCCGGCTAACGCCGCCACACCCGCCACTACGCGCGCCTGATAGCTGACAAAACCGATCGTCTGAGAGAAGGTTACGATATCCGCCGGGCTCAGCCCGACGTCGCCAAGCTGTTGCAGCGCCCTGCGGCAAATCAGCGTGGGCTGGCTGGCGAGCTGGCGGGCATATTGGGTGATCTGGGCGAGACGGATATTGCTTTCTCGGGAGGCGTCCGGGCTGTGCAGCGGGGCGAGGCGGGCGGCGTAGTGGCTACAAAGCGATTGCACGCCCGTCACCTGAGCGACGGTCAACGCGGTGCTGAGGCGATCGTAGGGTGACAATGTCATGTATCGTGACAGCGACACCTGGTCGGGAAACAGCGCGTGGTAACCGGCCAGCGAGGCGTTGAATACCCCGGCGCGGGCGCTGAGCGCAGCATTCAGCGCTTCGTCGGCGAAGGCGCCCAGCCCCAGCAGAAAACGATCGCGCAGGGTGGCCGCCTGCGGCTCCAGCGGCGCATCGCCCCGTACGCTGCTTTGGGTTTCGTGATACCACTGGGCATTATGTTGTCGACGGAGTCGTTCCATAGGGTCAATCCTTAATCGTGATCAACAGCCAACGCTGCGTACGGCAGCGGCGGCTGGACAAAGAGGCAACATGCCCGCTGGCGGGGCGAAAGGCGGATTCAGCGCAGTTCATCGCAGCACAGCGCGTGGCCGTAAACAGAGAAACCGGCGGCCAGCGTAAGCAGAAACTGCGAGAGGCGGCGATGGCGAAGGCTGTTCATCAGTGCGATATCCTGTCGTATGAGAGGCTCAACGTAGGGGATATCCTCACCGATCGCCCTGGCGAGATAAAATAATGTTACGGACTAATCAATAACTGAAAGGAATAAAATATAAGGATATATAACAAGAATGTAATTTGTATTTGCGTTTTCTGGCGTAGCGGCAGGCGCGTGCGGCAATAAAAAACCCGCCGCAGCGGGTTTATTGCAGGCCAGGACGGGGCTCAAAAACGGCCGCCGTCGCGCCGCCAGGCGTCGGCGGTCAGCGCCTCGCCGAAATGGCTGGCGATAAGGCGCTTGGTCAATTCGTGCAGCGGCGCCGCCAACACCTCGGCGGTGCTGCCGCGTTCGACGATTTCTCCTTCGTGCATCACCAACACCTGGTCGCTGATATGCTTCATCATGCCGAGGTGCTGAGTGACGTAGATATAGGAAATACCGTGTTTTTCCTGCAGTTCCAGCATCAGGTTGATGATTTGCGAGCGCATCGACATGTCCAGCGAGGCCAGCGCCTCATCGGCGACGATTACCTTCGGCTGCAGGATCAGCGCACGCGCCAATGCGACGCGCTGTTTCTGCCCGGAAGCCAGCATGTGCGGATAGTAGTAGGCGTGATCCGGCAACATGCCGACCTGGCGCAGCGTCTGGTTGATGCGCTGCTCGCGTTCGGCGGGTTCCAGACTGGTGTTCAGCCGCAGCGGCGCGTCCAGCAGCTGGCCGATGCGCTGGCGCGGGTTGAGCGAGGTGCTCGGATCCTGAAAAATCATGCGAATGCGCTGGCTGCGGTAGCGATAATCGCCGAATTCCAGCGGATGATCGTCGATCAGCAGTTCGCCGGCGGTCGGTTCCACCATGCCGGAGAGCATCTTCGCCAGCGTGGATTTGCCGGAGCCGTTCTCGCCGATCACCGCCAGCGTCTGGCCTTCGCGCAGGGTAAAGCTGACGGATTTCACCGCCTCGACGTGCTGGCGGCGGAACAGCCCGGTGCGGTAGCGGTAGGTTTTGCTCAGGTTGCGCACTTCCAACAGCGTTTCCATGTTATTGCTCCTCCATGTTCAGCGGGAAGTGGCAGGCGAAGAAGTGGTTTTTGACCGGGCGCAGGCGCGGCGTTTCGATGCACTTCTTCTGCGCGTAAGGGCAGCGCGGCCCCAGACGGCAGCCGATAGGCAGGTGTTCCAGCGAAGGAATGGCGCCCGGCAGCGTGTTCAACCGGCTCTTGTGCGGCAGCGAGCGGCCGAAGTCCGGCATGGCGCGGATCAGCGCCTGGGTGTAAGGGTGGTGCGGTGCCGCCAGCAGCTCTTCGCACTGGGCGCTTTCCACCGTTTGCCCGCAGTACAGCACGTTCACCCGGTCGGCCCATTTACTCATCATCTGCAAATCATGGCTGATCAGCAGGATGGTGGTGTTGTTGTTCTGATTGAGGCGCGCCAACAGGCGGAAAATCTGCGCCTGGGTGGTCGGCTCCATGGCGTTGGTTGGCTCATCGGCGATCAGCAGGCGCGGCTGGTTGGCCAGCGCGATGGCGATCATCACTTTCTGACACTCGCCTTCGGTCAGCTCGTACGGGAAGCTGCCCATGATGTCGTCGTGATCCTTGATGCCGACGCGGTGCAGCAATTCGATGGCGCGGCGTTTGCGCCAGTTGAAGCGCTGCCACCAGTGGCCTTTATAAGTCCAGCCCGGGATCGCCTGCGCCAGCTGGCGGCCGATGCTCTCGGAAGGATCGAGACAGGACTGCGGCTCCTGGAAAATCATCGAGACGTTGTGGCCTACCAGCCTGCGCCGCTCGCGCGGGCTCAGCTGCAGCAGATCGATGTCGTCGAAGCGGAAACGGTCGGCGGTGACGCGCCAGTTGTCTTTGGTTACGCCGCAGATGGCCTTGGCGATCAGGCTCTTGCCGGAGCCCGATTCACCCACCAGGCCGCGCACCTCGCCCTCGGTCAGCGTCATGCTGACGCGATCGACCGCCTTGACCGGCCCTTCGGCGGTCATAAATTCAATCGTCAGATTGCGGATATCGAGTAACGGCATTATTCCACCCCGGCATTGATTGCGCGGCGCATACCGTCGCCTAACAGGTTAACCAGCAGCACGCTGACGAGGATGGCCGCGCCGGGCAGCATCACCGTCCAGGGGGCGACGTACACCAGCTCGAGCGAATCGCCAAGCATCGCTCCCCATTCCGGCGAAGGCAGCTGCGCGCCGAGATCGAGGAAGCCGAGCGCGGCGATGTCCAAAATGGCCATCGACAACGCGCGGGTGAACTCGGTCACCAGCACCGCGGCGATGTTCGGCATGACGGCGTACCACAGGATCTGCAGCGTGGAAGCGCCGTCGAGCCGCGCCGCCACCACGTACTCTTTCTCCAGCTCGTCGTGTACCGCGCTGTAGATGGTGCGCACCATGCGCGGCAGCAAGGCGAGCCACACCGCCAGCATGGCGTGTTCAAGTTTGGGGCCGATAAACGCCACCACCACGATCGCCAGCAGCAGCGAGGGAATGGACAGCAGGGTATCGAGGATGTGATTGAGCACCGCCGAACGCAGCCCGTGGGTGACGCCGGCGAACACGCCGAGGATCACCCCGCAGAACGCCGCGGCCAGCGTCACCGCCAGCGCCGAGCCGAAGGTGGCGGCAGTGCCGGTCAACAGGCGGCTGAGGATGTCGCGCCCGAGATCGTCGGTGCCGAGAAAGAACGACACGTTGCCGTAGCGCGACCAGGAAGGCGGCAGCAGCTGATAGCCGAGGAACTGCTGATCCAGCGCGTAGGGCGCCAGCAGGCTGCCGAACAGCGACAGCAGCAGCAGGGCGATCACCCCGTAAAAACCGATCATCGCCAGCGCGTCGCCGTAAAAAATCCGCCAGGTGTAGCGCAGCGGGCTCGGCATTTTTTTCTCGCGGTATACGTTATCGAAGGGCATACCATTCCTTATGTTTCAGCGGGTTGGTTGCCGCACCCAGAATATCGGCCAGGACGTTAATGGTGATCACCAGCGTGCCGACCACCATGACACCGGCGGAGATCGCCGCATAGTCCTGCTGGCGAATGGCGTTGATCAGCCAGCGGCCGAGGCCCGGCCAGCTGAACACCACTTCGGTGATCATCGCCAGCGTGAGCATGGTGGAGAACTGCAGCCCCAGCTTGGGCACGATCGGCGGCAGCGCGTTGTGCAACACGTGGCGGCGAATGATGGTGAAGCGCGACAGACCGCGGGTGGCGGCGGCCTTGATGTAGTTTTGGCTCAGCACGTCGTCGGTGCTGATGCGCATCAGGCGCACCACTTCGGTGGTGGGCGCCACCGCCAGCGCGGCGATCGGCAGGATCATGTGGCGCAGGGCGCTGCCGATCATCTCGGCGCGGTACGGCGAGTCCGACAGCCAGGCGTCAATCAGCGCGAAACCGGTGATCGGCTTCACCTGATACAGCAGGTCGAAACGGCCGGATACCGGCAGCCAGCCCAGATGCAGCGAGAAGAACAGCATCAGCAGCAGCGCCAGCCAGAACACCGGCATCGAAAAGCCTAGCAGCGCGAAGGTGCTGATGGCGGTGTCCTGCCACTTGCCGCGCAGCACGCCGGCGATGATGCCCAGCGGAATGCCGATAAACAGTGCCAGGGCGAAGGCCAGCAGGCACAGTTCCATGGTGGCCGGGAACACTTCACGCAGCTGTTCGCTGATCGCCTGGCCGTTGATGCTGGAGACGCCGAAGTCCCAGTGCAGCAGGCTGACGAAGTAGAACTGATAGGCGTCCAGCAGGGCGGCGCCGTTCAGCGGCGCGCGCGGCGTGAAATAGCTCAGGCTGAAGCTGACCAGCGTCAGGAAGAACAGCGTGATCAGCAGCAGCAGAATGCGGCGCAGGGTAAAGATAATCACTTTTTCACCTCCGGCGCGGATTCACGGTACACCCCGGCGAACGAGGCGTTGCCGAACGGGCTCAGCACCAATCCCTTGATATCGTAGCGGTAGGCCTGCAGCCGCAGGGAAGAGGCCAGCGGCAGCACCGGCAGTTGCTGCTCGAGGATCTTCTGCGCCTTGCGGTAGTTGTCGATGCGCTGAGACAGCTGCTGCGACAGCAGCGCGTTCTGCAGCACCTCGTCGAAGCCCGGGTCACACCAGTGAGCATAGTTGGTTTGCGAACGGATTGCCGCGCAGCTCAGCAGCGGCCGGAAGAAGCTGTCCGGATCGTTGCTGTCGGTGGCCCAGCCGGTCAGGGTCAGATCGTGGTTCATCTCCATCAGGCGCGCTTCCTGGAAACGGCCTTCCACCGGCACAATGGTGACGTTGATGCCCACCTGGCCGAGATCGGCCTGGATCAGCTCGGCGGTCTTCAGCGGGCTCGGGTTGTAAGACTGCGAGGCGGTCGGCACCCACAGCTTCAGGTTCAGCTGGCCGACGCCGGCCTGCCGCAGCATTTCGCGCGATTTGGCCGGATCGTACTCGGTGACGTGCGCGTCGTTGTCGTAGGCCCAGGAGGCGCGCGGCAGGATCGAGGCGGCGGTTTCCGCCGTGCCGTAATAGATCGATTGCATCAACCGCTGGTTGTTGATCGCCAGCGAGATCGCCTGGCGCACGTTGAGGTTGTCGAGCGGCGGCTTGCGGGTGTTGAACGCCAGATAGGCGATGTTCATCCCCGGGCGCAGCGTCAGGCGCAGGCGCGGATCGTCGCGCAGGATAGACAGCTGGCTCGCCGCCGGATAGGCCAGCACGTCGCACTCGCCGGTCAGCAGTTTGGAGAGGCGGCCGGTGCCGCCGGCGCCCAGATCGATCACCACCTGCGGCATGCGCGGCAGGCCTTTCCAGTAGGCGGCGTTGCGCGCCAGGCGAATATATTGCCCCGAGCGGTATTCGTTGAGCAGGAACGGGCCACTGCCGACCGGTTCGCGGTCGATCAGCTCCTGATGGCCTTCGCGCGTCAGCGTGTCGGCGTACTCGGCGGACAGCACCGGCGCGTAGTGGGTCGCCAGGTGCCACAGGAACGAGGCGTCCGGCGACTGCAGGCGGATCTCCACCGTGTAGTCGTCGAGCTTTCTCACGCTCTGCACCGAATCGCCGAACTGCAGGCTGTCGAAATAGGGGTATTCGCCGCCGTTGACGTCGTGATACGGGTGTTTTTGGTCAAATACGCGCGCGAAGCTGAACACCACGTCGTCGGCGTTCATCTTGCGGGTGGGCGTGAACCAGGCGGTGGTCTGGAACGGCACGTCCTTGCGCAGATGGAAGCGGTAGGTGGCGCCGTTGTCCAGCACTTCCCAGCTTTGCGCCAACTCGGGGATCAGCCGGTAGGTGTAGGGATCGACATCCAGCAGGCGATCGTACAGCTGGGCGGCCAGGGTATCCACCGTCAGGCCGCTGCTGGCCATTTGCGGGTTGAAGGTATTCAGTATGCCGCTGACGCAATAGACAAAGCCGCTCTGGCGAATGTCCGGCAGCGGCGCCGCGGCGGGCGCGGGCGGTGTTGTTGTGGCCAGGGCGGAGCCGGTAAAGCACAACGACACTATCCAAAGGGGTAAACCACGCATAGAGGCTCATGGGTTAATCAGCAATAGCGTTAGTGTATCGCACTCTGACCGGCAGCCCAATCCATTGAGCAAAATCACTGAGTTTTCTGCGACTTGATTAATCATGTCGTTCGCGATCGTGAAAAAAATCTTACTTGATATGTTATAACATAACAAAATCATGATACCGTTCCCCGGCAAAGTCACAATAACGCAAGGGGATGTATGAACGAAGTTGCACTTCCACCACGCCGTTCGCTGCCGGACGCTCAGGCATGGCGCGGCGAAATGAGTGATGTCGGGCTCGATTGGGTCGGGATGCAAGGGATCGCGCTGCCGCTGGAGCTGGCCGGCAAGCCACTGATGGCCAAGGTCGACGCCGGCATCAACCTGCGCGCCGAAGCGGCGGGCGAACGCGGCATTCACATGTCGCGGCTGTATCTGGCGCTGGACGAATTGACGCAGGGCGAGCTGACGCCGCAGCGCCTCGGCCGAACGCTGCAGGCCTTTCTGGATTCGCAGCCGGAACACAGCGATCGCGCCAGCCTGACGCTCAGCGGCGAGCTGCTGCTGTCGCGCCCGGCGTTGCTGTCGCCGCAGCGCGGCTGGAAGGCTTACCCGCTGCGCATCGAGGCCACCCTGACGGACAGGCTGACGCTGGCGCTGACCGTCGGCGTACCTTACTCCTCGACCTGCCCGAGTTCGGCGGCGCTCAGCCGTCAGTTGGCGCAGCAACAGTTTCAGTTTGATTTTGAACAGGCGGCGGAGCGGATCAGCCAACGGCAGGTGAGCGAGTGGCTGTTGGAGCAGGGAATGCCGGCCACCCCTCACAGCCAGCGCAGCTGGGCCTGGGTCACCGTGACGCCCGAGAATGAACGGGCGTTCGAACCGGTGAAATTGATCGATCGCATCGAACACGCGCTGGGCACGCCGGTACAAACGCTGGTGAAACGCCGCGACGAACAGGCCTTCGCGCTGGCCAACGGGCAGAACCTGATGTTTTGCGAGGACGCGGCGCGGCGTCTGTATCGCATGTTGCGCAGCCAGTGCGATTACCGCGCCTTCTCGCTGCGTGTCGAGCATCAGGAGAGCCTGCATGCCCACAATGCGGTGGCGGAGCTGAGCTGGCGGGGAGAAAATCATGCTGCGTAAAAATCCCAGCGGCCATCTGCCGCAGGTCTCGCCGCTGGCCTACATCGATCCCACCGCCATTATCTGCGGCCGGGTGATCGTCGAAGATTTCGTCTACGTCGGCCCGTATGCGGTGATCCGCGCCGACGAGTTGAACGCCGCTGGCGACATGGAACCGATCGTCATCGGCTCGCACTCCAATATTCAGGACGGCGTGGTGATCCACTCCAAGAGCGGGGCGGCGGTCATCATTGGCCGTTACAGCTCGATCGCCCACCGCGCCATTGTCCACGGCCCGTGTCGCATCGACGATCGGGTGTTTATCGGTTTCAACAGCGTGCTGTTCAACTGCCACATCCAGTCCGGCTGCGTGGTGCGTTACAACGCGGTGGTGGACGGCGTGACACTGCCGGAAAACCGCTATATCCCCTCGACCGAGCGCGTAGGGCCGGACAGCGACCTGTCGCGCTATCGCCAGGTCGATCGCGGCGCGCTGCAGTTTTCGGAAGAAGTGGCCGCCACCAACGTCGAACTGGTGCGCGGCTATCAGGCATTACGCAATGAATTTTAATGAGGCTCCCATGAAACAACTTCCCGTGACCGTGCTTTCCGGCTTTCTCGGCGCCGGCAAGACTACGGTGCTGAACCACATCCTGAACAACCGGCAGGGCATGCGTGTGGCGGTGATCGTCAACGACATGAGCGAAGTAAACATCGACGCCGCGCTGGTGGAAAATGCCGTGCATCTCGATCGCCAGGAAGAGAAGCTGGTGGAGATGAGCAACGGCTGCATTTGCTGCACGCTGCGCGAAGACCTGCTGGTATCGGTGCGTGAGCTGGCGCAGGACGGGCGTTTCGATTACCTGCTGATCGAATCGAGCGGCATCTCCGAGCCGCTGCCGGTGGCGGAAACCTTTACCTTCGAGGATGAACAAGGGGAAAGCCTGTCGCAGTTCGCCCGGCTGGATACTCTGGTGACGGTGGTCGACGGGGTGAATTTCATCCAGCAGTACCAACGGGCGCAAAGCCTGCAGGAGGCCGGCCAAAGCCTGGGCGAGGACGATCTGCGCAGCGTGGCGGATCTGTTGATTGAGCAAATTGAATTTTGCGACGTGATGCTGGTCAGCAAGACCGATCTGTTGACGCCAGCCCAGCAGGGCGAAGTGATGGCGCTGTTGGCCAGCCTGAACCCCGATGCCCGCATTGTGCCGATCGCGCCGGGTAAGCTGCCGCTGGAGGCGGTGCTGAATACCGGCAGCTTCAGCTTTGAAAAGGCGCAGCAGGCGCCCGGCTGGCTGAAAGAGCTGCGCGGCGAACACGTGCCGGAAACGGAAAACTACGGCATCAGCAGCTTCGTCTATCAGGCGCGGCGGCCGTTTGCGCCTGACAAGTTTTACCGCGTGATCAACGGCGACTGGGGCGGCGGCAAGCTGCTGCGCTCGAAAGGCTTTTTCTGGCTGGCGACGCGGCCGCGGCAGGCCGGGCAGTGGAGCCAGGCAGGGGGCATCGCCCACTACGGCCTCGCGGGCACCTTTTGGCGCGCCATCCCGCAAAAGAACTGGCCGCAGGATCCCGAAGCGCGGGCGCACATTCAGGAAAAATGGGTGGAGCCGTTCGGCGACATGCGCCAGGAGCTGGTGTTTATCGGCCAGCATCTGCAGCAGGCGACGATCGTGCGTTTGCTGGACGAATGCCTGCTGAGCGACGATGAAATGGCCGCCGGCGTGGACTACTGGCTGGACATGGCTGACCCGTTCCCTGAGTGGTAATTGCGCAATCTTCGTGTGGAAATGAGAAAAATTCTCAACAAAGTGCTTTACAGACGATACTGATAACTATTATCATCGCCTGGCAGTTCACGGAAGGCCACAGTTTGCGGCTCTGATGTGGAAGGCACGACATTGCTCACATTGCTTCCAGTGTTTTTTAAGCCAGCTCGGGTGCTGGCTTTTTTTTTGCCTGCCTCAGACCGGAAACCTCGCCTGGCAAACAGCATATCCGCACTCTGCTGTTCAACCTGGACGATCTCGACAGAAGTTCGGGCTTTCATACATTCACAGTCCCGCGACGGAATTTCATACTCCTCCTCATCGACGCGCCGGCTGCGTTTGGCCTGCCACTGTTAACCGCGAGGAGAAAGCCTGTGATTATCCAACAAACCCCCATCAACTCAGGATTCGGGCCCAAAACGACCGCCGGCGAGGTGCTAACGGGCCTGGATCTGTCAGGCACTCAGGCCATCGTCACCGGTGGTCATTCAGGTCTCGGTCTGGAGACGACGCTGGCGCTGGCCGACGCCGGCGCACGGGTCATCGTCGCTTGCCGGGCACCGGCGGCAGCCAAAGAGGTGTTAGGGCAGAGCGCCGGCGTCGAGATCGCCGAACTCGATCTCGCCGATTTAAACAGCGTGCGCCGATTCGCCGCAGACTTTACCGCATCGAGCCTACGGGCGGATATTGTCATCAACAACGCCGGAGTGATGGCATGCCCGGAGGCGCGGGTGGGGCGCGGTTGGGAAAGGCAGTTCGCCACCAACCATCTCGGCCACTATGCGCTGACCAATTTGCTGTGGCCGGCCATTGCCGATGGCGGGCGGGTGGTCAGCGTTTCCTCCGCCGGGCATCACCATTCGGCGATCCGCTGGGAAGATGTGCAGTTCGAACGCGGTTACGACAAGTGGCTGGCGTACGGTCAGTCGAAGACGGCGAATGCCCTGTTTGCCGTCCGGTTGGATCTTCTTGGCCGCTCGCGGGGGATCCGCGCATTTAGCCTGCATCCTGGCAGCATCGCCACGCCGCTGCAGCGGCACATATCGAGAGAAGAGATGATAGCCCTAGGCTGGATGGACGAAGACGGCAATCCGGCCGATCCCGACGCCCTTAAAACGCCTCAGCAGGGGGCCGCGACTCAGGTGTGGGCCGCCACCTCACCGCAGTTGCAGGGTTTGGGAGGACTTTACTGTGAGGATGGCGATATTGCCGGTATCGCCGCACACGACAGTCAGGCGCTGGTCGGCGTGAAGGAATACGCGATCGATCCGGAACAGGCGCAGCGTCTGTGGGCGCTTTCGGCGTCGCTGACCGGTGTCGATGCCTTCGCCTGAGCAGGCCGCTAATCGGATAAGAGGAGCGTCCATAATGTCGATGATGAAAGAAAAAAACCTGGCGATATCCAGCATGTTTTTCATGCTGGGGTTGTGTTTCGGCAGTTTGAGCTCAAGGATGGCGACGATCAAGGGAGGGCTCGCGTTGTCTGACGGCGTATTCGGCAGCGTACTGTTCGCCATGTCGGCCGGGGTGGTCTTGTCGCTGCCGATATCGGGATGGGCGATCGCCAAACTCGGCAGCAGGATGGTCGGCGTCGCGGCCATTCTGATCAACGCCATGCTTTTGCTTCTGGTGCCCTTTGCCGCGACGGTCCCTCAATTGGCGGCGTTGCTGTTTTTCTCCGGGTTCGCTTACAGCGCGGTCAATGTCTCTAACAACATGCAGGCCAGTATCGCCGAGGCGGTCAGCGGTAAAACGCGGCTGCCGTTCTTTCACGGTATATGGGGCGTGGCCGGGTTCGTCGGCGCAGGGATCGGGGCGCTAATGATCGGTCGGGATGTCGCCTTGCCGCTGCACTTTACTGGCATAGCGGCGGTGGCTCTGGTGTCCGCCTTGCTGTGTCGGCGGGCATTGTTCGACAAACCGGAGTTGGAACAGACCGGGCGCGCTTTCGCCATCCCGGACCGCTCGCTGTTCAACTATGGCCTGATCGTTTTCTGCTCGATGGCTTGTGAGGGCATCATGTATGACTGGAGCGTCGTTTATTTTCAGAATGTCGTCTCGGTCGATCGAAAATACATCGGCCTGGGTTTTACGGTATTTATGGCGGCCATGACGATCGGTCGGCTCATGTTGAACCGGTTCGTTGATCGGATCGGAGTGAGAAGAACGTTGCAGTGGGGCGGAATGCTGGCGTTCACCGGCATGACGCTAACGACCTGGTTGCCGGGGTTGGTGACATCGATAATCGGTTTTTTCCTGGTTGGGCTTGGCATTTGCGTCATTATTCCGCTGGTTGCGGGGGCGGCCGCAAGGTCTTCTTCCATGGCGCCAAGCGCCGCCATCGCGGCGGTGTTGACCATCGGCTTTCTGGGCACGCTGATCGGGCCGCCGTTAATCGGGTTCTTATCCGAAACTGTCGGTCTGCGCTATGCCTTTCTGGTCTGCGTCGCGTTGTCGCTCGGCGTCATTTATCGGGCAGGGAAAATACCGCAGTGATCTTGCAAGAAGGTGATTCATCGGCGGGAAAATCCCGCGCAGTGAAGTGACCGTCGGGAAAGGCCGACATCTCCAGGCGGCCGTCCTCAGGCCACATCTCCCAACCTGGGGCTAATAGCTGACGGCCGGGAAAGACCGGCACCCAATCCCTGCGTTACTAATCCTCGTCTTGCTCGCCGTTTTGCAGCAGCGCATGTTTTTTCAGCATGCCGCGCAGCTGATGATAGGTGAGCCCCAGCAGCTGAGCCGCCTTGCGCTGATTGAAACGCCCCTGCTGCAGCGCCGCTTCGATCAATACCTTCTCCTGCTCCAGCTGCCAGTTTTTCAAATCCAGCGGCAGCGCCGGTAACGCGCCGGCGCCTTCAGGGGCGGGCGCGACCGGCGCCGCCTCACGCGGCGCAAACGGATTGATGATGATTTCGTCAAGCGGGCTGTCGCTGTCGCCGTGGCGATAAACCGAGCGCTCGACCACGTTTTTCAGTTCACGCACGTTGCCCGGCCAGCCATACTCGAGCAACGTTCGCCTGGCATGCTCGGTAAAGCCGGGAAACAGCGGCAGCGCCAGCTCGCGGCACATTTGAATGGCGAAATGTTCGGCCAACAGCATGATATCGGGCCGCCGTTGGCGCAGCGGCGGCAGCTGCACCACGTCGAACGCCAGCCGATCCAGAAGATCGGCGCGGAATTTGCCCGCCGCCGCCAGCGCCGGCAGATCGTCGTTGGTGGCGCACACCAGGCGCACATCCACCCGCAGCGGCTGGCTGCCGCCCACGCGCTCCAACTGGCCGTATTCGATCACCCGCAGCAGCTTCTCCTGCACCAGCATCGGCGCGGTCGCCAGCTCATCGAGAAACAGCGTGCCGCCGTCGGCGCGCTCGAAGCGCCCCAGATGGCGCTTTTGGGCGCCGGTAAAGGCGCCGGCCTCGTGGCCGAACAGTTCGGAATCCAGCAGGTTTTCATTCAGCGCCGCGCAGTTGAGCGAGATGAACGGCCCTTGCCAGCGGTTGGAAAGGTAGTGCAGGCGGTGGGCGATCAGCTCCTTGCCGGTACCGCGCTCGCCGATCACCAGCACCGGTTTGTTCAGCTTTGCCACCTGGGAGACTTGCTCCAATACGTCGACAAAGGCGTTTGCCTCGCCCAACAAATTCTCTGGCTGCTCGTTCATGATGAAATTCGCCAATGTTTGGTGAAAATAATCACTCTACAGCAAGCACGCAGAGAGTCAAAAAATAATATCCATTATTTATCAATGATATAAAAGTTGGCACGGGTTTTGATTATATCTTCAGGCAAGCTGTACGACTTAACGCGGCGCTTCAGACGCCATCAGAACCAAGAGGAAGTGAATTATGGGTATTTTTTCTCGTTTTGCCGACATCGTGAACGCCAACATCAACACCCTGCTGGACAAGGCGGAAGATCCGCAGAAGCTGGTGCGGTTGATGATCCAAGAGATGGAAGACACGCTGGTTGAAGTTCGCTCTACGTCGGCGCGTGCGCTGGCGGAGAAAAAGCAGCTGCTGCGTCGCATCGAGCAGGGCGAAAGCCAGGTAGGTGACTGGCAGGAAAAAGCCGAACTGGCGCTGCGCAAAGATAAAGAAGATTTGGCCCGTGCGGCGCTGATCGAAAAACAAAAGGTGGCCGATCTGATCGCCACGCTGACGCAAGAAGTGGCGACCGTAGAAGAAACGCTGGCGCGCATGAAGAGCGAAATCGGCGAGCTGGAAAACAAGCTGACCGAAACCCGCGCGCGGCAGCAGGCGCTGGCGCTGCGTCATCAGGCCGCGTCTTCCTCCCGTGAAGTGCGCCGCCAGCTCGACAGCGGCAAGCTGGATGAAGCGATGGCGCGTTTCGAACAGTTCGAGCGCCGCATCGACCACATGGAAGCCGAGGCGGAAAGCATCAGCATCGGTAAAAAGAAGTCGCTGGACCAAGAGTTTGCCGAGCTGAAAGCCGACGACGCCATCAGTGAGCAGCTGGCGGCGCTGAAAGCCAAGATGAACCGCTCAGAGTAAGGCGAACCGCGGCCACACGTCGGAGGTGGCCGCCTATCCAGGACCCGATAAGAAGGAATAACAATGAGTGCTTTATTACTTGCCATTCCGCTGACAATTTTCGTGCTGTTTGTCGCGCCGATTTGGCTTTGGCTGCATTACAGCAATCGGCAACAGACCGGCATCCAGCTGAGTCAGCAAGAAATGCAGCGCCTGGCGCAGCTGGCGGAAGACGCCAAACGCATGCGTGAACGCATTCAGGCGCTGGAAGAGATCCTTGATGCGGAACACCCGAACTGGAGACAGTCCTGATGAGCATGACGCTGGGCAGTAAAAAGCTTTATCGCGTTCCCGAAGAAGGCATGGTGAAAGGCGTCTGCGCCGGGTTGGCCCACTATTTCGACGTGCCGGTGCGCCTGATCCGCGTGATGGTGGTGCTGTCGCTGTTCTTTGGGCTGTTTTTCTTCACGCTGGTGGCCTATATCGCGCTGGTGTTCGTGTTGGACGAAGCGCCGGCCAGCCGTTTCGAAGGCGAGCATCAGAAGACGCCGCGCCAGCTGCTCGATCAGCTGGAATATGAGTTGGGCAGCGGCGAGCAGCAGCTGCGTCAGGTCGAGCGCTACGTAACGTCCGATACCTTCGGCGTACAGAGCCGTTTCCGCAAGCTGTAACCCTTCTTGCGATGCCCGGCCTGTGCAGGCCGGGCATCTTCGCCGCCGTTATCCCGTTGAATGTACAATTAATCGTCTTGTGCCGGAGGGCATTGTCATGAATAAAATCGATGTTGCGAACACCGCCAGAACGGGTGGATTTAAACGAGGAGCGGCGGCAATGTTGAAGACATTGGCTAAAGTCATCATCATAGCGTTATTGAACTATGGCCCGGCGGGCGCCGCCGGCTGGCTGTTGAAGACCGTCGGCCGCAAACCGGTGCGCTTCGTGCTGGCGCTGGTGCTGGAACCGCTGTTCCGTAAAGGCCTGAACAAGGCATTCGGGCGTTACGTAGCCGGAGAGAAAATGCCGCCCAAGTAGGGCGGCATTGATATCGTTCATTCAATTGGCTGCGGTAACTTTGGTCCCCGGGGTTGCCAAATAGACCCAATCCGAACCGTTACTGATGATGGCTTGTGCCGATGGATTTGCCGCAGTATTGGTGCAAAAAATAGCGGTGCCTTTGCAAACGCTAGCAGCAGGAAGTTGAGCAAACGTCATGGATGATAAGCTCGTGCCGAAACGACTGATCCGGCTGGAAGGGCGCCACCCTGCTGTCGTTTTCACCCAGCTATAGATGGCACCCTCTTCGTCACCAGTCACAGCAGTATTGAACCATTCTGAACCAATAGGGCGCATTACGCCGCCAAGTTCTTTGGGGCCGTCGGCGATCCGTACTGCGGTATAGTTGGATTTTCCTGGCTGATATGAACTGCCATAGCTGGTGCTGATGGTCGTGTTGCCTTCAACGTCAACGTCAATGACCGAACCCGCGCCTGATCGCGAGACATAGTTAAAATCTCCCGAGCAACGCCCGCCGAGGAAACGCAGATTGCTGGAGTTGCTCTTTACGCTGCCATATTGGCAGTCGACCAAATCGATACGTGGGTTGGCCCCATCTTCTGTAAGTGCAACATTGCCGGAAAAGTGGGTATCCGAAATGGTACTTGGATAAGCAGGGTATCGCCAGGTCAAACTGGCTAATCGGCAATTGCTGATCATGGCTTTAACACTGGATGAAAAGTCCATATCCTGAAGCCAGCAGCCATTCATGAACACATTGAATTGCTTACCTGATGCCGCATGAGTAATATTTCCTCCTCGGTTAATATTGGTAGCATATAAAACACCGTATCCTGAACTATAAACCAGGTGCTTTACTTCCGATGCCTGAATTTCATTGAGATAAACCTCACCGGAATTATTCATGTATAATAGGCAACTTGCATTGGGGTTGTTGCCGATCAGTTTTTGAAGCGGGCCGGTGCGATGCTCCATATGTAGATTTTTAAACCAAAGCCCTATTCCGCCATTAACATAGATTGTCGGACTTATCAAATTGGCCTCCCATTGGCAGTCTTCGAACCGCAGCATGTTGCAGTGGTCATTTTGCATTGTCGATGTTAAGTGAACGGGGGCGAGAAGCATTTTGTTAAAGTCAGTGATGTCATGGTAGTTATCATAATCTCCCACTGTTCTACCGCAGCCTTGAACCTCAATGAATTTAAAATAACTATCCTGAACTTTATCCAGGTAAAGGCCAGCGCCCCGACAGTAAAGAATGCTTACATTCTGGGTGTGCACATAGCCTGCATATTTTATACTCAATCCACTAATTCTCTTGTTATTTCCTCTTAGTTGGAAATTTCTGAAACTGACACCGCTATAGGTCATTTCCCCCTGAGCGGCGGCGATGGTTATAATCCCTGTTGTATCAGTCTGTTCTGGTAAGTCCTGGCCGCTATAGATGAGTACGGCTCGGCCGTTGTAACTGCTTTCACCGTACAGAGCAATCCCACTGTTGGCTGGAAAGACAATCGGTGTTTTAATATTCCAATAGCCGCTTGGAATCTTGACGGAGCGTTCACCTCTTATTAATGCAATATTTTGAATAAGAGGGCCATTGTCAGCAAGCGTAGGATCACACCCCCCATCGTATAAAGAAAGCTGGGTTAAATCGTTACGATACCAGGCTGCTGTAGATTGATTGACTTTAAGTGTTGAATAACCACCATCGTCAATAACTTTTTCAGCGTTTATGTGCCCTGTGAATACACCCCCACCTTGGCCTTTTCCTTGGTAATACTCGGTTAAGACGATGCGTTGGCCATCATATTCCGGTTGGGTGTTTTTTAATGCCGTCATTGAATTTATAACAATCATGCCTTGTTCGAAATTAATTGTGCTCATCGGGTTCTCCGGTTAATATTTGTATTGAATAAACTCTTTGATGAGGGATTTTCATCGTTGGTTTGAATGGGAGGATTCCCATGGGGATAATTCTATCTCGTCTTTTATAGGGGGGTAATATTAGGGTGTTTGGCTATCACCCACACAAGGCGTTGTTGGTTAAGTTGAAAGGGGACGGCAATTTTTATCTGTGGAAAATCTCACTCTGCTTGTGGCTATAATAGTGAGCATAGGCCATGTGGTTAGCGAAGTAATAGCGTGTAACTTCATGTTTTAATGAATAAAAGGATGTGACTCTAGGCAAAATGAAACGACTGCAAAATGAGTTAACCTCGCTGGTCAACCGCGGAATGGATCGCCATCTGCGCCTGGCGGTGACCGGCCTGAGCCGCAGCGGCAAAACCGCCTTTATCACCGCCTTCGTCAACCAACTGCTGCATGTGCACAGCGGCGCGCGCATGCCGCTGTTTTCACCGGCGCGCGAAGAGCGCCTGCTGGGCGTCAAACGCATCCCGCAGCGCGATCTCGGCATCCAGCGTTTCACCTATGACGAAGGGCTGGCGCAGCTGTACGGCACGCCGCCGGCCTGGCCGACGCCGACGCGCGGCGTCAGCGAAATCCGTCTGGCGCTGCGCTATCGCTCCAACGACTCGCTGCTGCGCCACTTCAAAGACACCTCCACGCTGTACCTGGAGATCGTCGATTATCCCGGTGAATGGCTGCTGGATCTGCCGATGCTCGAGCAGGATTACCTGGCCTGGTCGCGCCAGATGGCCGGGCTGCTGCAGGGCGAACGCGCCGAATGGGCCAAACCCTGGCTTGAGTTGTGCAAGGCCTGCGATCCGCTGGCCCCGGCCGACGAAAACCGCCTGGCGGCGATCGCCCAGGCCTACACCGATTATCTGCTGCGCTGCAAAAGCGAAGGGCTGCACTTCATTCAGCCGGGGCGTTTCGTGCTGCCGGGCGACATGGCCGGCGCGCCGGCGCTGCAGTTTTTCCCGTGGCCCGACGTGGCCGCGATCGGCGAATCTAAGCTGGCGCAGGCCGACAAACACACCAACATCGGCATGTTGCGCGCTCGCTTCAACTACTATTGCCAGTCGATCGTCAAAAACTTCTACAAAGAACATTTCGTCCGTTTCGATCGGCAAATCGTGCTGGTCGACTGTCTACAGCCGCTCAACAGCGGCCCGCAGGCGTTCAACGACATGCGTCTGGCGCTGACCCAACTGATGCAGAGCTTCCATTACGGCAAGCGCACGCTGTTTCGCCGCTTGTTCTCGCCGACCATCGACAAACTGATGTTTGCCGCCACCAAGGCGGACCATATCACCGCCGATCAGCACGCCAATCTGGTGTCGTTGCTGCAACAGCTGGTGCAGGAGGCGTGGCAGAATGCGGCGTTCGAGGGCATCAGCATGGATTGCGTCGGCCTGGCCTCGGTGCAGGCGACCGAGAGCGGCATCGTCGATCATCAGGGGCAACGCATTCCGGCGCTGAAGGGCAACCGCCTCGGTGACGGCGCGCCGCTGACGGTGTTCCCCGGCGAAGTGCCCGCGCGCCTGCCGGGGCCGGCGTTCTGGCAGAGCCAGGGGTTCCACTTCGATGAATTTCGTCCACGCGCCATGAGCGTGGACAGTCCGTTGCCGCACATCCGTCTGGATGCGGTGATGGAGTTTTTATTGGGAGACAAATTGCGATGAGCGAACCGATCAAACCGCGTATCGATTTTGACGAGCCGCTGCAGCCGCCGCAGGAGCCGGCGTTGCGCGCCGGCGTCGCGTTCGATGCCGAACAGGCGGAAAGCTTTTTCCCGGCTGCGCCGGAGCTGCAGCAGGAAGAGGAAGAAGGGCGCGCCGAAGGCATCATTAACGCCGCGCTGAAACCGAAACGCAGCCTGTGGCGCAAAATGGTCACCGCCGGCCTGGCGCTGTTCGGCGTCAGCGTGGTGGCGCAGGGCGTGCAGTGGGTGCATACCGCCTGGGTGCAGCAGGACTGGATCGCCATGGGCGGCGGCGTGGCCGGCGGCCTGATCGTGTTCGCCGGCGTCGGTTCGGTGGTCACCGAGTGGCGGCGTTTGTATCGGCTGCGCCAGCGCGCGGAAGAGCGCGATGTGGCGCGCGAGCTGTTGCACAGTCACGGGCTGGGCCAGGGGCGCGAATTCTGCGAGAAGCTGGCGCGTCAGGCCGGGCTGGATCAGGGGCATCCGGCGCTGCAGCGCTGGCAGGCCTCGCTGCATGAAACGCAAAACGATCGTGAAGTGGTGGAGCTGTACGCCAAACTGGTGCAGCCGGTGCTCGACAACCAGGCGCGGCGCGAAATCAGCCGCTCCGCCGCCGAATCGACGCTGATGATCGCCGTCAGCCCGTTGGCGCTGGTGGATATGGCGTTTATCGCCTGGCGCAACATCCGTTTGATCAACCGCATCGCCGCGCTGTACGGCATCGAGCTGGGCTACTTCAGCCGCATTCGTCTGTTCCGGCTGGTGCTGTTGAACATCGCCTTCGCCGGCGCTTCCGAGCTGGTGCGCGAAGTGGGCATGGACTGGATGTCGCAGGATCTGGCAGCGCGGCTGTCGGCGCGCGCGGCGCAGGGCATCGGCGCCGGCTTGCTGACCGCGCGGCTGGGCATCAAGGCGATGGAACTGTGCCGCCCGCTGCCGTGGCTGGAAGGGGAAAAGCCGAAGCTTGGCGATTTCCGCAGCCAGCTGATCGGCCAGTTGAAAGACACGCTGAAAAAGAGCGACGGCAAGGCCAAATAATCCCGCACGGCGCTCTGAGGAGCGCCGCTTTCTCAACGGCGCCGACGCCGGACGTAATCGAGACTTGACGACAGTCGATCCCCCTGCGAGTGCGTGATAAATCTCTGCAAAATTAATTCTGGTTGTGATAACTCTCTGTTTGTAGTCTAAAATGACGCCGATGCTGTTATTAGCTTGCGTTTAAAATCAGCAACCACGGCAATAAATCAGAGTTCTGTCAACTTTTGCTGACAGATCGCTTCTACCGCCCGGTGCGAGGGAGTATCATCATCGTCAACGATCCCCGCACCTGCAGAGATAAGGCCAACACTGATGCGTTTGGAAGTATTTTGCGAAGACCGCCTCGGTCTCACTCGAGAATTACTCGATCTTTTGGTATCGCGCAGCATTGACTTACGTGGCATCGAGATCGATCCCATCGGCCGCATTTACCTCAATTTCTCCCAGCTGGAGTTCGATACTTTCCGCGCGCTGATGGCGGAGATCCGCCGCATCGCCGGCGTGACCGACGTGCGCACCGTCAGCTTTATGCCTTCCGAACGCGAGCACCGCGCGCTGCGCGCGCTGCTGGAATCGATGCCGGAACCGGTGTTCTCGATCGACATGAAGGGCAAGGTCGAGCTGGCCAACCCGGCGGCGCAGGCGCTGTTCAGCCTGAACGAAGACAAGATCCGCAACCAGACCGCCGGGGCGCTGATCGGCGGCTATAACTTCAGCCGCTGGCTGGAGAGCGAGCATACGGCGCCGCACTCCGAGCGGGTGGTGATCCGCAGCCAGGACTTCCTGATGGACATCACGCCCATCTATCTGGAAGACGAACAGCAGCAGCCGGCCGCGGTCGGCGCGGTGGTGATGCTGAAGTCCACCGCGCGCATGGGCCGCCAGCTGCAAAATCTGTCGGTGAACGACGATACCGAATTCGACCACATCGTTGCGGTAAGCGCCAAGATGCGTCACGTGCTGGAGCAGGCGCGCAAGCTGGCGATGCTCGATGCGCCGCTGCTGATCGTCGGCGATACAGGTACCGGCAAAGATATTCTGGCCCGCGCCTGCCATTTGCGCAGCCCGCGCGGCAAACAGCCGTTCCTGGCGCTGAACTGCGCTGCACTGCCGGATGACGTGGTGGAGAGCGAGCTGTTCGGCCATGCGCCGGGCGCTTATCCCAACGCGCTGGAAGGCAAGAAGGGCTTCTTCGAGCAGGCCAACGGCGGCTCGGTGCTGCTGGATGAGATCGGCGAAATGTCGCCGCGCATGCAGACTAAATTGCTGCGTTTCCTCAACGACGGCACCTTCCGCCGGGTCGGCGAAGAGCATGAGGTGCACGTCGACGTACGCGTGATCTGCGCCACCCAGAAAAACCTCACCGAGCTGGTGCAGCGCGGAGAATTCCGCGAAGATCTCTATTATCGCCTCAACGTGCTGACCATCACCATCCCGCCGCTGCGCGAACGTCCGCAGGACATCATGCCGCTGACCGAGCTGTTCGTGGCGCGCTTCGCCGATGAGCAGGGCGTGGCGCGGCCCAAACTGGCGAGCGATTTGGGCGGCTTCCTCAGCAAGTACGGCTGGCCGGGCAACGTGCGCCAGCTGAAAAACGCTATCTACCGCGCGCTGACGCAAACCGAAGGCTACGAACTGCGGCCGCAGGATATCGTGTTGCCGGAGTTCGAGGTGGAGATGTCGCTGGGCGACGAGGTGCTGGACGGCTCGCTGGACGACATCAGCAAGCGTTTCGAGCGCTCGGTGCTGACGCGTCTGTATCGCACCTATCCCAGCACCCGCAAGCTGGCGAAGCGCCTGGGCGTTTCCCACACCGCCATCGCCAACAAGCTGCGCGAGTATGGCCTGAGCAGCCGCAAAGGCGGCGCCGAGGGCGAAGAATAAGAAAGGCGCCTTGCGGCGCCTTTAATGGGTATCCAAAGCCGGCGTTCGCCGGCTTTATTATTTCAGCGCAGCCAGCGCCGCGTCGTAGTCCGGCTCGGTGGTGATTTCGTTCACCAGCTCGCTGTACAGCACGTTGTCCTGGCCATCCAGCACCACGACTGCACGCGCGGTCAGGCCCGCCAACGGGCCTTCGGCGATTTCGACGCCGTACGCCTGCTTGAACTCGGCGCCGCGCAGGGTGGACAGGGTGACCACGTTGCTCAGGCCTTCCGCGCCGCAGAAGCGAGACTGCGCGAACGGCAGATCGGCGGAGATGCACAGCACCACGGTGTTATCCAGGCCGCTGGCCAGCTGGTTGAATTTACGCACCGACGTCGCGCAGACGCCGGTATCGATGCTTGGGAAGATGTTCAGGACTTTGCGTTTACCCGCGAAGCTGCTCAGCGCTACGTCTGACAGGTCTTTGGCAACCAGTGAGAAGGCCTTGGCCTGTTCGCCCTGCTGTGGCAGTTTGCCCGCTACGCTGACCGGATTGCCTTGAAAATGTACTGTCTGAGTCATTGCTAGATTCCTTTTACAGGTGTTTATACAAAGGGTATGAACCTGATGAAACGGCGCACCGGCAACGGCATTTAACATCAGGTTCACACCCTGGCGCCAGTTTATGACAACCGGGGCGGATTGGATATCAAAGTTTGCTAAATAGTTGTATATATTAGGCTGTTCTATAAAACATCACCGGCGCATCAGCCTGGCTGAATGCGCAGTTTTCGCTCAGGAGCCGTTATGAGAGACATGCGTTTTTACCCGGAAGCCTGGCCACTGCATACCGCCTTCGTGATTGCGCGCGGCAGCCGCACCGAAGCCCGGGTGGTGGTGGTCGAAATCGAACAGCAGGGCGTGCGCGGCACCGGTGAATGCACGCCGTACCCGCGTTACGGCGAGAGCGAGGAATCGGTGATGGCGCAGCTGGCAGAGATGGCGCCGGCGATCGCACAAGGCATAACCCGCGAGCAGCTGCTGGCGCAGATGCCGGCGGGCGCCGCCCGCAACGCGCTGGATTCGGCACTGTGGGATCTGGAGTGCCGCCTGCACGGGCAGAGCCTGTGGCAGCGCAGCGGCGTGGCGGCTCCGGCGCATATCCGTATGGCGCAGACCGTCAGCATCGGCACGCCGGAAGCGATGGCCTTCGCCGCGCGCGAACTGGAGCGGCAGGGTGCCACGCTGCTGAAGATCAAACTCGACGATCACTATATCAGCGAACGACTGGTGGCGATCCGCGCTGCGGTGCCGCAGGCGACGCTGATCGTCGACGCCAATGAGTCCTGGCAGGCGGAAGGGCTGGCGGCGCGCTGCCAGCTGCTGGCCGATCTCGGCGTGGCGATGCTGGAGCAGCCGCTGCCGGCCGGTGACGACGCCGCGCTGGAGCACTTTATTCATCCGCTGCCGATCTGCGCCGATGAAAGCTGCCACACCCGCGCCGATCTGCCGCAGCTGGGGCAGCGCTATCAGATGATCAATATCAAACTGGACAAAACCGGCGGCTTGACCGAGGCGTTGGCGCTGGCGCAGGCCGCGCGCGAACAAGGGTTCGACATCATGCTCGGCTGCATGTTGTGCACGTCGCGGGCGATATCCGCCGCCTTGCCGCTGGCGCCGGCGGCGCGCTTCGTCGATCTGGACGGCCCGACCTGGCTGGCGCGTGACGTCGAGCCAGGCCTGGCGTTCGAATGCGGGGCGATCGTCGATATCGCCCCGTAAGGATTAATTCGGGTAGGTCAGCAACTCGGTCATTGCGTCGATGTAGCGCTCGCTGGCGGCATCGGCGGAGATCGGCGGGAATTCGGCGGTGATGCACGGCAGCGACAGATCCGCGCACCAGCTGCCGAACGAACCGGGCGTTTCATAACCGACGCTGGTCACCAGCGGCAGTTCGAACTTGTGCGCCAGCCAAACGCCGAGCCGCGAGCTAGCGGGATCTTCGATGCAGGCCAGCGGCTCATGGAACGATACCACCCAATGCGGCTTCAGGCGATGGATCAGGTGACACAGCGCCTGGGTTTCCGGTTCGGAACCGGGGCGCCCGCCGGTGGAGAGCTTGACGTCGCGCACCGGCGCCGCGCTGTTCCAGCGGTAGACGGTGTCGCCGGAACGCCAGTTGGCGGCCGGGAAGTTGCGGTTCAGATCGACGCCGTTGGCATTGGCGCGCAGCCCCAGTTGGCAGCCGTCGGGGTTGACCGCCAGCACCACGTGGTGCCGCAGCCGCTCGGGGGCGATGCTGCGCAGTGCGCAGGACAGGGTCACGATGGCGGCGCTCTCATCGCCGTGGGTGCCGGCGATGATCAGCCCGGTCTGCGGGCCGCTGCTCGCCGCCGGGAAATAGAGCAGCGGCGCGCCCAGCAGCGAGCTGCCGTAGTTCTCTCCTGCGATGGCCAACTGGCCACGTTCACTGCGTGGTCGATGTTCGGTCATGGTGTTGTCCCTGGATTAAAGGTCGAGAGTCATTGTCATTTTATTCAGTGTATTACGCTTTGAGACATCTTTCCCATCGCAATTGTGCGGCGTTTGCACGATCTGTGACGCGGCGGCGGCGAAAACGCCAATTAAACCGCACCTGGCCTGACGCTGTTGTTATACTAACGGCAGTGCTAAGCCAATCACCCGCAAGAGGATTTAACATGCCAGTAGCCAGAATCATCGCCAGCTATAGCGAAAATGAAAATGACACCATCACGCTGCTGTGCGGCGTGGACGCTGAAAACCAGATCCGCCAGGGGGAGTGGTTCGGCGTGGTGAAAAACGACGACGGGCGCGGGGATGAATCGAACTATCCGTTCACCCTGCATATCGACTATCAGAAAGATGCCTTCTACCTCGATTACGGCTACGACGACGCCGACGCGCGCCAGCTGCAAAAAACCGATATCTCGGCCCGTCCGCTGGCCGAGAAAGGCTTTTTCACCGTGTTCGATGAAGAAGAGGGCGAAGAGTTCAGCTACCGCATCAACAGCATCCACCTGTACGACTGACGGTCGCCGCTGCAAACACCGCCCGTGCCGCCCCGCGCCGCACGGGTTTTTTATCGCCTGAATCGCACTTTTTGCAACTTCTCGGCCGTGAGCGCTAGGCCGGACGGATCTTGTGCTATATGATAAAAAATTCAGATGGTTAACGGGGGAACATCATAATGACGGGAAGAAAAATGCAACGAGGTTTTCGTTTGGCGCTTTGCGCGGCGGCGATCGGCGCCTGTATGAGCAGCGCCATGGCGGCGCAGGTTCCCCCGGGTACCGCGCTGGCGGCCAAACAGGAAATCGTGCGCCACATTAAAGACGAACCGGCCTCGCTCGATCCGATCAAAGCGGTTGGCCTGCCGGAGGCCCAGCTGGCGCGCGATCTGTTCGAAGGGCTGGTCAATCAGGACGCCAACGGGAAAGTGATCCCCGGCGTCGCCACGCGCTGGCAGACCAGCGACAACCAGACTTACATTTTCCATCTGCGTAAAGACGCGCGGTGGTCAAACGGTGACCCTGTCACGGCGAAGGATTTCGTCTACAGCTGGCAGCGGCTGGTAGAGCCGAAAAACCTGTCGCCGTTCGCCTGGTTCGCGCAGCTGGCGGGGATCCAGAACGCCGAGCAGATCATCAGCGGCAAATTGCCGGCCGATCGCTTGGGCGTGTCGGCGCCGGACGACTACACGCTTAAAGTGCAGCTGGACAAACCGGTGCCGTACTTCGTCAGCCTGACGGCCAACTTCAGCCTGTTCCCGGTGAATAAGGCGGTGGTGGAAAAATACGGCAACGACTGGACCAAGGTCGGCAATCTGGTGGGCAACGGCGCGTTCAAACTGCAGGAGCGGGTGGTGAACGAGAAGCTGGTACTGACGCCTAACGATCATTACTGGGATCATGCGCATACCGTGCTGACCAAAGTGACCTTCGTACCCATCAACCAGGAATCCAACGCCACCAAGCGTTACCTGGCAGGTGACATCGATATCACCGAATCCTTCCCGAAAAACATGTATCAGAAGCTGCTGAAAGACATTCCGGGGCAGGTGTACACACCGGATCAGCTCGGCACCTATTACTACGCGTTCAACACCCAGCGCGCACCGACCAACGACGTGCGGGTGCGCCAGGCCTTGTCCTATGCCATCGATCGCAAGATTATCGCCGAAAAAGTGCTGGGCACCGGCGAAAAACCGGCCTATCACTTCACGCCGGACGTGACGGCCGGGTTTAAACCGGAAGTGAGCTTGCTGCAACAGCAATCACAGGCGGAGTTGGACGCGCAGGCCAAGGCGTTGCTGCAGGCGGCCGGTTACGGCCCGAACAACCCGCTGAAGCTGACGCTGCTGTATAACACCTCGGAAAGCCACCAGAAGATCGCCATCGCCGTGGCCTCGATGTGGAAGAAGAAGCTGGGGATTGACGTCAAGCTGCAGAACCAGGAATGGAAAACCTACATCGACAGCCGCAACACCGGCAATTTCGACGTGATCCGCGCCTCCTGGGTAGGTGACTATAACGAAGCGTCGACCTTCCTGTCGCTGCTGACCTCGACCCACAGCGGCAACATCGCCAAGTTCAAGAACGCGGACTATGACAAGCTGCTGGCGCAGGCGGGGCGGGAAACCAATCCGGCGGCGGTGACCGCCGATTACAACAAGATGGAGCAGATCATTGCCGATCAGGCGCCGATCGCGCCGATTTACCAGTACACCAACGGCCGCCTGATCAAGCCGTGGGTAAAAGGCTACCCGATCACCAATCCGGAAGACGTGGCCTACAGCCAGACGATGTATATCATCAAACACTGAGTCGATTTATTTATCGCCCCCGTCTAATGCGGGGGCTTTATTTTTTTCGACGATGAAACTAAGAAGATAATTAATTATTCCACGCGATAAACCCCGTTTAATAATAAACAGGGTTACCATCATCACAGTATTTTCGCTATTTCAGAGAATGGTTACGCTTATAGACAGTCCCGCATGGCATCCACCACCACCCGGCCGTTCATGTCGGTTTGAGTGATGCGGTAACTGGTGGGGTACGAGCGTCGGGTGCTGAAACGATCGTGGACGGAGACCTTGCCAATCTGCAGGCCGGCGGCGTTTTTCACCACAAACTCACTGATCTCTTCCTGGCCCTGGTTTTGCAAATGGATATTGCTGATTTTTTCCAGCGTATCGCTGGCGTTTATTTTTAAATGGTCGCGTAACATAACTACCTCCTCGTAGTGAGAAAAGTATATGCCCCTAAAATTTGCGCTGAAACAGCTTTGTGTTGATTTATTATTATCATTTTGAATTAAAAATGATAGCAATATGTTAAGTCATAATAATAACGGCATTGCCAGCGCTTTATCGGCGATATTGCCTGATTTGTCGGCAAAGGTTTATTTCATTGCCGTTATTATTAGTCTGCATTAATGGGGAAAAGCGCCTGCCTGGCCGCCGGGGCGGAAAATACGCAGGCGACGTTGTGCCCGCAGCCGGGAACGATCGTTAACCGATGCGGCTTCTCCGCCGCCAGGTAACGCCGATCGTAGTCGGCGTAGGCCAGGGCGCGCTGCAATCGATAGGGACCCTGCAACTGGGCGGCGCAGGATTTGTCGAGTATCCGATAGTAAGCGCCCGGCGCGGCGCCGGTATCCTCGGCGGCGGCCAGATAGGTGATATCGGCGGCGGCGTAACGCCGGCGGGCCGCGTCGGCGGTGCGCTGCAGGTGAGCGGGAAACGCTTCCAGACCGTATTTCCATCGGTTGGCCTGCGGACAATGGCCGGCGTCCAGCGTTTGCCAGCGAAAACGGCAGGTTTCTTCACTGCTGCAGTTTCCCCAACTGGTGGGCAGAGGGCGCAGGCGATCAAAATAGAGCCAGCTGCCGGGATCTGCCACCACATAGCGCAGACGCACTCCGCGTGGCGGCTGGACAAAGCCGACATAATGCTGCACGAACTGGGCGCCGGCGGAAAAACCGGCCACGGTTATCGACTGCAGCGACGGCCAGCGCCGTTTCAGATCGGCCAGCAGGTTATCCATGGCGTTGAATGAGCCGGTCTTCCCGCCATTATCCAAATCGCCCTCGATCCAGGAGCCGCAGCGCCACAGGGCGTCGCCGTCTTGCGGCTGGGGCAGACCGGCGGAATGGCAGTGGGCGGCGAGTTTTACCGGTACCTGAAACAGCGGGGCGACCAGCAAGCTGCTGTCTCCCGCGTCCTGCGCGGCGTCGATCGCCGCTTGCAACGTCCTGGCGGCGTCGCGTGGATGGCCGTGCATCACCACCAGTGCGTTACGCGGCTGGGGGGATTGAGCGTGAGCGACAAAATAAGGCAGGGAACCGGCCGCCGTCGACGCGCGATAGGGCGTGGCGAGGCGCTCCAACACCGGCTCTGCACGAACCGATTGGCCGAACAGCAGCAGGGCGGCCATTGCGATGCACCGCAGGCGGCGCATTCTCGTCAGGCTCGGCGCAGCGCAGTGCGCATTTGTCTCAGGACTTCCCGGCATCGTTGTTCCTCACGCGCTCGTTGGTAGTAGCGATAAAAGGCGCGTTCCGAGCTGAGGTTACCCGCGCGTTCCAGCTGTCTGAAGGTCAGGTATGCCAGGCTGAACATGATGATAATAAATAATAAGCCGGGGAACAGCAGCGTCCAGCCGTCGGTAATACGCGCATCGGGCAGGTAAGTGAGCGAAGTGGGGGTGATCAATACCCCCAACCGCTGTAGCCCCCATTGCGCCAGCGCCGGGAGCAGCACCAGCAGCGTGACGAACAGCAGATACAGCAAAAAATGGCGACAGGAAAGCAGGAAACGTTTGAAGGCGTTATTGGCGTTTGGCCGCAAAACGAAACCGTCGGGCGCAGTGCGCAGGATCTGCTGTCGGCCTGCGGTGAAGCGATAGCGCTCCAGCGCGGCTACGCTGTCCGGTAGCGCCAATAACAGCCGTAACGCCGTCAGCCCGATGGTTTTACTCCCCATATAGTCCCTAAACAGCAGCAGGTTAATGCGTTCGCCTTGCGCCGTCTCGACGGATTGGAGCAGCTTGAGCAGCTTGTCGTGATTTTCCCGCCGGATGCGGAAGGGCGTTTTGACGAGGGCAAAAAATATCGCGCCGAAGGCGCCTACGGTGGGTACGACGATGTCCAAAAATGGTTTTAGCATGGCAATCTCCTGCGATCCTCAGTTCGTTCCTTGCGGCTGAGTATAGATCACGACCGAGGGCGGTTCTGAAAACTGGCGTTACAGCTTGGCCTTTGATCTCCAAGGCGTTAACGCTAGACTCAGCAACATAAGCAAGACTGAGGGGATAAATGAATGGATGTGATTGAGGGGAGCGAGCTGCAGATCGCCGATGCGGTTTACGCCTACCAGCTGGACGGCAAGGGCGGCGTCACGCCGATCGAGCAGGGTGACAAGATCACCTGCGACGCGCCGTGCTGGCTGCATCTTGATTACGCGCACCCGGCCAGCGCCGAATGGCTGAGCACCACGCCGCTGCTGCCGGACTCGGTGCGCGAAGCGCTCTCCGGCGAAAGCTCACGGCCGCGCGTCAGCCGCCAGGGCGAAGGCACCATGATCACCCTGCGCAGCATCAACTTCAACGCCAATTCCCGGCCGGACCAGCTGGTCACCATTCGCGTGTACATCACCGATAAACTGATTGTCTCTACCCGACACCGCAAGGTGTATTCCATCGATCAGGTGGTGAACGATCTGCAAAGCGGCGCCGGGCCGACCAACAGCGGCAGCTGGCTGGTGGAAATTTCCGATGCGTTGACCGATCACACCAGCGAATTTATCGAGGATCTGCACGACAAGATCATCGATCTGGAGGACGCCTTGTTGGAGCAGCAGGTGCCGGAGCGCGGCCAGCTGGCGTTGATCCGTAAACAGCTGATCGTGCTGCGCCGCTATATGGCACCGCAGCGCGACGTCTTCGCGCGGCTGGCCAGCGACCGCCTGCCGTGGATGAGCGACGACGATCGCCGCCGCATGCAGGACATCGCCGATCGCCTGGGGCGGGGATTGGACGATCTGGACGGCAGCATCGCGCGCACCGCCATCTTGTCCGACGAAATCACCACGGTGATGGCCGATGCGATGAACCGCCGTACTTACACCATGTCATTGTTGGCGATGGTATTTCTGCCTACCACCTTCCTGACCGGGCTGTTCGGGGTCAACCTTGGCGGCATTCCGGGCGGCGGCAATCCTCTCGGTTTTGCGGCGTTTTGCCTCATGCTGGGCGGGTTGGTGCTTGGCGTCGCCTGGTGGCTGAAGCGCAGCCGCTGGCTGTAGGCAAAAATGACGAAAACCCGGTTAACATTGAGCAATATCAACATTTAGCCGGGGGAAATGGGGCATGATCTCTCTCGCAGGTGAATGCAACGTCAAGCGATGGGCGTTGCGCTCCATAATTGTCTTACTTTCTTATTTTTGAATTACTGCATAGCACATTTGATTCGTACAATGCCGGTTTAATCACCGGCATTTTTTTATTCGGCTTTCCTCTTTTCTTCAGGCCGCGCTTTCATCCCAGAAGCTGGCTTCAATCTTGTGCCCATCCAAATCACGGACAAAGCAGCCGTAGTAAGCCTCGCCGTAGTGCGGCCGCGAACCGGGTGCGCCTTCATCGGCGGCGCCGGCCAGCAGCGCCTGGCGATGGAATTCATCCACCTGTTGCTTGCTGGTGGCGAAAAAACCGACGTGCGTGCCGTTGCCGGGCGAGGCCGGCCGGCCGTCGATCGGCACCTGCAGCCAAAACTCCGGATAGTCGCGGCCGTAACCGATGGCGCCGGGATGCTCCAGCACGCGTCGGCAACCCAAGGCGGCCAGCGTGCGATCGTAAAAGGCGGCGGCGGCCTCGAAATCGTTGGAGCCCAGCGAGACGTGGGACAGGCAGGGGGTGATATTCATTGCGCGATCTCCATATGACTGTATAAATAAACAGTATAGGGTAAAAACGGCACCGCCCAGTAAATTTTGCGCAAACTGTGAACAGGATCGAGATCGTCGAGAGAGGGGAATGCCGCCGCTTGCAGAGGGCAAGCGGCGAGAGGGGCTTATTTGATTTCCAGCACGTTCAAACGCTCTGGCGCAGGCACCGCGTCGTCCGAATCTTCCGGCTGCCAACCGACGGGCTGCATCGGGATGTCTTCGCGATCGAAGGCCAAATCGCCGCCGTCCACCACGGCGCTACCGTGGTGAATGCCTTTGAAATCGAACAGATTGATGTCGCTCAGGTGCGAAGGCACCACGTTTTGCATGGCGCTGAACATGGTTTCCAACCGGCCAGGGTAACGCTTGTCCCAGTCGCGCAGCATATCGCCGATCACCTGGCGCTGCAGGTTAGGCTGCGAGCCGCACAGGTTGCATGGGATGATTGGGAATTCCTTGGCGATTGAGAAACGCTCGATGTCTTTCTCGCGGCAGTAGGCCAGCGGGCGAATGACCACGTGCTTGCCGTCGTCGCTCATCAGCTTGGGCGGCATGCCTTTCATCTTGCCGCCGTAGAACATGTTGAGGAATAGCGTTTGCAGAATGTCGTCGCGGTGGTGGCCCAGCGCGATCTTGGTGGCGCCCAGTTCGGTGGCGGTGCGGTACAAAATGCCGCGGCGCAGGCGCGAGCACAGTGAACAGGTGGTTTTGCCTTCCGGGATCTTGTCTTTAACGATGCTGTAGGTGTTCTCTTCGACGATCTTGTACTCCACCCCCAGGCTTTCCAGGTAGGCGGGCAGAATATGCTCCGGGAAGCCGGGCTGCTTCTGATCGAGGTTCACCGCCACCAGGGAGAAGTTGACCGGCGCGCTCTGCTGCAGATTGCGCAGGATCTCCAGCATGGTGTAGCTGTCTTTACCGCCGGACAGGCAGACCATGATGCGGTCGCCTTCTTCAATCATATTGAAATCGGCGATCGCTTCGCCCACGTTGCGGCGCAGGCGCTTTTGCAATTTGTTGAGGTTGTACTGCTCTTTTTGGCTAACGGATTGCTTTTCTGACATTTAAATCGTGCTCATTCTCAATGGGGGGCACTAGGGGCATGGCGTTGTAGCCGCGAGTTTACCATTCAACCGGCCGCTTTTGATCATTATTCATCATCCTGCTGCCACGCGCCCGACGCGAGGCCTGTATGGTACGGATTGCGCGCAGGAATGCCAGCGGGTTTTTGCTGCGGTTGACGCCGGCGGTAAAAGAACAGGGCGCGAATCGCTCGCGCCCTGATGGCGTTACTCTGCGGCGGATTTTTCCGCCTTGCCGGCCAGCAGGCTGAGGAAATCGTATTTCTCCTGCAGCTCTTTCTCGGCGGCCTGATACAGCGCGCTGGCCACTTCCGGTTGCTGCGCGTTCAGGCGGCGGAAACGCTGTTCTTTCAGCAGCGTTTCCGACAGGCTGCTGTTCGGCGGCCGCGAATCCAGCGCCAATGCGGCCTTGCCCTCGGCGCTGCGGCGCGGATCGAAGCGGTACAGCGGCCAGAAGCCGGTGGCGGTCAGCTGTTTCATCTGATCGTGGCTGAGCGCCAGATCGTAGCCGTGCTCTTCGCACGGGCTGTAGGCGATGATCAGCGACGGCCCCGGATAGGCCTCGGCCTCCTGAATCGCTTTCACCGTTTGGTTGAGCTGCGCCCCCAGCGAGATCTGCGCCACGTAGACATGGCCGTACATCATCATGCTGACGCCCAAATCCTTGCGCGCCTTGCGCTTGCCGTGTTCGCCGAACTTGGTCACCGCGCCGAGCGGCGTGGCCTTCGACTGCTGGCCGCCGGTGTTCGAGTAGCACTGGGTGTCGAGCACCAGCACGTTGACGTTCTCCGTCAGGCTGAGGACGTGATCCAAACCGCCGAAGCCGATGTCGTAGGCCCAGCCGTCACCGCCGATCAGCCAGATGGATTTATCCACCAGGTAGTCGGCGCCGGCCGCCAGCTGGCGCGCGTCTTCGCCTTCTAGATTGGCCAACAGCGTGCGCAGTTCGGCGATCTGCTTACGGCGCGGCTCCGGCGCCACGTCGCCCATCTGCAGGGCATTGACCAACCGCTCCGGCAGCTGCGGCGCCAGAGCATTCAGCAGGCGCAGCACTCGCGCGCGATGTTGATCGACCGTTAAACGGAAGCCCAGGCCGAATTCGGCGTTGTCTTCGAACAGCGAGTTGGCCCACGCCGGGCCGCGCCCTTCGGCGTTGGTGGTGTACGGCGTGGTCGGCAGGTTGCCGCCGTAGATCGACGAGCAGCCGGTGGCGTTGGCGATCAGCAAGCGGTCGCCATAGAGCTGGGTCAACAGCTTGATGTACGGCGTTTCGCCGCAGCCGGAGCAGGCGCCGGAGTACTCGAACAGCGGCGTGATCAGCTGCGAAGTGCGAATGTCGATGCGCTCCAGCTGCGCCGGATCGATTTCCGGCAGCTGCAGGAAGAAGTCGTAGTTGTCTTTCTCCGCCGTCAGATTATCGAGGCGCGAAGCCATGTTGATGGCCTTGATCTCCGGGTTCTGGCGATCTTTCGCCGGGCAGACCTCGACGCACAGGTTACAGCCGGTGCAATCCTCCGGCGCTACCTGCAGCACGTATTTCTGGCCGCGCATATCGCGCGCTTTGACATCCAGCGACTGCAGGGAGGCGGGGGCGTGCTCCATCTCCGCCGGCTGAACCACCTTGGCGCGAATGGCGGAGTGCGGGCAGGCGGCGACGCAGTGGTTGCACTGGGTACACAGGTCGGGCTGCCAGATCGGGATCGCTTCGGCGATGTTGCGCTTTTCCCATTGGGTGGTGCCCACCGGCCAGGTGCCGTCCGGTGGGAAGGCGGAAACCGGCAGCGCATCGCCCAGCCCGGCCAGCATCGCGGCGGTGACGGTTTTGACGAAGTCCGGCGCGGCGTCCGAGACCACCGGCGGGCGCATCGGGCTGCTGGCGTCGACCGGCTGCAGCGGGATCTCGGTCAGCGCGGCGCGGGTGGCGCCCAGCGCCTGCCAGTTGCGCTCGACGATCTCTTGGCCCTTGCTGCTGTAGCTGCGGGCGATGGCGTCCTGCAGTTGTTGCAGCGCCACGTCGCTCGGCAGGATCTGCGTCAGGTGGAAGAACGCCATCTGCATCACGGTGTTGATGCGCGCGCCGAGCCGGCATTCGCGCGCCAGCTTGGCGGCGTTGATGATATAGAATCGCGCCTGGCGTTGGTGCAACAGCGCCTGAACCTCCTGCGGCAGGCGCGACCAGACCTCGTCGGCGCCGTAAGGGGTATTGAGCAGGAAGGTGCCGCCGGGCTTCAGGCGTTCGACCATTTGGTACTTATCGATAAACTGCAGCTGGTGGCAGCCGATGAAGTCCGCGTGGCTGACCAGGTAGGCCGAGTTGATCGGCTGTTCGCTGACGCGCAGGTGCGACACCGTCAGGCCGCCGGCCTTTTTGGAGTCGTAGACGAAATAGCCCTGGGCATACAGCGGCGTGGCGTTGCCGATGATCTTGATGTTGTTCTTGGTGGCCGAGACCGAGCCGTCGCTGCCCAAACCGTAGAACAGCGCTTCCAGCGAGGCGCGCTGCGGCAGGATTTCGTCGCTCAGCGGCAGCGAAAGCCCGGTGACATCATCGAAGATGCCGACGGTAAAGCGCGGGCGCGGCTGCGGCTGGGCCAGCTCGCGGAACACCGCCAGCGCGCAGTTGGGGCCGAACTCTTTCGACGACAGGCCGTAACGGCCGCCGATCACCCGCGGCAGCGTGGCGCGCTCACCCCGGCTGTAGGCTTCCGCCAGCGCGGTCATCACGTCCAGATACAGCGGCTCGGCCAGCGCGCCCGGTTCTTTGGTGCGATCGAGCACCGCGACGCTGCGCACGCTGTCCGGCAGCGCGTCGAGCAGGTATTTGGCGGAGAACGGCCGGAACAGCCGGACTTTCAGCACGCCGACTTTCTCGCCGCGGGCCAGCAGGGTGTCGATCACCTCTTCGCAGGTGCCGGCGGCGGAGCCCATCACCACCACCACGCGTTCGGCCTGCGGGTGGCCGTAATAGTCGAACGGCCGATAGTGGCGGCCGGTGAGGGCGGCGAAGGCTTCCATGGCGTCGATCACGTGCTGGCCGGTGGCGTCATACCACGGGTTGGTGGCTTCGCGCGACTGGAAATAGGTGTCCGGGTTGGCGGAAGTGCCGCGCACCACCGGATGATCCGGCGACAGCGCCCGGCTGCGGTGAGCGTCGATCGCCGCCTGCGGCAGCATTTGCCGCAGCGTATCGTCGCTGAGCGGTACGATCTTGTTGATTTCGTGCGAGGTGCGGAAGCCGTCGAAGAAATGGATAAACGGCACGCGCGCGTTGAGGGTGGCGGTCTGCGAGATCAGCGCGAAGTCCTGCGCCTCCTGCACGCTGCCGGCGCACAGCATGGCGCAGCCGGTCTGGCGCACCGCCATCACGTCCGAGTGGTCACCGAAGATGGACAGCGCGTGCGTGGCTACGGTGCGCGCGGCCACGTGCAGCACAAACGGCGTCAGCTCGCCGGCCAGTTTGTACAGCGTCGGGATCATCAACAGCAGACCCTGCGATGAGGTGAACGAGGTCGACAGCGCGCCGGTTTGCAAGGCGCCGTGCACGGTGGCGATAGCGCCGCCTTCCGACTGCATTTCCACTACCCGGGGAATATCGCCCCAGATGTTTTGCCGGCCATCACCGGACCAGGCATCCGCCTGCTCCGCCATGGTGGAACTCGGCGTGATAGGGTAGATGGCAATCATTTCGTTGGTGCGATAGGCCACGGAAGCGACTGCATTATTACCATCTGTAGTTATCATCGGCGTTACCTTTTCATTGCTCTCAAAGCCGCGAAAGCGCACTTTCGCAGTAATGGAAAAAAGTCTAACAGAGGGTTTGAACGCGGCTTTATCGTGTTTGTGTGGCGGGTGACAAATCGTCAAAGGCCTATTTCCTCGTCGATTGGGGGTCGGCGGCAATAAATTGTTTTCACCGTTTAAAGACAATTTATTTCCGGCACGTCATAATTGCGCATCGGCAAACTGACAGAAGAAAATCATGAGCGCATTTATGTATTTGACGATGGCGATAGTCGCGGAAGTGATCGCCACCACCATGTTGAAAGCTTCCGAGGGCTTTACCCGCCTGTGGCCGTCGCTGCTGGTGGTGCTGGGCTACGGCGTGGCATTTTGGGGGCTGTCGATGGTGGTCAAGAGTATGCCGCTGGGCATCGTGTATGCGATTTGGTCAGGCATGGGGATCGTGCTGGTGTCGGTCGCCGCGGTATTTGTTTATCAGCAAAAATTGGATTGGCCGGCGATCGTCGGCATGGGATTAATTATTGCCGGCGTGCTGGTGATTAATTTACTGTCGAAAGCCACGGTGCACTGAGTGTTATTTTAATGTGAAAAAAGGCCGGCGCGACAGCAAGTCGCGCCGGTTGAAGAATTCAGCCATCATTCACTGAAAATAGTGGAATGCTAATTACTTAGCGCCGCCAGCATAGACGCAAATATCGTCCTCTCCGGTAGCAAAAAATGCGCCGTTTCACTGAAAGCACGCGAAGATAATGAATAGCGATATCGCCGGAAAAACTTCCTGGTCGGCAGCGGTGACGTTATCACTTTCTGCGTGCGGCCGAAGCCTGGCAGCGGGTGGCGCCGTCACGTTTGGCACCGCGCGCCGGTGCGGAAATATTCTGCAAACAAAATAAATGTCCGGCCGACGCAAAAAAACGACAAATAATGGCTGGAATATATTTTCATTATTTATATATCGAGCTAGATTAAACAAGTTTGCATCAAAGATAGCGAAACGTGTCCGCCAAGTGACGCGCGTTATCAGCAATGGCGATTTTACACAGCGCAGTTCCGGGTTCAGGAGTGGGATAATGACGACATCAAAATGGCTGCTTGCCAGCGCCGTGCTGCTTTTAGCCGCCTGCAGCAGCAATAACGAAGAACCAGTACAGCAGGGCAACAGTGCCAGAATCAATACGTTGCAGACCAGCGCCGGTTGCGCGGCGGTCGGCGGCGTCACCACCATCGCGCACAACCTGAACGGTGAAGCGCTGCGCATGTGCCAAATGCCGAACGGCAAGCAGTGCGAAGAACGCACGCTGGGCCTGGGCAGCTGCGCCGGGTAAGCCCGCGGCGCCAGGCCTGGCGCGCAGGATCAATACACCCAATCGCGCAGGGTATAGATAAGCGTGTGGCCGCTGCCGTTGAGCGTCAGCTGCTGGGCGTTTAGCGTCACTTCGGCGCCGTTTTCCAGCACGGTGCCGATCACTCGATCCCAGCGGTTGCGCTGTTCATCAGGGCACAGCCTGCGCGTCGTCGCCAGCGGTTTCACCGTCAGCACGCCGTCGCGTAATTGCCCCTGGCCGAAGAAGCGGTTGCACATCGCGCCGGAGACATGCAGGTTCTCGCCGAACTCCAGATTGAGCAGGCCGCCGCCCGCCGGTGGCTTCGCCGTTTCGCCATCCACGCTCTGCAACACGAAGTTGTGATGCAGCAGATCGCCTGGCGTGACGGCCGTATGTGGTTTCATGCTGCACCCCGCTAAAGCCAGCGCCGCAAGGGCGGCTACCGTGGTTTTTCTCATCGCGTTCTCTCAAATAAACAGGGCGCCGGGGCGCCCCGAGGTGACGCTCAGGCGTTCAACTGGTTCGGGCAGGCTTCGCCGCGATCCAACTGGCTGATGTTCTGCAGCGTGGTTTGCGAAATGCTGGTCAGCGCCTCTTCGGTCAGGAAGGCCTGATGGCCGGTAAACAGCACGTTGTGGCAGGCCGAGAGGCGGCGGAACACGTCGTCCTGAATCACGTCGTTAGACTTGTCTTCGAAGAACAGATCGCGTTCGTTCTCGTAAACGTCCATTCCCAGCGCGCCGATTTTCTGCTGCTTCAGCGCGTCGATGGCGGCGGTGGAGTCGATCAGCGCGCCGCGGCTGGTGTTGATCACCATCACGCCGTTTTTCATCATCGCGAAGGCGTCGGCATTCAGCAGATGGTGGTTTTCCGGCGTCAGCGGGCAGTGCAGGGTGATCACGTCGGACTGCGCGTACAGCGTTTTCAGGTCGACATACTCCGCGCCCAGTTCCAGCGCCTGTTCGCTCGGGAACGGATCGTAAGCCAGCAGCTTCATACCGAAGCCTTTCAGAATGCGCATCGTCGCCACGCCGATTTTACCGGTGCCGATCACGCCGGCGGTGCGGTTGTGCATGTTAAAGCCGATCAGCCCTTCCAGCGAGAAATTGGCGTCGCGGGTGCGTTGATAGGCGCGGTGAATACGGCGGTTCAGGCACATCATCATGCCTACCGCGTGCTCCGCCACGGCTTCCGGTGAGTAGGCCGGCACGCGCACCACCTTGATGCCCAGTTCTTTGGCGGCGTCCAGATCGACATTATTGAAACCGGCGCAGCGCAGGGCGAGAATTTCGACGCCCAGCGCCGCCAGTTCTTCGAGCACTTCACGGCTGCCGTCGTCGTTGACGAAGATACACACCGCCTTGCAACCGGCGGCCGTTTTGGCGGTTTTTTTGCTGAGTAAAAAGTCGAAGAATTCCAGCTCATAGCCAAACTGCTGATTCACCAGTTCGAGATATTTACGGTCATACTGTTTGGTACTGTATATCGCCAATTTCATCGTGGTTTCTCCACCGTGATTTTGTGATCAATTTAACAGATTTTAGTAAATTCGACAATTGGTTAGCAGTTTGTCCCGCGCGGGGCTTGTTCTATCAGACAGGGGAGTGAAACCGGCCCGCCTTGGGCCGGTTCACGCGGTTTTAACGAGCGATTTCCGTGTAATGATGCTCATCGTAATCATGGGTCAAATAACTGTTAACGACATCGTTAAAGGCGATCCAATGAGGCGTTTTCTGGTGTGCTGAAAGCGCCGCCTTATCGTCCCAGTTTTCGATCAGCGCGTAGCTGTTCTCATCGCTCTGGCATTGCCAAAGCTGGTAAAAAGAGCAGCCGGTTTCTTTATTGGATTCCTGCACCATGGTGTTGAGCAGACTCAGAAACGCTTGCCGCTTGGCCGGATTGACCTGAAAAAAGACGTTGAGCGTAATCATGATTGATTTCCTCGGTCGGTAATGAAACTGGATATCTCCAGGGGCAGCATTGTGCTGACAGCGAGGATTTTACGGACTTGATGGCTGACTAAAAGTGAAATAAAGTTCGTGAATCGTTCACTATTGGTGAAGGCTTAAGATGTTTAAACGTGCCCAGTTAGCCACCTTTTGCATGGTGGTGGAGTCGGAGAGTCTCACGGCCGCGGCGGAGCGGCTGTTTTGCGTGCCCTCTAACGTGACCAAGAAATTAAAAGAGCTGGAAATGGCGTGCGGCGTCACGCTGTTCGAGCGTGAGCGCAATCGGTTGTCGCTCACGCCGGAAGGCCGGGCGCTTTACCATAAGGCCAAGCGCTTTTTGGCTATCGAAGAGCGGGCGCGAGCGCAGTTTGAACAGGATCCGGTGCAGGGCGAACTGAGGCTTGGCGCGCTGGATATCGCGTTGAGTCATCATTTGCCGCAAAAGTTGGCCCATTACCGTGCGCAAAATCGCCGCGTTCAGCTGAGTGTGGTGCAGGGATATTCGCTGGATCTGGAGTTTCAGCTGCAAAAAGGGGCGCTGGACGTGGTGTTTTCAGATGGGCCGATCGAACATCCGCAGATGCAGAGCCGGCGTGCTTTCCAGGAGCGTTTGGTCTTCATTGGCGGGGCATGTCGGCCGGCGTTGTTGGCAAAAAGCGATCTCTATGTTTATTCGCGGCAATGCCACTATCGCCATCTGGTGGACGCCTGGCTGCAGAAGCAGCAAGTCATCCCCGCCGCGCTGTTGGAGGTGGAATGCTACGACGTGATATTTGCCTGCGTAACAGCGGGATTAGGCTATGCGTTTGTGCCCGAAAGCCTGGCGCGGCAGCGAAAGGTTGCATACATAGAATGCGGGAATGAAATGCGCAGCGATATTTATGCTATCTGGCGTAAAGCGAGCGACAGCCGCATATTGCACGATTTTATTGACGCCGTGATTCGGCATTAAGGCAAAAAAATCCCCACGGGGGTGTGGGGAATGGCTTCTCTAGTACACAGTTAGCTAGCAGCTGAACTTTTATTAGAATGGTTGCAAGACTATTAATCATCAATGGCAACGACAATAACAAAAGTCTGAAAACTGTCCTGTTTATGTGATGCATATGTAACGAAAATCTACAACTCCGCACACGTTTGCGCCAAAAAGGTGCAAATCGCCGCTGCGACCCCGCTCAGCTTCACCCTATGTCAAATTCATGCCATCATTATTGTCAATTCAGGCATAGACTTAACCAATGCCTAACTCAGGAACGAAGCAACCATTTAATGACCAGGCGATTAAAAGTATTCATAGGGACGGTGGCGGGCTGCGCAATTCTGGTGCTGGCGTTGTGGCAAACTTTGCCGCGCTGGCTGCCGGGCGTGTTATCGCATTGGTTGCCGGCGGGAAGCCGCCTGGAGTTGCAGGGCAAATTGCACTGGCGCCAGGGCGGCCTGGCGCTGGCGGGGGCGCGTTTCACCGCGCAAGATTGCCTGCTGGCCAACGTCGGGCCGACGCGGTTGGCTTACCGCCAGGGCCGCTGGCAGCTGTCGAGCGATAAGGTCAGCGTCGATAGCGCCTGTTTGTCAAAACTGCCGGGCGGCGATGCCAACAGCGCGCCGCTGGCGCTCGATCAGCTGCAGCAACAGCTGCCGCCGCTGGACCTCACCATTAATGACCTGACGCTGGTTCCCTGGCAGCGTTATGCCGGCAAGCTGCAGCTTTCCTCCGGCCCTGACGGGCAACGCCTGCATTATCAGGGGCCGAATCTCAGCGCCGAGGCGCAGCTGGATGAAAAACAGCAGCTGACGTTGCAGAGCCTGACCGTCGTCCCGCCCAACAGCGCGCAACCGCTGCGTCTCGCCGGCAAGATAACCATTCCGCTGGATCTGGCCAGCCTGCCGACGCAGGGCGCGCTGCAGGGGGAAATGCAGACCGCCTATCTGGAAAAACCGGTATTGCTGGACATGCGCTGGCAACAGCGGCAGGGCGTGTTGACGGTAAGCGAAAAAGGTGACGATCGGCCGCTGGCGGTGCTGCCGTGGGAAGTCGCGCCGCAGCGGGTCAGTATCAGGCAGGGCGAGTGGCGTTGGCCGTACAGCGGGCAGCCGTTGAACGGCGGCCTGAGCGTTGCGCTGCACGACTGGAGCAAAGGGTGGGATGAAACGGAGATCAGCGCGCGGCTGAACGTGATCACCGCCGGCCACAACGGCAAGGGCAATGCGGTGCTCACCCTCGGTCCGGGCAAGGTAGGGTTGACCGACAGCGATCTGCGCTTCCAATTGACCGGTCAGGCCAATCTGGCCGACTTCTCCGCCACCGCGTCGATTCCGGGCGTGATCGGCGGCAGCATTCTCAACCCGACGCTGGTGCTGCAGCCGGGGTCGCTGTTGCGCCTGTGGGGCAAGGTGACGCCGGAAATGACGCTGGAAGAGGCGCGTTTGCCGCTGGCGGGCGTGAAGGTGACTGCCGCCGGTATCACCGGCCGCCTGCAGGCGATTCTGAACGCCAGCGACAGCTATTGGGGGCGCTTCAAGCTGCACCTGGACGGCCAGGCGCAGGATTTCTGGCCGGACAAGGGCGACTGGCAGTGGCGTTACTGGGGCAACGGCCGGTTGCCGCCGCTGCAGGCCGCCTGGGACGTCGCCGGCAGCGGGCGCTGGCAGGACAGCGAGCTGGTGCTCGACAAGCTCTCCACCGGTTTCGATAAATTGAAGTATGGTTTGGTGACGGTCGCTGCGCCGCGCCTGAGCCTCAACCGGCCGCTGCGCTGGCGGCGTGATGAACAAAGCCCGCAGTTCAACGGCGAGTTGCAACTGGCGGCGGATAAGGTCAGCTTCAGCGACGGCGGCCATCTGCCGGCGCCGGTGCTGGCGCTGCAGGTGAACGGCCTTTCGCCGGACAGTTTCCAGCTGCAGGGCAAACTGCAGGCACAGCAGATCGGGCCGATCGCGCTGCGCGGCCGTTGGGACGGCGAACGCCTGCGCGGTGAAGCCTGGTGGCCGAAACAGTCGCTGAAGGTCTTCCAGCCGCTGCTCGCGCCGGAGCTCAATCTCACGCTGCGCGACGGCGAGTTTTATGCGCAGTCGGCGTTTTCCGCCGCTCGCGAGCAGGGCTTCGAAGCCGGCGGCCACTGGGTGGTGAAAAACGGCGGCATGTGGCTGAAAGACGGCGAAATGAGCGGCCTGGACTTTATCCTGTCGTACCGGTTCAAGCAGCATCAGTGGCTGCTGGGGGCCAAACAGCCGGTGTCGCTGCGCATCAAGTCTTTCAGCAACCTGTTCGAGATGCAGAACATTTCCGCCGATCTGCAGGGCACCTATCCTTATAGCGAAGGGCAGCCGCTGACGTTGAGCAACGTCGGCGTGGACATGCTCAACGGGCATATCAGCCTGTCGGCGCTGCGGTTGCCGCAGCATGACGCCGCGGTGCTGAAGTTGGACAAGGTCGATCTCAGCGCGCTGTTTACCGCCCTGAAGCCGAAGCAGTTCGCCATGTCCGGCCGGGTCGACGGTGAGCTGCCGCTGTTCCTGAACCACCCGAAATGGCTGGTGCAAAACGGCTGGATCGCCAACGCCGGCACCCTGACGCTGCGGCTGGACAAAGACATGGCCGACGCCATCGGCAGCAACAACCTGGCGACCGGCGCGGCGATCGACTGGCTGCGCTACATGGAAATCAACCGTTCGCACGCCCGGGTCGATCTCGACAACCTGGGCGAACTGACGCTGAGCGCGCGTATCGACGGCATCAACCCGCAGAAGAACGCCAAGCGCGAGGTGATCCTGAACTATCGGCATCAGGAAAACGTGTTTCAGCTGTGGCGCAGTTTGCGCTTCGGCGACAATTTACAGGAGTGGCTGGAGCAGGCCCTCTCACAACCTGGGGAGCAACAATGAAAATCATGAGTGTGTCGACGCTGGCAGCGGTGCTGTGCGTTTCGCTGCTGAGCGGCTGCGTGCCGCGCATCGAGGTGGCGACGCCGAAGGATCCGATCACCATCAATATGAACGTCAAGATCGAGCATGAAATTCATATCAAGGTGGATAAGGACGTCGAAAACCTGCTGAAAACCCAAAGCGGTCTGTTCTAGGAGCCGACATGAAAAAACGTTATTTGTGGCTGGCCGGCGCCGCCTGGTTGTTCAGCGGCGTGGCGATGGCGTTGACGCTGGATGAGGCGAAGCAGCAAGGGCGGGTGGGCGAAACCCTGAGCGGCTATATCGCCCCGGTGAAGCAGGACGCGGAAACGCTGGCGCTGGTGAAGCGCATCAACGCCGGCCGCGCCGAGAAGTATCAGGAAGTGGCGGACGGCAACCATATCGCCGTCGACGAAGTGGCGCGCATGGCCGGGCAGAAGCTGGTGACGCGGGCGCAGAGCGGCGAGTATGTGCGCGGCATCAACGGCCAGTGGCTGAAGAAATAAAAAAAGCGCGCCGTCTGGCGCGCCAAGAGATACGGATAGATGATTATTATGAGGGTAGTGCAGGTTTGACAGGATGTGCGTCTTGTCCGGCAGGGGCGCGGCGCCCCTGCGCAGGATCTTAGGCAGACACCACCTGAGACAGGGCCGCCTTGGCGTCTTCCTGTGCTTTGGTCGCCACTTCCGGGCCGTAGGCGATGCCTTCCGCGAAGACGAACTCCACGTCGGTGATGCCGATGAAGCCCAGGAACAGACGCAGGTAAGGTTCCACCAGGTCGGTCGGGGTGCCTTTATGAATGCCGCCGCGGCTGGTCAGGATCACCGCGCGTTTGTTTTTCACCAGGCCTTCCGGACCGTTTTCGGTGTAACGGAAGGTCACGCCGGCGCGGGCAACCAGGTCGAAATAGTTTTTCAGCTGGGTCGGGATGTTGAAGTTGTACATCGGCGCGGCAATCACGATGACGTCATTGGCCTGCAGCTCGGCGATCAGCTCGTCCGACAGGGCCAGCGCTTCTTGTTGACGCGGGGTCAACGGAGCATCGGAAGGACGCAACGCGCCGACCAGTTCACCGTCCAGCACCGGGATGGGCTGTGCGGCCAGATCGCGCACGGTGATGGTGTCGCCGCTGTGGGCGTTGCTCCATTGCTCTACGAAGAAATCGGCCAGTTGGTTAGACTGAGAGTAGGTCGCCAGGATGCTTGATTTCAGAACCAATACGTTGCTCATCGATAATTCCTTACGTTGTGACAGTGACATCAGGACTCAGCGTCCCTTGCATGGAGTACATGCTATTCACATTCCTCCAACAGTGATAGCGCAATATTTCGAGATCTTCGTTCGATTTTATTGAATGACATGGCGAGGCTTTACTCGTGGAAGTAGGGGGAGAAAGCCGTTTGTGATAGGCTGTGCGGCTAAAGCAAAAAAATCGCTAAAAAAACATCAAACCGTTGCCAAGCCTGGCCTTGGCGGCGAAGAAACAAGGAACACCGAACGTGAAATCTCCGCTCGAGGCACTGCCGGCCCAACTGGGTGAGCTGATGCTCCGCGATCAACAACGTCTGCGTCGTCGCCTGCAGGGCGCACGAAAAATCAAAAATCCCGATGCCCAGTTGGCGGTGGCCGCCGAAGTAGAAAGCGACATCGCGGCGGCGCGGCAAAAAGTGCAGGCGCGCGCCGCGTCTTGCCCGCGCATTACCTATCCGGAAAGCCTGCCGGTCAGCCAAAAAAAACAGGACATATTAAACGCCGTCCGCGATCACCAGGTGGTGATTGTCGCCGGGGAGACCGGCTCGGGGAAAACCACCCAGCTGCCGAAGATCTGCCTGGAACTGGGGCGCGGGGTGAAAGGGCTGATCGGCCATACCCAGCCGCGCCGCCTGGCGGCCCGCACCGTCGCCAACCGCATCGCCGACGAGCTGGAAACCCCGCTCGGCGGCAGCGTCGGCTACAAGGTGCGCTTCAACGATCAGGTGGGAGAAAATACCCTGGTCAAGCTGATGACCGACGGTATCTTGCTGGCGGAAATTCAGCAGGACCGCCTGCTGATGCAGTACGACACGCTGATCATCGATGAAGCGCACGAGCGCAGCCTCAACATCGACTTTATTCTCGGCTACCTGCGCGAACTGCTGCCGAAGCGCCCGGATCTCAAGGTGATCATCACCTCGGCGACCATCGATCCGCAGCGCTTCTCGCGCCATTTCAACAATGCGCCAATCATCGAGGTTTCCGGCCGCACCTACCCGGTGGAGGTGCGCTACCGCCCGGTGGTCGACGACGGCGACGATACCGATCGCGACCAGCTGCAGGCGATTTTCGATGCGGTGGACGAGCTTGGCCGCGAAGGGCCGGGCGACATTCTGATCTTCATGAGTGGCGAGCGCGAGATCCGCGATACCGCCGACGCCCTGAACCGCCTCAATCTGCCGCACACCGAGGTGCTGCCGCTGTATGCACGCCTGTCGAACAGCGAGCAGAACCGGGTGTTCCAGTCGCACCACGGCCGCCGCATCGTGCTGGCCACCAACGTGGCGGAAACCTCGCTGACGGTGCCGGGCATCAAGTACGTCATCGATCCGGGCACCGCGCGCATCAGCCGCTACAGTTTCCGCACCAAGGTGCAGCGCCTGCCGATCGAACCGGTGTCGCAGGCCTCTGCCAACCAGCGTAAAGGGCGCTGCGGCCGCGTGTCGGAAGGGGTGTGCATCCGTCTGTACTCCGAGCAGGATTTCCTGTCGCGGCCGGCGTTTACCGATCCGGAAATTCTGCGCACCAACCTGGCTTCGGTCATTCTGCAGATGACCTCGCTGGGGCTGGGCGACATCGCCGCGTTTCCGTTCGTCGAGGCGCCGGACAAGCGCAACATTCAGGATGGCGTGCGCCTGCTGGAAGAGCTGGGGGCGATCGCCACCGCCGACAACGGCCACTATCAGCTGACGCCGCAGGGCCGCCAGCTGGCGCAGTTGCCGATCGACCCGCGTCTGGCGCGCATGGTGCTGGAAGCGCAGAAGAGCGGCAGCGTGCGCGAGGTGATGATCATCACCGCCGCGCTGTCGATTCAGGATCCGCGTGAGCGCCCGATGGACAAGCAGCAGGCCTCGGATGAAAAACACCGCCGCTTCGCCGACAAGGACTCGGACTTCCTGGCGTTCGTCAACCTGTGGGATTATCTGCAGGAGCAGCAAAAGGCGAACTCCTCCAGCCAGTTCCGCCGGCTATGCCGCAACGATTTCCTCAACTACCTGCGGGTGCGCGAGTGGCAGGATATCTACACCCAGCTGCGCCAGGTGGTGAAAGAGCTGGGGCTGCCGATCAACAGCACGCCTTCCGACTACCGCAGCGTGCACACCGCGCTGCTGACCGGCCTGCTGTCGCACATTGGCCAGAAGGATGCGGACAAGCAGGAATACACCGGCGCGCGCAACGCCCGCTTCTCCATCTTCCCCGGCTCCGGCCTGTTCAAGAAGCCGCCGAAGTGGATCATGGTGGCCGAGCTGGTGGAAACCAGCCGCCTGTGGGGGCGCATCGCTGCGCGCATCGAACCGGAATGGATCGAGCCGCTGGCTCAGCACCTGGTGAAACACAGCTACAGCGAACCGCACTGGTCGAAGTCGCAGGGGGCGGTGATGGCCAGCGAAAAGGTCACGCTGTTCGGCCTGCCGATCGTCGCGGCGCGCCAGGTCAACTACGGCTCCATCGATCCGCTGCTGTGCCGCGAGCTGTTTATCCGCCATGCGCTGGTGGAGGGCGACTGGCAGACGCGCCACGCCTTCTTCCGCGACAACCAAAAGCTGCGCGCCGAAGTGGAGGAGCTGGAGCATAAATCACGCCGCCGCGACATTCTGGTGGATGACGAAACGCTGTTCGGCTTCTACGATCGCCGTCTCCCCAACGACGTGGTTTCCGGCCGTCATTTCGACAGCTGGTGGAAGAGCGCGGCCAAACAGCAGCCGGATCTGCTGAACTTCGAAAAAGAGATGCTGATTAAGGACGGCGCCAACAAGATCAGCGCGCTCGATTACCCGAACTTTTGGCATCAGGGCAACCTCAAGCTGCGGCTGAGCTACCAGTTTGAACCGGGCACCGACGCCGACGGCGTGACGGTGCACATTCCGCTGCCGATCCTCAACCAGGTGGAGGAGCAGGGCTTCGAATGGCAGATCCCCGGCATCCGCCGCGAGCTGGTGATTGCGCTGATCAAATCGTTGCCGAAACCGGTGCGCCGCAACTTCGTGCCGGCGCCGAACTACGCCGAGGCGTTCCTTGGCCGCGTCACTGCGCTGGAATTGCCGCTGCTGGACGCGCTGGAGCGCGAGCTGCGGCGCATGACTGGCGTGACCGTGTCACGTGATGACTGGCAATGGGATCAGGTACCCGATCACCTGAAGATGACCTTCCGCGTGGTGGGCGAGAAAAATCAGACGCTGCGCGAAGGCAAAGACCTGGCCGCGTTGCGCCTGCAGCTGAAAGAGAAGGTGCAGGAGACGCTGTCGGCGGTGGCCGACGATGGGCTGGAGCAGAGCAATCTGCATGTCTGGAGCTTTGGCCAACTGCCGGCGTTTTACGAGCAGAAGCGCGGCGGCTATTCGATGAAGGCTTACCCGGCGTTGGTGGATGAAAAGGACAGCGTGGCGATCCGCCTGTTCGACAGCGAAAGCGAGCAGCAACAGGCGATGTGGCAGGGCACGCGCCGCCTGCTGTTGCTGAATATTCCTTCGCCGATCAAATACCTGCATGAAAAGCTGCCGAACAAGGCCAAGCTGGGGCTCTACTTCAACCCGTACGGCAAGGTGCTGGAGCTGATCGACGACTGCATTTCGTGCGGCATCGACAAGCTGATCGCCGAACACGGCGGCCCGGTCTGGCAAGAAGAAGGCTTTGCGCGCCTGCAGGAGCAGATCCGCGCCGAGCTGAACGACACGGTCGTCGAGGTGGCCAGGCAGGTTGAGCAGATCCTGACGGCGGTCTTCAACATCAACAAACGGCTGAAAGGCCGGGTGGACATGTCCTTGGCGCTGGCGTTGTCGGACATCAAAACCCAGCTTGGCGGCCTGGTCTACCGCGGTTTCGTCACTGGCAACGGCTGGAAACGCCTGCCGGACACACTGCGCTACCTGCAGGCGATCGAACGCCGATTGGAAAAACTGGCCATCGATCCGCATCGCGATCGCGCGCAGATGCTGCGGGTGGAGCAGGTGCAGCAGGCCTGGCAGCAGTGGCTGAACAAGCTGCCGCCCAAGCGGCAGCAGGAGGAAGAGGTGAAAGCGGTGCGCTGGATGATCGAAGAGCTGCGCGTCAGCCTGTTCGCGCAGCAGCTGGGCACGCCGTACCCGATCTCCGACAAGCGCATTCTGCAAACTATCGAGCAGCTTTCGGGCTAAGTTCGGGTGCGCCGGCCGGCGTCGAACGACAGACAGCACAACTGGCCGGGCAGAAGGTTTTGGGCCGCCGGGCGAGAGGGGGCACCGTGGAGGCATTCCCCTGGCATATTTCTGCCAGGGGGCGTTTGCCTGTCCAGGCTCGGCTCCGATGGCATGAAAGGCGAGCCGAACCCTCTTCGAGTGCGCTGGAGGCTGTATTACTGAGAGAACGGGGATGTTTCAGGTGCATGTTTGTCTCAAAGTCTGTTTCGAAAACCTTGAATACCAGATGCGTGACTACACTGAATTTAATGATTCAGCGTGATTTCAAACGAATCGTTAAAAGAAAAAATAAGGGATGCCTGAGGTACAGAGGCCTTTTTTCAGCCATTATCTCTGAATGCCGCTCCATTTAAAAACATGTGAACTGCATGGCAAACCATTTCCTGAATTTGCGGTGTACTTAGCGGGGTTAATTGGCGCTGGTACACACGCATATCAACCTCTGCGGTTAATAGCGACAAAAATTGTAAAGCTCTAAGGTGCGGATCTGCCAAATGCAGTTCCTTACGCTCCATCGCTATCGCCATGAGTTCCGAGAGTTTTGTTACACTTTCTCGTATTCCTGCATCATAAAATAGAGTGCCGATATCAGAATTACCAGACTCGGCAACCACCATCCGATAAACGGCGATTGCGCTATTATCGTTGGCAACAACCTGCAGCTTTCGCTCGGCAAAACGCATCAAAGTCTGTTCCAGCGTGAAAGTTTGCGCATCAATCATCAGTCCCTCAGCGGCTTCTGTGAGGTGCTGAGTTGCATGCTCACGAACAACGGCGACAAATAGCGCCTCTTTAGAAGGGAAATAACGGTAAAGAGTCGCTTTCGATCCGCCAATCCGCTTGACCAGTTCATTCATTGACGCTCGTTCATAGCCCATTTCTTGAAAAAGCAATGCCGCTTCTTCGACGATAGCGTCTCGGCGTGCTTTAGTACGTACTTTCATTAGCATTCCTTACCGTTAAAGCAATGGTTACATGACAAGACGCTTTTTCTTGACACGCGATGAAACTGTGATAAAAGTGTACCAGGTGGTACTGTTTTGGTGTTTTTATGATCGCTCTTGGTTGTGTACACCACCATCCACCTAAAGAAAAAGTCTTGTTAAGCACCATATTTCGGTTGTTTTTCTGGGGAAAAACAATCAGTTAAAATCAGTATCGATGATATCTCTGGTCGGGAGCCTTAAATGTCTAATTATATCAACGCTTTTCTCTTGGTTGTTGCGGTACCTACCGTTATTTTGGCCGGATGTTCGGCAAAACCACCGGTACGGTATGCTAGCATTGATTCATCATCATTGCTCACTCCTAACACTGATGATAAATCCAACCGTATTCCTTACCGCTATGCCCCGCCAGTGGACTGGAGTAAATACACCAATATCATTATCGAACCGGTCGTTATTTATAAAGGTGGGGATCACCAGTTTGGCGATCTCTTGCCGGAAGAGCGCAAGTTATTGGCGGATTATATGTATAACAAATTCAGCGAAAGTTTGCGTCCACACTTCCGAGAAGTCAGCACACCAATTTCCGGTACTATCCGATTAAAACTGACGTTAACAGGTGCTGATACGACGACGTCTTTTATCGGCACTATCACTAAGTTAGGGAAGGTGCGAACAAGTCCCTGATATGAGATCATGTTTGTCATCTGGAGCCATGGAACAGGGTTCATCATGAGTCATCAACTTACCTTCGCCGACAGTGAATTCAGCAGTAAGCGC
>NZ_JBJNLK010000016.1:0-89444 GCF_052169115.1 Serratia sp. CY33525 | reverse complement strand
AAACGGTCTAAATAGGCTGATTCAAGGCATTTACGGGAGAAAAAATCGGCTCAAACATGAAGAAATGAAATGACTGAGTCAGCCGAGAAGAATTTCCCCGCTTATTCGCACCTTCCCTAAAAAATCCGCAAAGCCATATCAACAAAGCGGTATTCTTCACCTCTGCAGTCCTCATTTTTCTTCTGGTCGCGTTCGCCGCCTTTTTCCCCGACGTCGCTGACAAGAACTTCAAACTTCTGCAGCAACAAATCTTCACCAACGCCAGCTGGTTTTATATTTTGGCCGTGGCGCTGATTTTGCTCAGCGTGACGTTTCTGGGGCTTTCCCGCTACGGCGACATCAAACTCGGCCCCGATCATGCGCAACCCGATTTTCGCTACCACTCATGGTTTGCCATGCTGTTTTCAGCGGGGATGGGCATCGGCCTGATGTTCTTCGGCGTGGCAGAACCGGTTATGCACTATCTTTCGCCGCCGGTCGGCACGCCCGAGAGCGTCGAGGCGGCCAAACAGGCCATGCGCCTGACCTTTTTCCACTGGGGGCTGCACGCCTGGGCGATCTACGCCATCGTGGCGTTGATTCTGGCCTTCTTCAGCTATCGGCATGGCCTGCCGTTGACCCTGCGCTCTGCGCTTTATCCGATCATCGGCGACCGCATTTATGGCCCTATCGGCCACGCCGTCGATATCTTCGCGGTCATCGGCACCGTATTCGGGGTCGCGACCTCGCTGGGTTATGGCGTGTTGCAGGTCAACGCCGGGCTTAACCACCTGTTTGGCGTGCCGATCAACGAAACCGTTCAGGTGATATTGATCGTGGTGATTACCGGGCTGGCCACCATTTCAGTGGTTTCAGGGCTGGAGAAAGGCATACGCTTTCTGTCGGAGCTGAACCTTGGCCTGGCGCTGTTGCTCCTGGCCTTGGTCTTGCTGTTGGGGCCAACCGTTCTGCTGTTGAAATCCTTTGTGGAAAATACCGGCGGCTATCTGTCCGAGCTGGTCAGCAAGACGTTCAACCTGTATGCCTATGAGCCGAAATCCAGCAACTGGTTAGGCGGATGGACGCTGCTCTATTGGGGGTGGTGGCTCTCCTGGTCGCCTTTCGTCGGTATGTTCATCGCACGAGTTTCCCGCGGCCGAACCATCCGCGAATTTGTCACGGGCGTGCTGTTCGTCCCGGCCGGCTTCACCCTCATGTGGATGACGGTGTTCGGCAACAGCGCCATTTACCTCATCATGGAAAAGGGCGCGACAGACCTCGCCGCTACGGTACAGCAAGACGTGGCGCTGGCGTTGTTTAACTTCCTGGAGCATTTCCCGTTCTCCAGCGTGCTTTCGTTTATCGCCATGGCGATGGTTATCGTCTTTTTCGTCACCTCCGCCGATTCCGGCGCCATGGTCGTGGATACGCTGGCTTCGGGCGGCTCCAGCAACACGCCGGTCTGGCAACGCATTTTCTGGGCGTCGCTGATGGGCATCGTCGCCATCGCCTTGCTGATCGCCGGGGGGCTCAGCGCGCTGCAAACCGTCACCATCGCCAGCGCATTGCCGTTCTCGGCCATCTTGCTGGTCTCCATCTACGGCTTGCTTAAGGCACTGCGTCGCGATCTGACCAAGCGCGACAGCCAAAATATGGCCACCATCGCCCCCACCGCCGCCCGCAACCCCATTCCCTGGCAGCGCAGGCTGCGCAATATCGCCTATCTGCCAAAACGCTCGCTGGTTAAGCGCTTTATGGATGAGGTCATCCAGCCTGCCATGACGCTGGTGCAGGAAGAGCTGAGTAAACAAAACACGCTCAGCAGCATCAACACCACTGCGGAAGACCGCATTCGTTTCGAGGTCGATTTGGGCGATGAGCTTAACTTTATCTATGAAGTCAGACTGCGCGGCTACAGTTCGCCGACGTTCGCTCTGGCCGGGCTGGATAACGATGAACAGCAAGCCGAGCAGCACAAGTATTATCGCGCGGAGATCTACCTGAAAGAAGGCGGCCAGAACTACGATGTCATGGGCTGGAATCAGGAGCAGTTGATCAACGATATTCTTGACCAGTACGAGAAACACCTGCATTTCTTGCATCTGGTTCGCTGAATGCCGACATGCCGTCCCCCGGGGCGGCATTTTTTTGCCCCGCTTTCTTCACCACAGTGCTGATGATGCGGTTGGAATGGCGGACAAACAGAAACAGCGCTTTATGAGCAAAGGATTGGTTCGGGATAACGTTTCGAAGAATCAGGATATTTTCATGAGGGAGTGCTGGAGCGGGTGAAGGGAATCGAACCCTCGTATGCAGCTTGGGAAGCTGCCGTTCTACCATTGAACTACACCCGCATCGGTGTGCGACAGGCATTATAACCGGTTATCGGCGGCGGGCAAGCGGAGATGGCGCGTAACTGTCGATGTTTTAAGCGGTTAAGTCCGGTGGGCGAAAAAAACCGGCGCAGTTGCCTGCACCGGTGGTTGCACGCTAAACGGAATTATTTCTGTGGGCGCATCGCCGGGAACAGAATCACGTCGCGGATGGTGTGGCTGTTGGTGAACAGCATCACCATGCGGTCGATACCGATGCCCAGACCGGCGGTCGGCGGCAGGCCGTGCTCCAGCGCGGTGACGTAGTCTTCGTCGTAGAACATCGCTTCATCGTCGCCGGCGTCTTTGGCGTTCACCTGATCGGCAAAGCGCTGCGCCTGGTCTTCGGCGTCGTTCAGCTCGGAGAAACCGTTGCCGATTTCACGGCCGCCGATGAAGAACTCGAAGCGGTCGGTGATTTCCGGGTTCACGTCGTTGCGGCGCGCCAGCGGCGACACTTCAGCCGGGTACTCGGTGATGAAGGTCGGCTGAATCAGATGGCTTTCCGCCACTTCTTCGAAGATCTCGGTCACGACGCGGCCCAGACCCCAGCTCTTCTCAACCTTGATGCCGATGGATTCGGCGATGGCCACCGCTTTGCCCATGTCGGCCAGGTCAGCCAGATCGGTTTCCGGGCGGTATTTCTTGATCGCCTCGGTCATGGTCAGCTTCTCGAACGGCTTGCCGAAGTCGAACACTTCGTCGCCGTACTGCACCTGAGAGGTGCCCAGCACTTTCTCGGTCAGGGTGCGGAACAGCGTCTCGGTCAGCTCGATCAGGTCTTTGTAATCCGCGTAAGCCATGTAGAGTTCCATCATGGTGAACTCTGGATTGTGACGCGGAGAAACGCCTTCGTTACGGAAGTTACGGTTGATTTCGAACACGCGCTCAAAGCCGCCAACCACCAGACGCTTCAGATACAGTTCCGGCGCGATGCGCAGGTACATATCGATATCCAGCGCGTTGTGGTGAGTGATGAACGGACGCGCGGACGCACCGCCCGGGATCACCTGCATCATCGGGGTTTCGACTTCCATGAAGCCGCGTTCCACCATGAAGTTACGGATAGCCGACATCACCTGAGAACGCACCTTGAAGGTGTTGCGCGATTCTTCGTTGGCGATCAGGTCCAGGTAACGCTGGCGGTAACGGGTTTCCTGATCCGCCAGGCCGTGGAATTTGTCCGGCAGCGGGCGCAGCGCTTTGGTCAGCAGACGCAGCTCGGTGCAGTGGATCGACAGTTCGCCGGTCTTGGTTTTGAACAGCTTGCCGCGTGCGCCGAGGATATCGCCCAGGTCCCACTTCTTGAACTGGTCGTTGTACACGCCTTCAGCCAGATCGTCGCGCGCGACGTACAGCTGAATGCGGCCGCCCACGTCCTGCAGCGTGACGAAGGATGCCTTGCCCATAATGCGGCGGGTCATCATGCGGCCGGCGACGGTCACTTCTACGCCCAGCGCTTCCAGCTCTTCGTTGTCTTTATCGCCGTACGCGGCGTGCAGTTTGTCGGAGGTGGAGTCGCGACGGAAGTCATTCGGGAACGCAATGCCGTTCTCGCGCAGGCCGGCCAGTTTCTCGCGGCGGGACTGCAGTTCGTTATTGAGATCCAGCGCCTGATCGGCGCCCTGTACTTGTTGTTCAGACATTTCTATTCCTCATAACCCGGCTTTCAAACTTGCCTCAATGAATTTATCCAGGTCGCCATCCAGTACGGCCTGCGTGTTACGCGTTTCGACGTTGGTGCGCAAATCCTTGATGCGGGAGTCATCCAGCACGTAAGAACGGATTTGGCTGCCCCAGCCGATGTCGGACTTGTTGTCTTCCATCGTCTGCTTATCAGCATTTTTCTTTTGCATCTCAAACTCGTACAGCTTGGCTCGCAGCTGTTTAAACGCTTGATCCTTGTTCTTATGCTGAGAACGATCGTTCTGGCACTGCACCACGATGTTGGTTGGCAGGTGAGTAATACGTACGGCGGATTCGGTTTTGTTGACGTGCTGACCGCCCGCACCGGAGGCGCGGTACACGTCGATACGCAGATCCGCCGGGTTGATTTCGATATCGATATCGTCGTCGACTTCCGGGTAGATGAACACCGAGCTGAACGAGGTGTGGCGGCGGCCGCCGGAGTCGAACGGGCTCTTGCGCACCAGGCGGTGAACGCCGGTTTCAGTGCGCAACCAGCCGAACGCGTAGTCGCCGATGATCTTGATGGTGGCGGATTTCAGGCCCGCGACGTCGCCGTCGGACTCTTCGATCACTTCGGTCTTGAAGCCCTTGGCTTCGGCCCAGCGCAGGTACATACGCAGCAGCATGCTGGCCCAGTCCTGCGCTTCGGTGCCGCCGGAGCCGGCCTGGATATCCAGGTAGCAGTCGGCGCTGTCGTATTCGCCGGAGAACATGCGGCGGAATTCCAACTGATCCAGCTTGCTCATCAGTTGATCCAGCTCGGCGACCGCTTCGTTGAAGGTCTCTTCATCGTCGGCTTCCACCGCCAGTTCCAGCAGCCCGCCGACGTCTTCGCCGCCCTGCTCCAGCTGATCGATGGTTTCAACGATGGCTTCCAGCGCGGCGCGCTCTTTGCCGAGCGCCTGCGCGCGCTCCGGTTCGTTCCACACGTCCGGCTGTTCCAGCTCGGCGTTGACTTCTTCTAGGCGTTCCTTCTTGGCATCATAGTCAAAGATACCCCCTAAGAACCGCAGTCCGCTCGGACAGGTCCTGAATTCGGTTTTTTACCGGGTTAATTTCAAACATGGTTTCGTTCTTTTACGTTGATGTCGTCGATGGCGGAATGCCATTGGAACCGCTAATTCTAACGGATCCGGGCGGCAGTTTATAGCGAGTTGGTCAGTTTTTGTGGCGATCGGGAAGGATGCAGGGGATTGGAGAGCCCAATCCCCGAATTGTGTTCAATTTCGCCTCAGCGCGGCCAAAGATGCTGGATCAGCAGCTGCACGTTGCGGCTGCCGCGAAACTCGTTGACGTCGAGCTTGTAGGCCAGCTCGACCTCGCGCACGCTGCTGTCCGGCCACAGCGTGGTGTCCACGTTGAATGCGATGCCGTCGAGCAGCGGGCCGCCGCCGAGCGGCTCCACCATCAGCTTCAGGTGCTTCTCGCCCACCAGCCGCTGCTGCAGGATGCGGAATTTGCCGTCGAAGGTCGGTTCCGGGAACGCCTGGCCCCACGGGCCGCCCTCGCGCAGCAGCTCCGCCGTCGTCAGCGACAGCTCCTGCATCGCCAGCTCGCCGTCAGACCAGATAACCCCTTCCAGCATCGCCGGATCGAGCCATTCCCCCACCAGCTCGCCGAAGCGCTGGCGGAACTCGTCGAACCTGGCCTCTTCCAGCGACAGCCCGGCCGCCATCGCGTGGCCGCCGAACTTCATCATCAGGCCGGGGTTCAGCATATCCAGCCGCTCCAGCGCGTCGCGCATGTGCAGGCCAGGCACCGAACGGCCGGAGCCTTTCAGGATACCGTCGCCCGCCGGCGCGAATGCGATCACCGGGCGGTGGAAACGCTCTTTGATACGTGAGGCGAGGATACCCACCACGCCCTGGTGCCATTCCGGGTGATACATCGCCAGCCCGTAAGGCAGCTCGGTACTGGTGCGCTCCAACTGGTCGCACAGCTGCAGGGCTTCCACCTGCATGCCCTGCTCTATCTCGCGTCGCGTCTGGTTCAGCGCGTCGAGATCGTTGGCCAGCATACGCGCCTGCGCGATGTCATCGCTCAGCAGCAGTGCCACGCCGATCGACATGTCGTCCAGCCTGCCGGCGGCGTTAAGACGCGGGCCGAGAGCGAAACCGAGATCGTTGGCCGCCAGCTGGCGGGCATCGCGGTTGGCCACCTCAAGCAGCGCGCGGATGCCCGGACGGCATTTGCCGGCACGGATGCGGTTTAACCCCTGATACACCAGAATGCGGTTGTTGGCGTCCAGCGGCACCACGTCGGCCACGGTGCCGAGTGCCACCAGATCCAGCAGTTCCGCCAGATTGGGCATCGCCAGCGCGCGCTGCTCGAACCAGCCGCTGTCCCGCAGCCGGGCGCGCAGCGCCAGCATCAGGTAGAACGCGACGCCCACCCCGGCCAGCGATTTGGACGGGAAGGCGCAGCCGCGCAGGTTGGGATTGACGATCGCTTCGGCCGCCGGCAGGGTCTCGCCCGGCAGGTGGTGATCGGTCACCAGCACCTGCATGCCCTTGGCGTGCGCCACGTCGACGCCGGCGTGGGAGGAGATGCCGTTATCGACGGTGACGATCAGCTCCGCGCCGCGCGCCGCCGCCTGCTCCACCACCTCGGGGCTCAGGCCGTAGCCGTCTTCAAAGCGGTTCGGCACCAGGTAGTCGACGCTGGCGCCGCCCATGCTGCGCAGCGCCAGCACCGTCAGTGCGGTGCTGGTGGCGCCGTCGGCGTCGAAATCGCCCACCACCATGATGCGGCGGCCGTCGGCCAGCGCCTGTTGCAGCAGGCTGACGGCGTCGTCGATGCCGTCCAGCTGTTGCCAGGGCAGCATGCCCTTGACGCCGCGTTCCAGCTCTTGCTCAGCCTGCACGCCGCGCAGGGCGTAAAGCCGGCGCAGCAGCGCCGGCAAACTGGCGGGCAGATGCGTGTCGTCCGCCGCCGGGCGGCGACGTAGTTGCGTTTTGATACTCACCGGCGATTAACCACCGGCTTTGGTGGCGGCCTGGTGCGCATCCAGCATGGCGGCCATCTCTTTCGGCCCCTGATAGCCCGGGATCATCATGCCGTTTTCCAGGATGATCGCCGGCGTGCCCTGAATGCCGAACTGCACGCCCAGCTCGTAATGCTTGCTGATGTCGGTTTTGCAGGTCGCCGGAGAAACGGCATCGCCCTTCATGGCGGCGTCGAACGCCTTGGCCTTGTCGGCAGTGCACCAGATCGACTGCATGTCTTTCTCAGCCTGGGAGGCCAGCCCCTGGCGCGGGAATGCCAGGTAGCGCACGGTGATGCCCAGATCATTGTACTCTTTCATCTGCTGGTGCAGCTTGTGGCAGTAACCGCAGGTGATGTCGGTGAACACGGTGATCACGTGTCTCTCTTTCGGCGCCTTGTAGACGATCATCTGATCTTTCAGCGCGTCCATCTTGCTGCCCAGCAGTTGGTTGGTCACGTTGACCGGCTCTTTGCCGCTGACGTCGAACAGCGGGCCCTGCAGAATGTGCTTGCCGTCTTCGGAGGCGTACAGCACGCCGCTGTCGGTCAGCACGGTTTTCAGTCCATTGACCGGTGAAGGCTGCACGTCCGCCTGCTGGATGCCCAGGCTGGCGAGCGCTTTTTTGATCGCCGCGTCATCGGCATGGGCGGCGCTGGTCACCGAAGCCACCAGCAGTGAGAGCAGCATTAAACCTTTTTTCATTGTTCCAATCCTTTCGAACCCGCCGCTCAGGCGCGCGGGTGATGCTGTTGATGTAGCTGTTTCAGTCGTTCAGTCGCTACATGAGTATAAATTTGCGTGGTCGAGAGATCGCTGTGCCCTAACAACATCTGTACGACACGGAGATCGGCCCCATGGTTCAGCAAATGGGTGGCGAACGCGTGCCGCAACACGTGCGGCGACAGACGCTCGCTGTCGATGCCCGCAAGGATGGCATAGTGTTTGATGCGATGCCAGAACGTCTGTCGGGTCATTTGCTGGCAGCGGGTGCTGGGGAACAGCACATCCAGCGTCTGGCCGTTGACCAGCCACGGGCGGCCGTGCTCCAGATAATTTTCGATCCAGTAGACCGCCTCTTCGCCCAGCGGCACCAGCCGCTCCTTGTTGCCCTTGCCGATCACCCGCACCACGCCCTGGCGCAGGCTGACGTCGCTGATGCTCAGCCCCACCAGTTCGGAAACTCGCAGCCCGGTGGCGTACAACACTTCGAGCATCGCCTTGTCGCGCAGTTCCAGCGGCTGATCGACGCAGGGCGCCTGCAGCAGCGCATCGACCTGCGCCTCGCTCAGATCCTTCGGCAAACGCTGCGGCAGCTTGGGAGACGCCAGCTGCGCGGTGGGATCGTCGGCGCGCAGCTTTTCGCGGTACAGGTACTGAAACAGGCGGCGCATGGCGCTCAGCAAACGCGCGGAGCTGGTGGCCTTGTAGCCGCCGTCCACCCGCTCGGCGAGAAACGCCTGCAGATCCAACGCCTGCGCCTGCAGCAAGGCGGTGTTTTGCTGGCCAAGCCAGGTGCCCAGCGCCTGCAAATCCAGCCGGTAGGAGGCCAGCGTATTTTCCGCCAGATTGCGCTCAAGCCACAGCGCATCCAGGAATTGTTCAATCAGCGCATGGTCTTGCTGTTGCACGCGGTCCTCTCTTTGTTGCATTTCCACCCGCGCCATTATGCCTTAAGCCGACGCAAATCAGGTATACTCGCTGCAATTCTCTAAACGGCAACGTAACGGTTTACACATGAAGATTGGTCTGTTTTACGGCTCCAGCACCTGCTACACCGAGATGGCGGCAGAAAAAATCCGTGAGATTCTGGGTGAAGACCTGGTCGACCTGCACAACCTGAAAGACGTCTCTCCCAAGCTGATGGAGGACTATTCCATACTGATCCTCGGCATCCCGACCTGGGATTTCGGCGAACTGCAGGAAGACTGGGAAGCGATCTGGCCGCAGCTGCCGGCGCTGGATCTGAAAGGCAAAATCGTCGCCATGTACGGCATGGGCGATCAGCTCGGTTACGGTGAGTGGTTCCTCGACGCGCTGGGCATGCTGCACGATCACATCGCGCCGCTGGGCGTGCAGTTCATCGGCTTCTGGCCAACCGAGGGCTTCGAGTTCACCAGCCCCAAACCGCTGAGCGCCGACGGCAAACACTTCGTCGGCCTGGCGCTCGATGAGGTCAATCAATACGATCTGAGCGAAGAGCGCCTGCAGCAATGGTGCGAACAGATCCTGCTGGAAATGGAGCCGCTGCTGTAGCCGCTATCGGGCGCTCAACGCGCCCGATTTCCCCCGCTTATTTCCACAGACGGAAGCGCGGTTCGTCTTCGCCGGCCGGCGTCTCCTTTGCCAGACGCGCCGGATCGGCCACCTGATACCAGTCCAACTTGCGCGTCAACAGCATAATGCCCGCCAGAATGGCGAACAGCAGCCCCGCCCCCAGCACCAACGCATTGTCCTCCGACTGCAGCAGCAAATAGAGCACGCCGTACAACAGCAATAGGCTCGCGGCGAACAGCGCACCGCGCAGCTTGCCGCGCAGCACTGCGCTCAGGTAGAAGCCGATCAGTCCGCTGCAGGCGATGCTGGCCGCCAGGTAAGCGAGAGCGAATCCCAGGTGTTCGGAGAAGGCCAGCAGAATCAGGTAGAACAACACCAGCGCCGCGCCGACCAGCAGGTATTGAATCGGGTGCACCCGCAGCCCGGTCAGGGTTTCGAACAGGAAAAACGCCATAAATGTCAGCCCGATAAACAGCAGCGCGTATTTGACTGCGCGCTCGGTCAACTGATAATGATCGACCGGTTCGACCAGGCTGGCGCTGAAGGCCGGCAGCTTGTCCTCGTCGATAATGCCATCGTCGTAATGGAACGCACTGTTGATGTTGTTGGCGAACCAGGTGCTGCGCCAGCGAGCGCTAAACCCTTGCTCCGTCACCTTGCGTTCGTCCGGCAGGAAGTTGCCGAGGAAATTCGGGTGCGGCCAGTTGCTTTGCAGCTGCAGCTCGCTGCTGCGCCCCAGCGGCACCAGTGACAGGCTGCTGGTGCCCGCCAGCGTCAGGGTGAAGTCGGCGCTCAGCCCCGCTTTTTGTTGCAGCGCCGCCAGCGTCAGCGGTGCGTGGATCCCCTGGCGCAACGATCCCACGCCGGTGCCCGGCTCAAACGCCACCGGCTGCGGCGTTGCCAGCGGGGAAATGCTCTTGATGCCGCGAGAATCGCTCAGCGCCACCAGCAGGAACGGCTGGCCGACGGTCACGTTGGCGCGTTGCAAATCCGCCAGCTCCGGCTGGCCGAAACGCACCTTGAAGTTCAGCGGCCCCTGGTAAACCTGTGTCTGATAAATGCCCAACTTGCGCACTTCCACATTCGGTGCCCCCTGCACCTGAAGCGACTCCGGCAGCAAATAGCGGTGATGCTGCACCCGCTGCACCACCGTTTGTCCTTTCTCGTCTTTTTTCTCTTCTCGTTCGACATAAGGAATGACAATCAACGGGCCGAGCACGCGCTGCGCCCCGCTGGTGCTTTCGCTCACCTGCCCGACCACGCTTTGCCGATAGCCGCTGCGTTCGTCGATCACGCTCATCAGTTGGGCGATGGGGATCAACATCACCACCATCAATCCCAGCAGCGTGGTTATTTTCCAGAAAAGTACCGATTTCATCATGCTCGCTCCTCGTAGGTAATGAGGCCACGATAAAACCCGCAGGTGAAATCAGAATGTGGTTATGTGAAGGGAAGGTGAAGTCACAGCGATAACATGAACGTCGCTTCCACCCCGTGCGGCCGGCGGTTGCGCAGGTGAATGCCGCCATGATGCAGACGGGCGACCTCCTGCACGAAGTTCAGCCCCAGCCCGCTGCTTTTTGGCCGTTCGGCGCGCGGCAACGAATAAAAGCGCTCGAACACCTTATCGAACGCATAGTCAGGAATGCCGCTGCCGTCGTCGCAAACGCTGATGCAGTAATGCTGTTCCCGCCGTTCGCCTCGCACGCTGACGCAACCGCCCGGCGGGGTAAAGTCGATCGCGTTGTCCAGCAGGTTGGTCAGCGCCTGGCTGATCAGCAACGCATCGCCGTTCAGCGTCACCTCCGCCAGCGCCTCCAGCCGCAACCTGACGCCGCGCTGCGTCGCCTGCGCCTCTTTGCCCGCCACCGTCTGGTCGATCAACGCCGCGATCGCGATGGGCGCCGTCTCCATTTCTGGCCGGCTCTCCAGCCGCGCCTGCACCAGCAGTTTATCCACCAGTTGTTGGATGCGCGCGCTTTGCTGCTCAATGTTGGTGAGAAAACGCCGAGCGGTTTCCGGCGGCGGCAGCTCCTGCAACAGCTCCGCCGCGCCCCTGATCGCCGCCAGCGGGCTTTTCAGCTCATGCGTCAGGGCATGCGCATATTGTTCGATATAGGCTTTGCCTTCCAGCTTCAGGCGCATGCTCTCCAGCGCCTGCGCCAGCTGGGTCAGTTCCCGGCCGCCCACTTTGGGCAATGGCGCATTTTCGCCCTGCGCCACCCCATCGGCATAACGCACCAGCCGGCCTATCGACCGGTTGATCCACCAGACGAACACCGCCCCGATCAGCAGAGCGATCCCCAGCAGCAACGCGCCGGCCCACAGAATGCGCCGTTCGCTGCGCTTGATCACCGGCGCCATGGTGCTGTTGGGTTTACCCACGGTGAGCACGCCGATAATGCGCCCTTGTTCTATCACCGGCGCGGCCACATACATCACCGAACTGTTTTCATCCTGCGGGTCGCTGCGGGTGCTGCGGGCGCCGTACTGGCCGCGCAGCGTTCGATAAACGTCATTCCAGCGCGAATAATCCTGCCCCTGCGCGCGGCCGGCGGAATCGAAGATGACCCGGCCCTGGGCATCGGTAAGATAGACGTGGTATTCACTGCGGTCCTTGCGGATGCCGGAAATGTTGGCGCCGATCGGCCGCTGATTCAGCTGCGTAAACGCCTGCGCCAGTTGGCCATGCGCCGCATCGCCGCGCTGCATGTCCTGACGGGCGATCTGCGCCAGCAGGTTGGCGGTGTCCACCAGCGTGCCTTCGGTAGCGCGCCGCACGCCGGGCTTCACTTCCTGGACGAAAATGCTCAGCACGAAGTACCCGGCCACCGCTACGATCAGAAAGTACCCCAGCAGCAGGCGCAGGCCAATTTTCATGGCTGGCGGCTCACGCTGTAGCCCAATCCGCGGTGGGTGTGGATCGGCGGTTCACCGGGTTCAACCGCACGCAGCTTGGCGCGCAGCGTTTTGATGTGGGTATCGACGGTACGATCCAGGCTTTCTTCCGCCTGCGCCCAAACGCTTTCCATCAGTTGCTGCCGCGAGAACACCCGTCCAGGCGCCAACAGCAGCGTCTTCAGCAGCAGGTATTCGTAACGGGTCAGCGACAGCGGCCGCTCATGGTAGGAAATGGTGGCCGCGTCTTCGTCGAGCGCGAAAGCGCCGAAATGGTAGGGCGCGCTCTGCTGCAGGCGCTGCTGCTTGTGCAGGCGACGCAAAATGGTGCGCACCCGCGCGCTGACCTCGCGAGGAGAGAACGGCTTGGCGACATAGTCGTCGGCGCCGATCTCCAGCCCGATCAGGCGATCCACTTCATCACTGCGGGCGGTGAGAAACAGAATCGGCAGGTCGACCGCCTGAGCCAGCAGGCGGCGACACAATTCAAAGCCGTTGATATCCGGCAAACCGACATCGAGGATAGCGAGCGCGGGCGCGCCTTGCGCCAGCGCCTGCAACGCCGGTTCCGCGCGTTCGAACCAGCGCACCTCGAAGCCTTCGCTCTCCAGCGTGTAAACCAGCGTATCGGCAATGCTGGGTTCATCCTCCACCAACCAGAGTACGGGTTTCATCAGGGATCCTCGCCGTCACCCGCCGGCGGATACAGCAACAGCTGCCGCAGGTGGCGCCACTCCTCTTTGCTCATGCAGTCGGAAGCCAGCCACAGCCGGCGGCGCTTTTTGCCCTCCATCGGCAGCAGCGTCAGCAGCATGCCGTAACCCGGCATCCACGGTTTTTTCGCCAGCCGCCACTCGCGGCCGTGCCAGCTGAAGCGCCGGTCCGCCAGCAGCCGCAGCTCGCCCTGCGCCGCGGCGATGCGCTTCTGGCTGCGAATGCACTGAAACACCACCAGCGTCAGCAGCACCAGCCAGAGCGGGCCAAAACCTTCCGGCCAGGGCGAAATCAGGATCAGCAGGATCAACACGCCGTGGGTCAACAGTGAAAACAGCTGGGTGCGCCAGGAAATGCGGATATCACATCGCCACTGGGCCACGGTCTTTATTTCGCGTTTGGATCAGGGTCACCATTCTCTGCAGCTCGCCGTCCTGCGGCGCGCCATGATTCATCAGCCAGTTGAACAAATCGGGATCGTCGCACTCCAGCAGGCGGATAAACAGCGCCTTGTCCGCGTCATTCAGGCTGTCGTATTCGTACTCGAAGAACGGCATGATGGAGATGTCCAGCTCGCGCATGCCACGGCGGCAAGCCCAGTGAATACGTGCTTTGTTGTTAATATCCATGTTGTTATGACTCACCTCTTTTCAGCGCGGCAGCGCCAGCGCAGGGTTCAAATGACACACTGTATGGCAACGCCGTCGCAATATAATTCCATCAGCCGGGGATCTGTCTGCAAGGGTGCCCTGGCCGCAAGCCTATAGAGTAACAATTTGACATACACGCCGGGAAGGCGCTTTGCTGCGGAAAGCGTAATAAAGCGCAAAATGCCAAAAAAAGCGCACCCCGGCGCCGCGGCGCGAATAACAGTTTGCAAAGCCCGCCGCCTCTTTTACCATGGGTTCAATACCCTTCAGGTAAGCTAAACGTTGAGCAGGAACTTACTATGGCGCATAACATTCCATTCCCACCCCGTCAGCCCTCCGCTTCCACCCATCTGCCCCTGACGCTGATCTCGCTGGAAGATTGGGCGCTGGTGACGTTGAACGGGCCGGACACGGTGAAATATCTCCAGGGCCAGGTGACGGCGGACATCGACGCGCTGGCGGCCGATCAACACGTGCTGTGCGCCCACTGCGACGCCAAGGGCAAAATGTGGAGCAACCTGCGTCTGTTCCACCGTGGCGAAGGCTTCGCCTATCTGGAACGCCGCAGCGTGCTGGACAGCCAGCTGGCGGAAATCAAAAAATACGCGGTGTTCTCCAAAGTCACCATCGCCGCCGATAACGACGCGGTGTTGCTGGGCGTCGCCGGTTTCCAGGCGCGCGCCGCGCTGGCGGATCTGTTCGCCACGCTGCCGAGCGCCGAGCACCCGGTGGTGCAGGACGGCGAGACCACGATCCTGCACTTCAACGCGCCGGCGGAACGTTTTCTGCTGGTGACCCGCCCCACCGTGGCCGAACAGCTGATCGGCAAACTGCATGACCAGGCGGAGCTGAATGACAGCGGCCAGTGGCTGGCGCTGGAGATCGAGGCCGGTTATCCGGTTATAGACGCCGCCAACAGCGCGCAGCTGATCCCGCAGGCCACCAACCTGCAGGCGCTGGAAGGCATCAGCTTCAGCAAAGGCTGCTATACCGGTCAGGAGATGGTGGCGCGCGCCAAATTCCGCGGCGCCAACAAGCGTGCGCTCTACTGGCTGGAAGGTAAGGCGGCCCGCGCCCCGCAGGCGGCGGAAGACCTGGAGCTGCAGCTGGGTGAAAACTGGCGCCGCACCGGCACCGTGCTGGCGTCGAGCCAACTGGCCGACGGCAGGCTGTGGGTGCAGGTGGTGATGAACAACGATTTGGACGCCGACAGCAAGCTGCGGGTGCGCGAGGATGCCGCCAGCCAGCTGGCGATCAAACCGCTGCCGTATTCGCTGGCCGAAGAGAAATAATCCGTCGGCCGCAGGCGCCCTGCCTGCGGCCGTCTTCGTTACTCGTCCAACTCCCCGTCGCGCTGCACCAGATAAATCAGCACCAGAATGATGGTGACGAAGAAGCGAAACGCATCGGGCACGCCGTTCCACTGTTTCGACATCCACATGCCAAACCACTCGCCCCCAATCGACATAAAGCCGACCTGCCAGGTGAGGAAGCCCAGCGTCAGCCCCACAACCGCCAGCTTTTTCCGGCCGTTGAAAGCTTTAGCGGGCAGTTTCAGGCCGCACAGCAAGCGCAGGCCGCCGATCCAGCACAGCAGCGCGGTCAGGCTCTCCAGCGCAATGATGAAGATATAGCCGGCGTGGTGCAGCCACGGCGTTTGTATCGAACGGTAGCCGATGGTGGCGTCGGGGAAAATGGTGTCCATCATAAAGACGTGGCGCACGAAGGCGAAGTTGGAGCCGTAATCGGTGATATTGCCGAAGGCCACCAGCGAAGCGAACAAAGCGATAGCGCAGACCAGCAGCGCTTTGGATAAGCGAACGATCATCGTGATGAGTCCTGAACAAAGTTTAGAGAAAGAGTATGCGGGCTCAGAAATGAAAGAACGGGCTTGCTGGATACCCGAAAGAAGCAAGCGCCTCTTTTTTAAAACAAAAGAGGCGCCCGTTCAATACGCATTCAGACGTAGCGATAACGTTTAGACGTAGAGGTAGATCGCCATGAAATGGCAGGCGCTGCCGCCGAGCACGAAGGCGTGCCAGATGGCGTGGCCAAAGCGAATGCGCTTGGAGGCGTAGAAAATCACGCCGAGGGTATAGACCACCCCGCCTATCGCCAGCAGCGTGACGCCGCCGGCCTCCAGCCGCGTAACCAGCTGATAAATCACGATCAGCGACAGCCAGCCCATCGTCAGGTAGGTTATCAGCGACAGGGCTTCAAAACGGTGGGCGAAGGCCAGCTTGAACAGCACGCCCAGCAGCGCCAATCCCCAGATTACCGCCATCAGGCCCTTCGCCAACGGCGAATCCAGCCCCACCAGCAGAAACGGGGTGTAAGTCCCGGCAATCAGGAGATAAATGGCGCAGTGGTCAAATTTTTTCAGCCAATGCTTGGCCTTCTGATGCGGGATCGCATGGTACAGCGTGGAAGCGAGAAACAGCAGGATCATGCTGCCGCCGTACAGGCTGTAACTGGTGATGGCCGTCGCATCGGCGCCGGTATTCACCGCCTGCACCAGTAGCAACACCAGGCCGACGATACCGAACACCAGCCCGATGCCGTGGCTGATGCTGTTGGCGATCTCTTCCGCCCAAGGATAAGCCGCGGCGACAATCTTATTGTTCCCGGCTTTCACTACGTCCGTTTTCCCCATAACGCGCAACCCCTCAAAATGCCCTGCTTTGTGCGAAATTAACGCAAAGCAGCTTAACTGAGAATAATTCCAGTGTACACGTGTACGCTAAAATAAAAATGTGAACGCGTGTAACCATCGAAATCGCCCGTCTGGTGGTCTACAATCGTCAGGCTTCAACCCACCCACCTTGAGGTTTACACCATGTCATCCGCTGTACCCGCGTTAGATTTCGGCTCAATGACCCAGGTCATCCAGTTCCTGATGGAAATCGATAAGTTGAAAGGCGTGCAACGCCGCACCAAAGTGCTGGGCACCCAGCGCCAGGAAAACTCCGCCGAACACAGTTGGCACTTCGCCATCGCCGCCATGAGCCTGGCGCCCTACGCCGGTGATGACGTAGACATTCAGCGCGTGATCCAGATGGCGCTGCTGCATGACATTGTGGAAATCGACGCCGGCGACGTGCTGGTCTACGATCTGGCGGCCCGCGCGGCGATCCACGATCAGGAAGTGGCAGCGGCGCGCCGCCTGTTCGGCATGTTGCCGGAGGCTCAGCGCGAGTATTTCACCGCTTTATGGCAGGAATATGAAGATGGCGAAAGCGCCGATGCACGCTTCGCCTTGCTGCTGGATCGCACCATGCCGATGCTGATGAACCTGCACAATGAAGGCCAGAGCTGGGTGGAAAACGGCATCAGCCTGGAGCAGGTGCTGGCGCGCAATGCATCGATCGCCGACGTGCACCCCGAGCTGTGGCACCACATGGAGCAACACCTGCGGGATGCGCAGCGCAAAGGCTGGTTGAAGTAAGTAAACCAGGCCGCCGCCGCAGCCCGTTATCGTCACGCGAACGCCCGTTGGCGTTCCAACGCCTCCTCATAGCTCGGCATCGATCCCGCCGCCCCGGCGCGCTCCACGCAGACCGCCGCGTAGGCGGCGGCGAAGCGCACCGCATCGGCTAACGGCACCTGATTCGCCAGCTGCGCCGCCAGGGCGCCGTTAAACGCATCGCCCGCGCCGGTGGTGTCTTTCGGCTGCGCCGGAAACGCCGGGATCAGTTCGCTGTTTTCCCCGTCCGAGAACAACGCCCCCTGCGTGCCCAAGGTCACGATCAGCAAGCGAATGCCCTTGGCGTGCAGCACCTGCGCCGCCTGGCGCGCCGAAGCCGCATCCCGCACCGGCACGCCGGTCAGCAACGTACACTCGGTGGCGTTGGGCGTCAACATATCAACCTGCGCCAGCAGGCTGTCCGGCACCGGCTGAAACGGCGCCGGGTTGAGAATGATGAACGTCTGCGCCTCGCGGGCGATGGCGATCACCTGCTCAATCGCCGGCAGATTGTTCTCCAGCTGAGTCAACAGAATATCCGCCGCGGCGATCGCCGGCCGGCACTGGCGCACCTCATCTTCGCTGACCGTCAGGTTGGCGCCGGGATCGACGGCGATCATGTTCTCCGCCTCCTCACCGGCAACGTAGATAAGCGCATTGCCGGTCGGGCAATCGCCGGTCGAGAACAGCGTCACAGCATCGAAACCGGCGGCGGCGAGATGGCGCCGGGCAAAGGTGCCGAAGTCGTCGCGCCCCACCTTGCCGATGTAATGCACCCGCGCCCCGGCGCGCAGCGCGGCGGTGGCCTGATTGGCGCCCTTGCCGCCCGCGCCCATCATGCTGTTGCGGGCGATCAGCGATTCGCCGGGCTGCGGAAAGCGCGCCATGCCGGCGACGATATCCAGGTTGAACGAACCGAACACGCAGACTTTGCCTTTCATTGCGGGTACTCCCTGCTCAATTGGAAATGGCGCCGGGCGGCCAGGCAGGCGCCTTTGCTGCCGGTCTCATCGCTAAGGCGGCTGACGGAGATCGCCAGCCCCTGCGCCGGCTGCGGCCCGCGCAGATGGCGGCGGATCTCTTGCTCCAGCTGCGCCAACGGAAAACCGCTCATGGCGATCACGCCGCCCCCCAGGATCAGCTGCTGGGGATCGAGCACGTTCATTTCGATGGCGATGGTCTGCGCCAATCGTTCGACGAAGCGCCGCAGATCCGGATGTTCGCCGTGGCGTTCGAACAGCCGTTCGAACGGCGTTTGCGCCGCGTTGGCATGCGCCCAGCCGGTCAGCCAGTGGCCGGAGGTCAGGCTCTCGACGCAGCCACGTTTACCGCACGGGCACTCGCCCTGATGGCCCGGCCAGGGAATGTGCCCCAGCTCGCCGGCGGCGCCGTGCGCCCCGTGGTAAAAATCGCCGTTCAGCCACAGGCTATTGCCCATGCCGGTGCCCAAATACAGCCCCACCGCCACCTGCGGCAGCGCCGGCAGCTGCTGCAAGTCCCACCACAGCAGGTGATTGACGTCTTTATCCATCCGCACCGGCAGCGCCAGCAAATCGGCCAACAGCGCCGCCACCGGCTGAGCATCCAACGCCGGAATGAACGGCAGCGACAGCACCCGCGAGCGATCGCGGCTGAGGATACCCGGCAGCCCCAGCATCACCTGCGCCACCTGACGATCCTGGCAATGCCCGGCGATCAGGCGGCCCAACGCCGCCAGCGGATCGGCCTGTCGTGCCCAATCGGCGGTCGCCATCTTGCGGTAACCGCTGAACTCGCCGTCATCATCCATCAACAGCAGGCGGGTGTTGGTGCCGCCGACGTCTACGCCAAGAAAATGCCGCATCATGTCCCCCGCCTCAGGCCGCCTGCCGCATCTGATCCAGCATTTTTTCCCATGCCGTCTCCAGATCCGGATCGAGGTTGAACAGCCCGGAGCTGCCAACGATCAACACTTCCGCGCCGGCGCCCATCAGATCGCGGTAGGTGCGCTGATTGCAGGATCCGTCGATCTCGATCAGATAGCTCAGGTTTTGCTGGCGTTTCAGATCGCGCAACTGGCGGATCTTTTCCAGCATTTCGGGAATGAACGGCTGCCCGGCATAGCCCGGATCGACGGTCATCACCGTAACCTTGTCCAGCAGATGAAGGTAGTGGCGGATAAACTCCACCGGCGTAGCCGGGTTCAGCACCACCCCCACTTTTTTGCCCAGCGCGCGGATCTGGTTGATCACCCGGAACGCGTCGCGGTTGATGGTTTCAGCGTGCGGGCAGATAAAGTCCGCGCCGGCGCGGGCGATGGGGTCGATAAAATCGGTCGGGTTCTCCACCATCAGATGCACGTCCAGCAGCAACGAGGTGTGCGGGCGGATCTGTTCGATAAAGAACGGCGACAGCGTGATGTTTTTAACGTAGTGCCCATCCATGATGTCGATATGCAGCATATCGGCGCGGCGGTTCAGCACCGCCAATTGCTGCCGGATATCCATCAGGTTCATGCACATCAGTGAAGGTGAAATCTGGTATTTCATTAGCGTTATCCTGCGCAAAAGGGAAAAAGGATCAGTGGCCTGCCGCGGCTCTGGCCTGGGCCGCGCTGCGGCGCATCGCCCGCCGCTGCCGATAGCGATGGCGGAAAAACTTCAGCGCCAGCACCGCAATCAGTACCGCGCCCCACATCGCCAGACTGAAGTGCGGGCTGACGTTCATCAGGTTCAAACCGGTGGCGATCACCTGCAGCACGATCAGCGCCAGCACCACGCCGCTGACCCGGCCAAAACCGCCGAACGGATCGGTGCCGCCCAGAATGATCGCCAGCACCGTCAGCAGCAGGTAAGAGTCGCCGTAGCCCATGCGCGCCGAGTTGAAGCGCGCCATCATCACCAGCCCGGCGATCACGCACAGCAGGCTGGAGAGGGTGTAAATGGCGATCAGCACCCGATGGGTATTCACGCCGCTGAAGTGGGTGGCGTTGATGTTGCTGCCGCTCATGTAGATGCATTTGCCGAGCCGGGTTTTCTGCAAGAACAGCGCCAGCAGCACGGCGACCGCCAGGAAGATCCACAGCGGTACCGGTACGCCCAGCACGCGCTCGGCGCCGATAAACCGCACGATCTCCGGCATGCCGCTCAGGGCCGCGCCGCGCGTCAGGTAGATGCCGATGCCGTTGACCGTAGTCATGGTCGCCAGCGTCACCAGAATCGGATGGGCGCCGACGTAGGCTACCAGCGCGCCGGTCGCCGCGCCGATCGTCACGGCCAGCAGCATCGCCGCCGCCAGCGCCAACACCAGCCACAGCGCCTGCAATCCCAATCCGGCGTCCGGCGGCAGATAGCTGATGAACAGCCAGGCCATCAGCAGGCTGGTCAGGTTGGCGCTGGCGATAATGCACAGGTTCAGGCCGCCGCTGAGGATCGGGATGAACATCGCCAGGGTCAGCAGGCCCAGCTCCGGCAGCTGGAACGCCACGCTGGTGAAGGTGGCGCCGCTGAAGAAGCGCCCCGGCATCAGCAGGCTGAAGGCCAGCACCACCGCCACCAGCAGCGCCAACAGGCCGACGGCGGTGCCGTCCGGACGAAATTTCAGGTAGTTGCCCATCAGGCGCTCCTCAGGCGAAACCGACGTCGGTTTCTTTGCGTTTCTTGTAGTGAGTGACGGTGATCGCCGCGACGATAACCAGGCCGATCACCACGTTCATGAAGTAGCTGGACACGCCGATCAGGTTGAGGCCGTTTTTCAGCACGCCGATCAGGAATACGCCCATCAGCGTGCCGATCACGCTGCCCTTGCCGCCGTTCAGGCTGGCGCCGCCCAGCACCGCCGCCGCCAGTACGTCAAGCTCGCCGCCCACCAGCGCGTTGGGCACCACTTCGCCCATGCGGTACACCTGCACCAGGCCGCCGATCGCCGCCATCACGCCCAGATAGCCGTAGGCGAACAGGTGCAGCAGGCCGACGCGAATGCCGATGCGCCGCGCCGATTCCGCATCGCCGCCGACGGCAAACAGCTGGCGCCCGAGGTGCGTCTTGTTCAGCAGCAGCCAGGTCAGCAGCGCCACCGCCAGCATCACCAGCGTCGGCAAACCGAGCTGATAGCTCTGTTCACCCAACTGGAACGGCAGCACGCTGCGCGGCAGCGTCCACCAGTCCGGCAGCGCGTACAGACTGCGGCCGTTGGTCAGCCACATCAGCATGCCGAACAACAACGCCTGCATGCTGATGGTGACGATGATCGAGACGATGCGCAGGCAGTAGATCAGCAGCGCGTTGACCATGCCCAGCGCGGCGCCGATCGCCAACGCCAGCAGAATGCTGCCCGCCGGGCTGGCCAGGCCGTAATGGGTCGCCAGCGTGGCGATCAGGTACTGCACCACCGAGGCCACCGCAGCGAAGGAGATATCGATGCCGCCGGTCACCAGCACCACGAACAGGCCGAGGGCAAAGATGCCGCTCACCGCATAGCTTTCGCAGAGATCGAGCAGGTTTTGCACCGTTAAAAACTGCTCGCTGAGCAGCGAAAAGACGATGACCGTCAGCAACAGCACCCAGGCCAGGTAGCCTTCGTTACCGCGCGGTTTCAGGCTGAATCTACGCATTGACCGCCTCCGCCAGCTGTTGCTGGCTCACCTGCCCCGGCAGGTACTCGCCGATCACGCTGCCGCCGCTGAAGTGCAGCACCCGATCGCAGTTGTAATACACCTCCGGCACTTCGTCGGAGATCAGCAAAATGGCGATCCCCTCCTGCGCCAGCAGATGGATCAGTTGGTAGATGCTGGCCTTGGCGCCGACGTCGACGCCGACGGTCGGCGAGTCGAGGATCAGGATCCGCGGCTGGGTCAGCACCCACTTGGCCAACACGATCTTTTGCTGATTGCCGCCGGACAGCGTCGAAACCGCCTGCTCCGGATCCGCCACCCGCACGCCGAGTTTGGCGATCCACTCCGCGACGATGCGATTCTTGCGGTAGTCGTCAATCAGGCGAAAACGCCCGCGCAGCTTATCGAGAATGGTCAGCACCGCGTTGTCCGCCACCGACTGTTGCTGCACCAGGCCGAGCGTCAGGCGATCCTCCGAGACGTAGCCGATGCCGGCCTTGATCGCGTCCTCATGGCCGCGAAAGCGCACCGGTTTGCTGTCGAGGTAGAGCTTGCCGCTGTCCGGCCGAGTCATGCCGAACAGGCTCAGCGCCAGCTCGGTGCGCCCGGAGCCGAGCAGCCCGCATAGACCGAGCACCTCACCCTGATGCAGCCGGAAGCTCACGTCCTGATACTGCCCGGCGCGGCTGAGGCGATCCGCCTCCAGCAGCACCCGATCCTTATTCATGCTGGGTGACTTCAGGCGATAGTCCAGCTTCAGACCGGTCATCAGCTCGGTCAGACGATCGCCGGTGATCTCCGCCGCCGGCCAGGTGCCGATCTTGTTGCCGTCGCGGATCACCGTGACGCGATCCGAGATCTCCAGCACCTCGTCCAGCCGATGGCTGACGAACACCACGCAGATGCCTTTCGCTTTCAGGTAATCCACCGTGCGCAGCAGCTGATTGACCTCGGTGCGGGTCAGCGAGGCGGTCGGTTCATCCATGATCACCAGCCGCGCCTCCGCCACCAGCGCGCGGCAGATCGCCACCTGCTGCCGCTGGGCGATCGGCAGCTCCGCCACCCGTTTATCGAGATCCAGATGGAAACTCAGCTCCTGCAGCAGCCGCTCGGCGGTGCGCCGCAGCCGCGCCGGGCGGTACCATCCCAGCAACCCATGCAGGTTGTGCTCGAAGGCGATGTTTTCCGCCACCGTCAGGTTGGGAAACAGCGACAGATCCTGGTAGATCACCTGAATGCCGAAGGCGCGCGCCTGATCCGGCGACAGCCGGCCGAAGGTGTGCCCGTCGATGGTGATGCGGCTGCCGTCGTCCGGTTGATACACGCCGGCGATCGCCTTGATCAACGTACTCTTGCCGCAGCCGTTGGTGCCGGCCAGGCAGTGCACTTCCCCCGGCATCAGCGCCAGCGAGATAGCGTTCAGCGCACGTTGCCCGCCAAAGGTCATCGACAGCTGTTGCAGCGCGATCAGCGGCGCGCCCTGGGTTGCCGTATTGCCGGAAATCGCCATGATTACAGCCCCATCTTCACCAGCTTCGGCAGGTTTTGCTTATCCAGGCTTTCAGTGGCGTTGCCGAGAATGGTGTGCTGCTGCGCATCCACTTGCACCTTGCCCATGCCTTCGATGGTCATGCCGTCGGTGATTTTTTCTCCCTTGTGCATCATGTCGGCGATGCGCACGAACACTTCGCCCGCCACCATCGGGTTCCAGATGTAACCGCCCTTGATGGCGCCGCGATTGACCAGCGAAGCGCCCTGGCCCGGGCTGAACGGCCCGATGACGCAGATATCGTTGCTTTTGCCGCGGTTGAGCACCGCGCGCCCGGCGCCGATCGGCCCCTGCGATCCGAACGCCAGCACGCCTTTCAGATCGGGATATTTGGCCATCAGATCGTTGGTGGTGCGCACGCTGTCATCCAGCGATTCCCCCACGCCGAACTTGTCGCCCACCAGCTGCATGTTCGGGTAGTGCTGCTTCTGGTAGTTGATGGCCGAGTCCGACCAGGTGATATGCAGCGGCACCGTCAGGCTGCCGACGTACACCGCGTACTTGCCCTGCTCTTTCATGCAGGCGGCCAGCGCTTTCATGTGGTTGACCCCGTGCTGCAAGGCGTCCACCAGCTCAAAGTCCCAGTCGGCGTACTTCTGGCCGGGGGATTCGTGCACGATCACCTTGATGCCCGCCTCCTGCGCGCGCTTGAGCACCGGCTCCAGCACCCGGGCGTCGTTCGGCACCACGCCGATGATGTCCACCTTCTGCGCGATCAGATCTTCGATGGCGCGCACCTGCAGCGCCGGATCCGCCGCCGTCGGCCCGACCATCCAGGCGTCGATGCCGCGTTTGGCGCCTTCGCTTTTGATGCCGGCCTCCATGGCGTTGAACCACGGAATGCCGCCGATCTTCACCACCACGCCCATTTTCAGCTTGTCCGCCGCCTGCGCGGATAGCGACAGCAGCAGCGAGGCAAACAGACCGACCAGTACGGATTTTTTCATTGTTCTCTCTCCACAAGTGTTGGCTGTAAATAAGGGGGTTTCGTTGTTGTTATCGCGCCGCCCTTTTCGCGGCGGGTGAAACTTCAATCACGTCGACGTTGTTCCAGGCCAGTTCCTGACGAAATTCGTCGTCGCTGAGCCGATCGGTGATTAAGGTATCTATCTCCCGGTAGTGGCAGATGCGCGCGAACGAGCGGCGGCCGAACTTGTTGCTGTCCACCAGCAGGAACTTGCGTTCCGACGCCAGCAGCATCTGCTGCTTCAGCCGCGCATGGTGCTCGTTGCTTTCGCGGATGCCGCCGTCCTGGCAGATGCCGTGACAGGAGAAAAACAGCTTGTTGATCACGAACTCTTTCAGCATCTGCTCCGCCAGCACGCCGATAAAATCCTCATACTTGGCGGAATACTCGCCCCCCAGTCCGATGGTGCGCACGTTGGCCTTGCAGGCCAGCGTCTGGATGATGTGCAGCGAGTTGGTCAACACCACCAGCGAGATATCCGGCAGTTGGCGCGCCAAAAACCAGCTGGTGGAGCTGCTGTCCAGCAGCAGGCAATCCCCCGGCGCGATAAACTCCAGCGCGCGTTTGGCGATGCGCGTCTTCTGCTCCGGCGCCTCATTGCTGCGCTGGCGGAAAGATTCCCCCTGGTCTATCTCGGCGGGCACATAGGTTTTCTCCACCGCCGGCGGCTCGACGAACACCGCGCCGCCGTGGCTGCGCAGCAGCAGGCCGCGCCGTTCCAGCAAGGCCAGATCACGCCGCGCCGTCTCGATAGAGATGTGGCACAGCTGCGCCACCTCCTGCACCATCACGCGGCCGCGCTGGCTCAAGACTTCGGTGATAAAACGATGACGTTCTACAGGCAGCATGTTTCTTTTCTCCTCCACGACGTTGATTACGATATCGATTTGCCGCGCCGCGTTTTGCGCGCAGACGCAAAGCGCATCGCCCCGCGATCGGTCAACGATGGCGGTGTGATAGTTGTCAAAAAAATCGGGAGGAAAATGAAATGAATAATTATGAAAGTGTGGAGTAACAGGTAGTTATGATGCGCGTGCGTCTTAGGCAGACAGGAGATAAACGGTAAACGGTCACAATTCCACGTTCCGCAACATGACCGTTAATGACCGTTTTTGTGGTTTTGACCGAACGCCGGGCCTAAAGTAGCCCGGCATTCTATTTACAGCGGCTTATGCGCCGTTTCCCGCGCCGCCCATACCGCCCAAAGCGTGATAAGCAGAGCCAACGCGACATAGGCGGAAATCGCCAGCGTGCTGTCGTAAGATTTAAACAACGAAGTGATGATCAGCGGGGCAAAGCCGCCACCGATAATCCCCGCCAAGGTATAGGCTAACGACGATCCGGCATAACGCACCCGTGTCGGGAACTGTTCCGTGATGAAGGCCGCCTGTGGCCCATACATCGCCGCATGGATCAACAGCCCGATCACCACTGCCATGCAGATCAACACCGGTTGACTGCTGTCGAGCAGGACGAAGAATGCAAACGCCCACGCGATCGCCGCCAATGCACCGCCGATATACACCGGACGACGGCCGAAGCGATCCGACAATGCGCCAAACAGCGGTACCGCGACGGCGTTGCCTATCGCCCCCAGCATGGTGGCGCCCAGCGCCAGCGGGCGCGGCAGATTCAGCACGGTGGTGACGTAGGTCAACGTGAACACGACCACCAACGCATAGAGCACGTCAGAGCCGATACGCGATCCGCCGGCGATCAGCAGTGGGCGCATGTGCTGCGTGAAGACTTCGCGGATCGGCGACTGCGTAACATCTTTCGATGCCTCCAGTTGCAAAAATGCCGGCGTCTCCCCCACTCCCCGACGCAGCCACAAACCGAAGATGACCAGCACCAGGCTCAGCAGGAACGGGATCCGCCAGCCCCATTGCTGGAAATCGTCCGCCGACATCGCCAACGTCACCAGCGTAATCAGGCCGGTGCCGATCAGCGAACCGCAGGACGGCCCTACCTGAGCAAAGGACGCGTTGCGCCCGCGCTGATGCGGCTTACCGTGTTCCATCGACAACAGCACCGCCCCCGCCCATTCTCCGCCCAGCGCAATGCCCTGAATAAAGCGCAGCGTCACCAGCAGCAGCGGGCTCCAAATCCCCCAGCTGGCGTAGCCGGGCAACAATCCCATCAGCGCCGTGGTCACGCCCATGATCACCAGCGTGGTGACCAGCACAAAGCGCCGCCCCAACACATCGCCAAGGTGGCCGAACACGATGCCACCGATCGGCCGGGAAACATAACCCACCGCGTAAGTGGAGAACGCCAGAATCGTGCCCACCAGCGGATCGAACGATGGGAAGAATACATGGTTGAAAATCAACGCGGCCATGATGTTGTAGACGGTGAAATCGTACCATTCCAACGCCGTGCCAATCGAGCTGGCCGCCGCCAACTTGCCGGTATTGGGCGGTGCAGCGGCACTTTCTGCGGCCGGCGCGGCAGCCTGTGCCGTTTCAGTGGTGTATGCGTTCATGATGTCAGCTCCTGTGCGGTCAGTTGCCAGCCAAGGGCATAGTGCCAGGCATCGGCGGCGGGCATGTTCAGCGCTTCAGCGGCCTGCTCGCTTAAACGCAGGCCGGCTTCGGCGTCGCTGCTTTCGATCAATAGCATCGGCAGCATTCGGCGGTTTTCTCGCGATTCTTTCGGCAGCGGGGAACTGAGTTCGGCATCCGGCGTCAACAGGCTGCTGCGCACAAAGCCAGGCTGTTCAGCCAGCCGTGCGCCCAGTTGCAAGATGCGGGCATGCAGCGCTTCCGATGCCGCCGACGGCAGCACGAAGATACAGAGATGACTGCCGCACCCTTGGCCGGTGACCGCCTCCACCGCACACACCCGGCGCATTGGATCACGCATTTTCTCCAGGCTGGCCACCGACCAAGGCGTTTGGTGTTGAAACGCGGCGCGATAGGCTTCGGAGGTAAAGCTGGCCAACGATTCGGTTTTATACAGCCCCAAATATTGACGCCCGCCCTGCAATGCCCGATAGCGTGTGCCGGATAAAAAGCCGGGCACCCGCACCCGCTCCTCCACGTGTTCGCGGTCATACCAGCGATTGAAATCCGCATCATCCTGCGTGGCGACATCCGTCGCGACAAACAGCATTCCGTTCGGGGAATCGTTCATGGATATTCTCCTGGTCATCTCAAAAGGCAGGCCTGCGCCCACCGGAAAATCACGCCTCGGCAAGACGGCGTTCGATTGCCAGCGCCCATCCCAGCAGCGCCTCATCACACATCGGCAAGCCCGCCAGCATCAGGCCGATCGGCGCAGCGCCCGGCCGCTGGCAGGGCAAGGACAGCGCACAGCCGTCGAGGAAATTGACGATCGCGGGATTGCGCAGCATCAGTCCGTTGCAACGGAAGTAGGCATCATCCGCCGCCAGCTCGCCGATAGTTGGCGCAATCATCGGTACGGTCGGCATCAGCAGAGCGTCAAACCTCTGCAGCTCCGCCGTAATCCGCCGCTGCCAGTCGGCGCGTTGCCGCTGCAACAGCTGCAGATCGGCGTCGCCCAAGGATGCACCGCGGCGAATGCGCGACAGCACCCGCGGGTCATAGCCCTCGGCCCGTTCAGCGATCAACACTTGATGCCAGCGCCAGGACTCCAGCGCGGTGAAACCACCGTTGGCATTGAACGCGGCCAGTTCGGCAAACGCCGTAGCGGGAATGAATTCAATCTGCGCCCCCGCCTGAGACAGGCATTGCAGGCTGCGCTGGAATGCCTCGGCAACCGCCGGCTGCAGTTCATCCAGCACCACCGTTTGCGGCACGGCAAAATGCGCCTGCGCCAAGCTTTTTTGCGGCACCCGCAGCGGGCTGTCGGCAATCAGTGCGTCCAGCGCAATACAGCTGGCGACGTCATGAGCAATCACGCCGATCGAATCCAGCGAAGGCGACAGCGGCAATAAGCCAGCGTCATTGATGCGCCGTGCAGTGGGTTTATACCCGGTCAACCCGCACAGCGCGGCGGGTATGCGTACCGACCCGCCGGTATCGCTGCCAATCGCGCCCAGGCACATGCCGTCGGCCACCGCCACCGCCGCACCGGAAGAGGAGCCGCCGGGAATGCGCGCCGCCTGTCGCTCCCAGGGGTTGGCCGGCGTCCCGTAATGCGGGTTGATGCCCAGCCCGGAATAGGCGAATTCCGTCATCGTCGTTTTGCCCACCACCACCGCGCCGGCTTGCAACAGCCGTTCCACTACCGCAGCGTGCTTTTCCGCGGGCGGCGCGTCGGCTAACACGCACGAGCCCGCCGTGGTCGCCTCACCGGCCACGTCAAACAGATCCTTGATTGAGACAGGCACGCCATCCAGCGCCGACAGCGGCGAGCCGGCGGCGCGCCGCCGATCGGAGGCCTGCGCTTGCCGTTGCGCCCACTCGGCGTAGGTTCGCGTAAACGCGCGCGCGCCCTCCCCCCGCTCATCGGCGATCTGCGCCAAAGCGGCGGCGGTCAGCTGCGCTGCGGTGAACTCACCACTAGCCAGGCCGGCGCTGGCCTGCATCAACGTCAGCTTTTTCATCACGCCACCACCGGCAGTTCAATGCTGCGATAACCGTGACTGATGGTGCGCCCAAGCACATCGTCCACCAGTTCCATGCGAAACTCGCCGGCCGGTCGAATGCCGCCGATCGCCGCTACCGTGCCGCAAGTCATCGCCAACCCGTCGGGCGTTTGCGGTTGCGCCAGCCCGCACTCCGGCGGCTGCATACCGGTGAAGTAACGCTCCAGCAAATCACCAGGCGTACGCAGCGCGGCAAGGCTGCCCTGTTGATACAATCGCCATTCGCCCTCTTCCTTGATCCACGAACGCAAGATCAAACTGTCCCAATGTTCCAGCACCTCCTGCAGCGGCCAGGCGGCTCGCGCCACCGGTTTAACGCAAATCTGTTTCGACAGCGCCACGCTGTGCGCTTCGAGTTGACGATCGGTGTGATCGGACGCCAATGACACGAACAGTTCGCCGCGATGGGCAAAAATCAGCGGCTCCGCTTCGCCGGACGTCGCGTTGCCAATGACTTCAATGGTCTCTTGCTGGCTCAACTGATTGGCGGCAACGCGGTAAAACAGGGGGATTGCACTGGGCTGGGGCACGCCCAGCTCGGCCAATTCACGAATATGGTGCAAGATCGCTTCGCGATCGCGCCCGGTCCAACCGGCGATCACCAGATGATCAATCTCAACATTCAACGTCGCCGCGCCGCGGGATTCAGGTAAAGTGAAGGTCAGTCTCATGGCAGTTTCGCCCCTCTTGTTAAAACACTGTGAAATTTCACTATATCTTTAGTTACCAAATAAGCGATTTTCATGCCATGTTTTTGTGTACTATGTCTAAAAACTTTCTTCTTGCAGGAGCAAAACGTGAAGACTGTTGACGCAGAAAGCCCGCAGCGCCCGATGACGGAAGAAGCCGGCGTCTCACTGAACGAGCTGGCCTACCGGCGCTTCAAACAGGCGCTGGTCACACTCAGCTACAAGCCGGGCGAATATCTCAATACCGCGCAGGTGATGAACGATCTGGATATGGGCAGAACGCCGATAAATCAGGCAATCCACCGCTTGGCCAACGAGGGGTTACTGCAGGTCATCCCGCGCAAAGGCGTGATGGTTTCACCGTTGTCGATGGACGATGCGTTGGAATTGATCGAAGTAAGGCTGGCTAACGAGATGCTGTGCATGCAGCTGGCGAGCCAGAGGATTACCGAGAGGCAAATCGCGACGCTGACCGAACTCAACCGGCAAATCGAAGCCGCGAGCCAGGAGCGAGATAGAGTGCGAATGATGACACTCGATCATGAGTTTCACCAGGAGCTGGCGCAGATCGCCGGCAATAACATGCTGGCGGATATCCTGAGTGTGCTGCACGCCAGGGCGCAGCGTTTTTGGGCCAGCACCCTGTCGCGGGAAGGGCATATGCGCGAAGTGATCGACGAACACCGGGCAATTATCGCCGCGCTGGCCGCACAAGACAGCGCCGCCGCCGCCGAGGCCGCGCAGGCGCATATCCTGTCATTCCGCAGCGCGCTGCTGCACGACGGGTAACCCCGCGGCGCAGGATATTATCGGGAATAGTTATGATGACCCTGTTCTGCCGATGAGCAGGAGATAAACGGTAAACGGTCACATTTCACGCTCCGCGGAATGACCGTTTTTATAGTTTTGACCGAGCTCCGTCGAGAGGTGGCCGACGTTGGTAGGCGTTGCCTTAAAAAACAGCAAAAAAATCCGGTGAGAATCTCACCGGACCGTTAGCCACCTGACACAAATTATTCCTCGTGCTCATGCTCTTTCAACATCGCCTCACGCAGCACAGCGTTCAGGCGTTTCTGATAGCCCTTGCCTGGCCGCTGAAGCCAGGCCAACACATCCGCATCGATTCGGATGGTTTTCGATACTTTCATCGGTTTATAAAAACGCCCCTGAACCGCAGCCTGCCACTTCTCCTCACCCAGGGCCGGGGCATCGGTATAATCGATATCCTCATCCGGCAGCGCGCTCAGTGAAGCAATTTGCGCTTTCTGCTCCCCCGTCAACGGAGGGAGTACGCTATGCGCCAGATTTTTGGCTGAATTTTTGCGCTTCATATCTTCCCCTCTCTTTGGCATCGGCCTTGCGTGCTGAAATGATGCGCACGATCTCTACGGCATCGCCTTCGACATCCGTTTCGGTCGTCGTATGTGCCACCAGCAGCAACAAACAGGAGCCGACCATACCGAGCGCGTTTGCCAGCGTTCTTCTCCATCCTCAATCCTTTCCAGCACGGCCAAATGGTTGGGATCCAGAAAAACCCGTTGCGCAATCTTAAAACTGACGCGGTGTTTGCGCTGGTTACTGTGATTTTTATCCTGATTCCATTCAAAATAAACATACATTTTTGTAACTACATTTTGATTGTTATTTAATCAAAATACACTCCGCACGGCGGGATGTCAAAACCCCCTCATGCGTTCAACGCCCGCCGGCGGCCTCGATAAAAGTGCCGGTCACGTAAGACGCGGCGTCAGACAGCAGCCAGGCGATCGCCTCCGCCACTTCCTGCGGCTGCCCGCCGCGCTGCATCGGTAAACTGTCCTTCACGCGATCCACCCGGCCGGGCTCGCCGCCGCTGGCGTGCATCTCGGTATAGATGAATCCGGGTCGCACGCCGTTGACGCGGATGCCCTGCGCCGCCACCTCGCGCGATAACCCGATGGTCAGGGTATCGACGGCGCCTTTCGAGGCGGCGTAATCGACATATTCCCCGGCAGCCCCCAACCGGGACGCCGCGGAGGAAACGTTGACGATCGCGCCGCCCTGCCCGCCATGGCGCAGCGCCATGCGCTTCACCGCCTCGCGGCAACACAGGAAGTAACCGGTAACGTTGGTGCCGAGCACCTGATTGATGCGCTCGGCGGTCAACTGTTCAATGTTCGCCTGCCGGAACAGAATGCCGGCATTGTTGACCAACGCACTGAGCGTGCCCAGCCGGGCGTCCAGCGCGGCGAACATCGCCATCACCTGCGCTTCGTCGGCCACATCGGCCTGCAGCGCCAGCGCCTTGCCGCCCTGCGCCTCGATTTCCGCCACCACCTGCCGCGCCGCGCTTTCGTCGCGCAGGTAATTCACGCCCACTGCATAACCCTGCCGGGCCAGCAATAACGCGGCCGCACGGCCAATTCCCCGGCTCGCGCCGGTCACCAATGCCACTTTCGTCATACTGTTTTTTCTCTGGTTAGCGATGTCAACACAGCAGCCTGCATGCAGACGCCCCGTTTGCCCGTCAGAGTATAGAGCTGCGCCCTAAAAAGCGCTTCAAAGCTGAGCCAGGCGGCGCAGCTGCTTTTTAATCCGCGCTTTGACGCAGCCGTAGGCGTCCGACGTCGCTGCCTGATGCCCCCGTTGCAAGCCGGCAGCATGCGGGCCATTATCGCTATGGCTCTGCGCATCGCCGCGAAAAGACAGCGTCAACAGAACGAGCAGTGTCGCCACGCCTGTATATATCAGCCGCCGCGAGGTGCCCGCGAGCGGGGAACCGTCAGTCTGCATGTTTCGCGCCCTCTGTCATGATTTCGAATGGCTGCAAAATAACTGAAATTCCCTCTTGCTCCCTTAACGCGAGATTAAAGCCAGATTAAGGTTTGCTTAAGAACGTGCAGGCAGTGCAGGTTTCCCCGTTGTCTTCCCGTCAACGTTATAGTTAGATAAGCGCGACTCAAAGATCTCAGCGGAAAAAACGTGAACATACTGTTGGTGGAAGACGACCTGCAATTAGGCAAGGCGCTGTGCCGCGCATTGGAGCTGGCCGGCTTTAATTTATGCTGGGTGCGCCTGCTCGCCGACGCGGAAAATAAACTTTCATCCGGCGGGTTCGATTTGATGCTGTTGGATCTCACGCTGCCGGACGGCGACGGTTTGCAGAAGCTGATCGCCTGGCGGGCCGCCGGGCAAAATATCCCGATCATCATCCTGACCGCTCGCGACCGCATCGAAAGCCTGGTGAACAGCCTGGACTCCGGCGCGGACGACTTTCTGGCCAAACCCTTTGCGCTACTCGAACTCATCTCGCGCGTCAAGGCGGTCAACCGGCGTATGGCCGGCTTTGCTTCGCAAACCTGGAGCCTCGGCACGCTGTATCTCGATCCGGTCAACCATCAGGTGACGCTGGATAACGAGCTGCTGATGCTGTCGAAAAAAGAGTATCACCTGCTGCATGAACTGATGCGCTGCGCCGGCACCGTGGTGCGCAAAGCGGTGTTGGAGCAGCGGCTGTTCGGCCACGGCGACAGTGTGGAAAGCAACTCGCTGGAAGTGCACATGCATAATTTACGGCGCAAGATCGGTAAAGAAAGGATTATTACCGTACGCGGCATTGGTTATTTGCTGAAGAAAGAGTAGCGGCATGATCGGTTTTAAATCCTTCTTTATGCGCACCATTATTTTCCAGGTGCTGGCCATTTTATTATTGTGGGGGCTCCTCGTCGCCTGGGTGAAATATTGGTATTACCCCGACATGGAGAAATATTTCGATAATCAGCAACGTATCGTCGCCGCAGGCATCGCCAATATTCTCGATGAAACCGGCACTGACAATATCGATTATCTCGGCATCATCAAGACCATTGAAGGCATGTACATTGATTCCATCAATAATGGCATGCAGGATCAAATCGACTATCACCCGCTGTTCGTGGTTTATGATCGGGACAACCGGATGCTTTACAGTTCGCTGACGCAGGGAGAACCGCTGCGCCTGCCGCCTTCAGTGCTGTCCGGCTCCGTTAAATACGCCGGCGCCAACTGGCATCTCGCCGGCAGTTGGAGCGAAAAGCGTCAGTATCGGGTCATCGTCGGCGAATCGTTCAACGATCGCACCACGCAGTTCGGCAATCCGGCGGAAAGCACCGCCGTACCGCTGCTGGGCATTCTGGCAGCCATCATCGTCACCTTGTTATTTACCGCCTATTTCAGCCTGCGGCCGCTGCGCCAGATCGCCCGCACCATCTCCGATCGCCAGCCGGGCAACCTATCGCCGATCAATGTCAGCGAGCAGTATCAGGAAATCCGGCCGGTGGTGGTGGAGGTCAACAAACTGATGGCACGCATCGACGCCGCCAATCAGCGCGAGAAACGCTTTATGGCCGATGCGGCGCACGAACTGCGCACGCCGATCGCCGCCGTGCTGGCGCAGCTGCATCTGCTGACCCAGGTCAGCGAGCAGCAGGAGCGCCGGGAGATCATCGGCGACATGCAGCAGGGGCTGGATCGCGCGGCGTCGCTGTCGCGCCAGCTGATCAACCTGGCCAAGCTGGAGGCGGAAGATTTTCCGCTGAAAATCGAGGCGGTGGACATCTACGCAGAGATCGGAAAATGCATCGCGCAGCACGTCCCCTATGCGCTGGAAAAGGATGTGGAACTCTCGCTCGACGGCAGCGAGGACGTGGTGGTAACCACCGATCGCCATGCGCTGATCGCCATCTTCACCAACCTGCTGGACAACGCACTCAAGTACGCGCCGCCCGGCAGCCGCATCGAAGCCCATATCCGTTCGCTGGCACCGCTCGGCTGCTATATTACGTTGCGCGACAACGGCCCCGGAGTGAGCGAAGAGCACCTTCCGCGCCTGTTTGAACGCTTTTACCGCGTGCCCGGCACGCAGCAGACCGGCAGCGGACTGGGATTGGCCATCGCCCGGAACCTGGCCGACAAGATCGGCGCGCAGCTGCGCGTCACCGAAGGCCTCGACGATCGCGGCATCGGTTTTATTATCGATTTGCCGGAAAGTTACCGGCCACAGACTGAGAGTGAACAACGATCATGAGCGCCCCTGTCCTGCTGCAACGGCAGCAACTCGACCGACTATGGGATATTGACCGCAGCGAAATTATCGACACCCTGTATCGCCTGCAGGACGGTAAACTGCAAGCCTACCCGGACTACTACGACGTGCGCGGTTGGGATCCGCACGACCGGGAAACCTATACGCCGATCCATGAAGCCTGCTTCGATCGCGGCGGCGCGTTTTTCGCGCGCTTCGAAGGCGAGGAGATCGTGGCGGCGGCGGCGCTGGATACCGAGCCGCGCGGCCCGCAGCGGGATCTGCGCCAGCTGCTGTTCTTTTACGTCAGCGCGCACAAACGCGGCCAGGGATTAGGCAAGCAGCTGTTCCAGCTCTGCCTGCGTCAGGTGGCGCAAGAAGGCGCCGCCGGGCTGTACGTCTCCTCCATCCCCAACAAAAGCACCGTAGACTTCTATCTGGCGCAAGGGTGCCGGCTCATCGAGCGCCCGGATGCCGAGCTGTTCGCCCGCGAGCCGGAGGATATTCACCTGGTCTGCCCTTGCTAGCGGCAGGAACTTAGCGGGCGATGCGTATCACCGAACGCACGTCGCTTTTCTTGTTCAGATCCCATACCTCGGCGATCTCCGCCAGCGCGTGCTCCTGCGTCTCGATAGTGAGCGCGCCCGTCGCCGCCAGCGCCAGAATTTCGGTCGCGTAGCGCTGCATCTCCGGGATCGGCGGGAAGTTGCCGGTGCCGCTGCCGAGGATCTGCAGCTGATTGCTGCGCAGCACCGCCGCCGGCAGCCGGATGTCCGGCGCGGCCATCGAGCCGACGTTGACCAGGCGAATGCCGCGCCCGCCGGCGTAAGACGAGAGATCGTGATTATTGAGCGTCGCGAGCAGCGCTTCGGTCGCCGGACCCCAGATATAATCGACGATCACCTGATAACCGCCCGACCCCGCCGCCGCCGCGAAGGCCTGCGTCAGCGCCTCGCCCTGCAGGCTCAGATCCACCGTGGCATCCACGCCCAACGCTTCCAGCACGCTCAGCCGACGGCCGGCGGCAACGATGCGCCCGGCTCCCGCCTGACGCGCCGCGGCGACCGCCAGTTTGCCCGAGGTGCCGGTAGCGCCGATGATCAGCACCGTTTCACCGGGCTGCAGATCCGCCCGCCAGCGCAGCGGCAGCCAGGCGGCGAAGGCCGGATTGATCAGCGCCGCCGCCGTGGCGTCGTCCACCGCCTCCGGCACCGGCACCGTCCATGACGCGACGCTGCGCTCAGCCATCGCGCCGTAAGGGCGGCGGAAGGAGGCGAAATACACCCGTTGCCCGTCGGCCGTCCGGCCCACGCCGTCGGTGCCGGGTACGATCGGCAACTGCTTGGGGCTGGAGTAATGGGTGCCGGCGACGGTGGCGCGATCCAGCTGTTTGATGCCGGCCGCCAGAACGTCGATCGGCACTTCATTCGCCTGCGCCTGAGGCTCCTCAAAGGTGCCGAAAACCGGGGCTTGCCCCAGCGCTGTTACGATTGCCGCTTGCATGGTGACTCCTCAAATCGTGGGAACGTACGGGAAAGAATAGGCCGCAATAAAATAAAAAGGGACACCGCATGATGCGGTGTCCCCCGAACACAAACTTTGCCGAACGTGTTATTCGTAGTCGCTCATCGGCACGCAAGAGCAGAACAGGTTACGGTCGCCGTACACGTCATCCAGACGCTTAACGCTCGGCCAGTACTTATTCTCGCGCACGCCGGCCACCGGGAACACCGCCAGCTCACGGCTGTACGGGTGCTGCCAGTCGTTAACCAGCTCAGCCTGCACGTGCGGCGCATTCACCAGCGGGTTGTCTTCCAGCGGCCATTCGCCTTTGGCGACGCGGTCGATCTCGCTGCGGATCGCCAGCATCGCATCGATAAAGCGATCCAGCTCCACTTTGCTTTCCGACTCGGTCGGCTCGACCATCAGCGTGCCCGCCACCGGGAACGACATGGTCGGCGCGTGGAAGCCGAAGTCGATCAGGCGCTTGGCGATGTCCATTTCGCTGATACCGGTCTCTTCCTTCAGCGGACGAATATCAAGGATACATTCGTGCGCCACGCGGTGATCGCGGCCGGTATACAGAATCGGATAGGCGTCTTTCAGGCGGGTAGCGATGTAGTTGGCATTCAGGATCGCCATCTGGCTGGCCTGCTTCAGGCCTTCCGCGCCCATCATGCGGATGTACATCCAGCTGATAGGCAGGATGGAGGCGCTGCCGAACGGCGCCGCGGAGACCGCGCCCTGCTGGGTGGTTACGCCGTCGATCTGCACGACGCTGTGGCCCGGCACAAACGGCGCCAGGTGCGCTTTCACGCCGATCGGGCCCATGCCCGGGCCGCCGCCGCCGTGCGGGATGCAGAAGGTTTTATGCAGGTTGAGGTGCGAAACGTCCGCGCCGATGTAGCCTGGCGTGGTGATACCCACCTGGGCGTTCATGTTGGCGCCGTCCAGATACACCTGGCCGCCGAACTGATGCACGATCTGGCACACTTCGCGGATGGTTTCTTCATACACGCCGTGGGTCGACGGGTAGGTCACCATGATGCAAGAGAGCTCTTCGCCCGCCTGCTCCGCCTTGACGCGCAGATCGTGCAGATCGATGTTGCCGTTCTTGTCGCAGGCAACCACCACCACGCTCATGCCCGCCATCTGGGCGGAGGCCGGGTTGGTGCCGTGCGCGGAGCTCGGGATCAGGCAGACGTGGCGGCCCGCTTCGTTGCGGCTTTCGTGGTAGCGGCGGATCGCCAGCAGGCCGGCGTATTCGCCCTGCGCGCCGGAGTTCGGCTGCATGCACACCGCGTCATAGCCGGTCAGCTGCACCAGCCACTGAGACAGTTGGCCGATCATCTGCTGGTAGCCGGCAGCCTGCTCCGGCGGGCAGAACGGGTGCAGCTCGGAGAATTCAGGCCAGGTGATCGGGATCATTTCCGCCGCGGCGTTCAATTTCATGGTGCAAGAGCCCAGCGGGATCATCGCCTGGTTCAGCGCCAGATCTTTGCGCTCCAGGCGATGCATATAGCGCATCATCTCGGTTTCGCTGTGATAGCGGTTGAATACCGGGTGGGTCAGGATCGGATCCTGACGCAGCATGGCGGCCGGGATCGATTGACTGCTCTTGCTCACCGCCGCGTCCAGCGCGTCGATGTCCAGGCCGTGGTTGTCGCCGGCCAGCAGTGCGAACAGCGTCTGCACGTCTTCGCGCGAGGTGGCTTCGTCCAGCGTGATGCCTACGGCGCCGTGGATATCGGTACGCAGGTTGATGCCGAAGCTCAGCGCGCGTTCCAGCACCGCCGCTTTGTCTTTCACCTCAACGGTCAGGGTGTCGAACCAGGTGTTGTGGCGCAGCGTCAGGCCGGCCTTCTGCAGCCCGGCAGCCAGAATGTCGGTCAGGCGATGGATACGCCCGGCGATGCGCTGCAGCCCTTGCGGGCCGTGATATACCGCATACAGGCTGGCGATGTTGGCCAGCAGCACCTGCGAGGTACAGATATTCGAGTTGGCCTTTTCGCGGCGGATATGCTGCTCGCGGGTCTGCATCGCCATGCGCAGCGCGGTGTTGCCGGCGGCATCGCGGGAAACGCCGATGATGCGGCCCGGCATCGAGCGCTTGAACTCGTCGCGGCAGGCGAAGAAGGCGGCATGCGGGCCGCCGTAGCCCATCGGCACGCCGAAGCGCTGCGCGGAGCCGAACACCACGTCGGCGCCCTGCTTGCCCGGCGCTGTCAGCAGCACCAGGGCCATGATGTCGGCGGCCACGCTGGTGATGATTTTGCGCGATTTCAGTTCGGCCAGCAGCGCGCTGTAGTCGTGCAGCTCGCCGGAGGTGCCCACCTGTTGCAGCAGCACGCCGAACACGCCGTCCAGCTCCAGCACTTTTTCCGCTTTATCGACGATGACGTCGAAGCCGAAGGTTTCGGCGCGGGTGCGCACCACGTCCAGCGTCTGCGGATGCACGTCGTCAGCCACGAAGAAGCGGTTGGCGTCTTTCAGCTTGCTGGCGCGTTTGGCCAAGGCCATCGCTTCGGCGGCGGCGGTAGCTTCATCCAGCAGCGAAGCGGAAGCCAGATCCAGGCCGGTCAGATCGAGGGTCACGGTCTGGAAGTTCAGCAGCGCTTCCAGACGGCCCTGCGACACTTCCGGCTGATAAGGGGTGTAAGCGGTGTACCAGCCCGGATTTTCCAGCATGTTGCGCAGGATCACCGGCGGCGTCAGCACGGCGCTGTAGCCCATGCCGATATAGGATTTGTAGCGCTGATTCTGCGAGGCGATCGCCTTCAGCTCAGCCAGCGCCTGGTGTTCGGTCGCCGCATCGCCGACCGGCGGCGGCCCCGGCAGCTGAATGTCCGCCGGCACGATCTGTTGGATCAGCGCGCTGAGCGAGCGAGCGCCCACCGCTGCCAGCAACTCCTGGCGTTGTTCCGCAGAAGAGCCGATGTGGCGTTCGATGAACGCTTCGCTGTGTTCGAGTTGGCTGAGTGTCTGGGTCATTGCTACAAATTCCTGAATGCTTGCGTGATACGGGATATAGCTTGAGCGGTAACTAAAACGCCCCGACCGAAAGGCCTGGGGCGTGGTCACGATTACTCGTCGATCGAGGCCTGATAAGCCGCGGCGTCCAGCAGGTTCGCCAGTTCGCCTTCGTCGGCGGCTTTAATCTGGAACAGGAAGCCGTCACCGTAAGGTTCGCTGTTGACCAGCTCCGGGGAGCTTTCCAGCTCGCCGTTCACCGCCACGATTTCGCCGCTGATTGGCGCGTAAATGTCCGATGCCGCCTTGACGGACTCCGCCACGGCGCAATCTTCACCGGCGGCGACGCGGCGGCCCACTTCCGGCAGATCGACAAACACCATATCGCCCAGCAGTTCCTGCGCGTGTTCGGTGATGCCTACGGTGTAAACGCCGTTACCTTCTGCACGAACCCACTCGTGGGAGGATGCGTATTTCAATTCTGTTGGCACATTGCTCATCGCCGGTTACTCCTTCGAAGAAATAAAAGAATCAATCAATAAAAAATCAATTTGTCAGCGGCTTGCCGGCGCGAACGAAACCGGGCTTGGTCACTTTGACCGGCATTTCACGGTTGCGGATCTGCACGATGGCCTGCTCGCCGATACCTGCCGGCACGCGCGCCAGCGCGATGCTGAAGCCCAGCGTCGGAGAGAACGAACCGCTGGTGATCACGCCTTCGTGAGTTTGTCCCGCCGCGTCGGTGAAACGCACCGGCAGCTCATTACGTAATACGCCTTTTTCCGTCATGATCAAGCCGACCAGTTGCTCGGTGCCCTGCTCGCGCTGTTGTTCCAGCGCTTCGCGGCCGATGAAACGGCGATCTTCCGGCTGCCAGGCGATGGTCCAGCCCATGTTGGCGGCCAGCGGCGAAACGCCTTCGTCCATCTCTTGCCCGTAGAGGTTCATGCCCGCTTCCAGACGCAGCGTGTCGCGCGCGCCCAGACCGGCCGGCTTGACGCCCGCGGCCAGCAATTTTTGCCAGAAATCCGCCGCCTGATCTTTCGGCAGCGCGATCTCATAGCCGGCCTCGCCGGTGTAACCGGTGGTGGCGATGAACAGCTCGCCGGCCTGTACGCCGAAGAATGGCTTCATGCCTTCGACCGCGCTTTTTTGTTCCGGGGTGAACAACGTGCCGGCGCGCTCTTTGGCCTGCGGGCCCTGCACCGCGATCAGCGCCAGATCGTCGCGCACCGTCAGCGCGACGCCATACGGCGCGGCGTGCTCTTCGATCCAGGCCAGGTCTTTGTCGCGCGTGGCGGAGTTCACCACCAGGCGGAAATAGTCTTCAGTGAGGAAATAAACGATCAGGTCGTCAATCACGCCGCCGGAGGCATTCAGCATGCCGGTGTACAGCGCCTTGCCGGGTTGGGTCAGTTTGGCGACGTCGTTCGCCAGCAGGTAGCGCAGGAACTCGCGGGTGCGGGCGCCGTGCAGATCCACAATGGTCATGTGAGACACGTCGAACATGCCGGCATCCTGACGCACCGCGTGGTGCTCATCAAGCTGCGAGCCGTAGTGCAGCGGCATCATCCAGCCGTGAAAGTCTACCATGCGCGCACCGCACGCCACGTGCTGGTCGTACAGTGGGGTTTGCTTTGCCATCTTTTCCCTCTTTCCACTCGTCGCTAGAAGTTAGGGTGCTGCCACGCAATGCGGCGGAGCCTGGCTCGCGGCCCGATCGCCATGGCGCACTGACTGCTCAACACAAATGCTGCGCCGGGACGGGCGGAAACTGCGTGCAACCGCCGTGACGCAAACGATACCTTTCCCTCGAACTTATCACCGAACGACCACATTAACCATAAGTTAAAATAGGCTCATCGCCGTTCCGGGACGGTAAAATGCCGGGCTAGTGTGCAGAGTTTTTCACTGGAAAAATGCGCTTTAAGGCACAAAATTAACAATTAAAGCGGCAAAACTCCGAAGTTATATAACAAACCGACGGCCGCGCATGAGATTCCGACTTTTGATAACCGAACATGGAATTAGAAAAAGTAATGATAAAAAGCGGCTGGAATTAGATTATTTCAAATGAAGGGTTATATAAGGAAAGACGATGGCATAAGGCAAGAAGCGCGAGCCCGCGGAGGGCTCGCAGAAGGCAGGATGTCAGGCAAGCCACTCGGGCAGATCGTTCAGGCCCATCGCCTGACGCACCAGCTTCGGCTTGACGCCCGGCAGGCTGTCCGCCAGCCGCAGGCCCACGTCGCGCAGCAGCTTTTTGACCGGGTGGTTGCCGTCGAACAATTCGCGGAATCCCTGCATGCTGGCCAGCATTACCGCCGCGCCATGTTTGCGGCGGCGCTCATAGCGGCGCAGATAGAGGTGCTGGCCGATATCCTTGCCCTGCCGCTGCAGGCGGCGCAGTTCGGAAATCAGCTCGGCGGCGTCCATAAAGCCCAGATTCACGCCCTGCCCGGCCAATGGATGCACGGTATGCGCCGCATCGCCCACCAGCGCCAGGCGGTGCGCGGCGAAACTGCGCGCATAGCGGCCGGTCAGCGGGAACGCCAGCCGTTCGCTTTCCAGGCTGCAAGCCCCCAGGCGCATGTCGAAGGCCATCGCCAGTTCGCGGTTGAACTGCGCCGGTTCCAGCTGCTTGAGCCGCTCGGCCTCTTCCGGCGTCACCGACCAGACGATGGAGCTCAAATGCGGATCGCTGAACGGCAGGAACGCCAGAATGCCGTCGCCGTGGAAAATTTGCCGCGCCGTCGCCTGATGCGGCTCTTCGGTGCGAATGGTGGCGACCAGCGCATGGTGGCGGTAATCCCAGAAGGTAAGCGGAATGTCGGCATGCTGACGCAGCCACGACTGGGCGCCGTCGGCGCCGATCACCAGGCGGGCGGTCAGCATGCGGCCGTCCTCCAGCGTGACGAAAGCGTCGTTCTCGCCCCACGCCACCTGTTTGAGCGCGGCCGGGGTAATCAGCGTGATGTCCGACAGGCTTTCGGCGCGTTTCCACAGCGCCTGCTGGATCACCGAGTTTTCGATGATGTGGCCAAGATGGCTGAAGCCGCACTCGTCGCCGCGGAAGGCGATTTTGCCAAAGCTGTCGCGATCCCACACTTCCATCGCGTTGTAGGCGCTGGCGCGCAGCTGGAGAATGTCGTCCCACACGCCGATGTGCTGCAGCAAACGCTCGCTGGCGGCATTGATGGCGGAGACCCGCAGCGCAGGCTGCTCCGACGGCGGCGCCATATCCGGCTGGCGCTGCTCCAGCACCGCCACGCGCAGCCCGCTGCCCTGCAGGCCGCAGGCCAACGCCAGCCCCACCATACCGCCACCGGCGATAATCACGTCAAATGATTGCATGCTGCTCGATTTCCTTAAATAACGCGCGACGCCTTGCCGCGCCGCGTTTTGGGCGCGCCACAGGGCGCCCGATTCTGTGTCTAACGTTCCACCCAGCCCAGCGTGCGCTTGGCGAAGGCGTCGCGCACCGCCGGCAAACGCTCCATCGCCATCAGCCCCAGGTTGCGGCCGACCACCAGCGGGGCATAACGGTTGGCGAACAGGCGGATCAATCCGTCGGTCACGCCGATCGTCGCCTGCTGATCGTTTTGCCGCCGCTGCTGATAGCGGCTCAGCAGCGCATAACCACCGGCGTCTTCGCCGCTGTTCACCGCTTCTGCCAGCGTTTCCGCCAGCGACATCACGTCGCGCAGACCGAGGTTGAACCCCTGCCCGGCGATCGGATGCAGCGTCTGCGCCGCGTTGCCCACCAGCGCCAGACGATGGCTGACATGGCGATCGGCGGTCAGCAGGCTGAGCGGATAGCTGTGCCGTTTACCGGCCTTGAGGATGCGCCCCAGCCGCCAGCCGAAGGCCTGTTGCAGCTCGGCGATAAAACGCTCGTCGTCCCAGGCATCCACCCGGGCGCGATCTTCGCGCGCATGGCACCACACCAAAGAACTGCGCCCCTGCGACATCGGCAGCAGCGCCAGCGGCCCGTAGCGGGTAAAGCGCTCGAAGGCGCGCCCCTGCGGATCTTCCGCCGTGGTGACGTTGGCGATGGTGGCGAACTGCGGATAGTCCTCCTGCCGCCACTGCACGTTGCAGGCCTGCGCCAGCGCCGAACGCGAACCGTCGGCCGCCACCAGCAGTTGCCCGCACAGGCGCAGACCGGTATCCAGTTGTACTTCCGCCCGCTCGGCGGTGCGAATCACGTCCACCACCCGCGCGGGGCAGTGCAGCGTAACGCCCGGCGCCTTCGCCAGTAGCGCAAACAGCCGCTGCCCGGCGTCGTGCAGTTCGATCACCTGGCCAAGCGCATCGACCTGATAATCCTGCGCCTGCAGATTCACGAAACCGGCGTGGCCGCGATCGCTGACGTGCACCTGAGCGATCGGCGTAGCGCAATCGCGCAGCGCCGGCCAAACGCCGATGCGCGCCAGCTGTTGGCAGGTGCCCTGCGCCAGTGCGATGGCGCGGGCGTCAAAGCCCGGATGGCTGCGGTCATCCGGCCGAGTCGCCTCGACCAGATCCACCGCCATTCTTCCCTGAGTAAGCGACGAGATAGCCAGCGCCAGCGTCGCGCCCGCCATACCGCCACCAACGATAATTACGCTCATTTTATGACCTTGTCGCCGCCATCAACGCTTCGATGGCATCGGCGTCTTTCACTACGGTAGCGGTCAGGTTTTCATTGCCGTCGGCGGTGATCACGATGTCGTCCTCGATGCGGATGCCGATGCCGCGGTATTCCGCCGGCACGTCCGCATCCGGCGCAATGTACAGCCCCGGTTCCACGGTCAGTACCATGCCCGGCTCCAGCAGCCGATCGCGGCTCGGCGTGCCGTAGTGGCCGACGTCGTGCACGTCGAGGCCCAGCCAGTGGCTCAGCCCGTGCATGAAGAACTGCCGGTGCGCCTGCTCGGCGATCAGCTGATCGACTTCACCTTTCAATACGCCCAGTTCCACCAGCCCGACCACCATGATGCGCACCACTTCGTCGTTGACTTCGCGGATGCTGGTGCCGGGTTTAAACAGTTCCAAAGCGCGCTGCAGCGACGCCAGCACGATGTCGTACACCGCGCGCTGCGGCTTGCTGAACTTGCCGTTGACCGGGAAGGTGCGGGTGATGTCGCCGGCGTACCCCTGGTACTCACAACCGGCGTCGATCAGCACCAGATCGCCGTCGCGCATCTGGCTCTCGTTCTCGGTGTAATGCAGGATACAGCCGTTTTCGCCACTGCCGACGATGGTGTTGTAAGAGGGGTAGCGGGCACCGAGGCGGGTGAATTCATGGTGAATTTCCGCTTCCAGCTGGTATTCGAACATGCCCGGGCGGCATTTTTCCATCGCGCGGGTGTGCGCCAGCGCGCTGATCTCACCGGCGCGGCGCATCACCGCCAGCTCTTCCGGCGATTTGAACAGGCGCATGTCATGCAGCCACGGCCGCCAGTCGGTCACGGTGGCCGGCGCCTGCAGATTCTGGCGGAACCCCTTGCGCAGCTTGTCCAGCGCGCCGAACAGGATCTGATCGGCATAGGCGTATTCGCCCTGCGCGTGGTAGACCACGTCCAGGCCGTTGAGCAGCAGGTGCAGCTGGTCATTGATTTCATCGAACGGCAGCGCGCGATCCACGCCCAGCTTCGCCGGCGCGGCGTCTTGCCCCAGGCGGCGGCCAAACCAGATTTCCGCCGTCAGATCGCGCACCCGGTTGAACAGCACGCTGTGGTTGTGCGTTTCGTCGCTTTTGATCAGCACCAGCACCGCTTCCGGCTCATTGAAGCCGGTCAGGTACCAAAAGTCGCTGTTCTGCCGATAGGGATAGTCTGAATCTGCACTGCGCGTCGTTTCCGGCGCAGAGAAAATAACCGCCGCGCTGGCCGGCGCCATTTTCGCCAACAGCGCCTGACGGCGGTTGTTGAATTCCTGCTGAGTCATTACCTTCTCCTGAAATCATGCCATCCGCATCGCCGGCGGAGGGCCGATAGGACGTTTAGTGCAACGTCGGTTTGATGTTTTCCGGCGCCGTTGGCTTGTGACGGGTGAATTCGCCGTAGCACATGATGGCGGCAACCCGCACATACTCCGCCACTTCTTCCAGCGACTGCTCCAATTCTTCCTGATCTTCGTCTTCGTCGTAGCCCAGCTGCGCGATGTTGCGCAGATCGTCGATCGCTTCACCGACTTCGTCTTTCACCAGGGCCAGCTTGGGCTGCATCATGCCCAGCCCGAGCAGGAAGTGGTTGACCCAACCGGCCAGCGCGTCGGCGCGATCGAACACGCTGACGGCTTCCCCTTCCGGCAACATCAGTTGGAACAGGAATTCGTCGTCTTCCAGCGTTTCGCGCGTCACTTCATACAGCTGTTGCAGCGGTTGGCTGAGCGCCTGCGGGAAGGCGACGCCTTCGTTGGTCAGATCGTGCACCAGCGCCTGCCAGCCGGCATCACGGCTGCCGCCGCACAGCAGGCCGCTGATCAGGCCGTGCATTTCTGCCGCGGTCAGCGCCACCGACTGCTGGTTGAGGGCCACGGTCAAAGATTGGTAACTTGGAAATGTATTCTGTATAGACATGCGCATTCGTCATCGTTGGCAGGATAAGTTCGTGTTATGCTACCACCAAGGTCCGTCGCTATACCAGATAAGCGCGACACCTCAGTGGCTAGTTATAATCGCGATGTGGCAGGTTTCACACTGCGCCGTCAGGTGGCGAAAGTGCGGTAAATACGCATTTTGAAACCCTTTTTTGACTGGCAATGTGCGCCACAGTAGATTACAACCAGGTACTGAAAAAGGGGTTGTATCTTGGTACCGAGGTATATATAGTGGCGCCCGCTTTGACGGCCCGGCCAGGGCGGACAAGGCTGGCGCGAAATTTAGGCAGGAAGGTGGCATGTCTGCACAACCGGTAGATATTCAAATTTTTGGCCGCTCGTTAAGAGTCAATTGCCCGCCAGAACAACAAGATGCGTTGAATATGGCGGCGGACGATCTTAACCAACGGTTGCAAGATCTTAAAGTTCGCACTAGAGTCTCCAATACTGAGCAACTGGTTTTCATCGCGGCATTGAACGTCTGTCACGAACTTGCTCAAGAACGGTTGAAAACCCGTGACTATGCGTCCAATATGGAACAACGCATACGGATGCTGCAGCAGACCATTGAACAAGCGTTGCTTGAACAAGGTCGCATCTCTGAACGTCAGGATGCACAATTCGAATAACTTAAGTTGTTGAAATCACAGTTTCGGCAACGAGTACAAAATTTCTCTGAGATGTTCGCCAGCGGGCCAGTCCCCTGAGCCGATATTTAGTACAAACAGAATGTGTTGCTCCGCGATCGGTGAGCACGCTCGGTGCGCCGAGAAGCCTTAAGATTGCGACGGCACGTTCACCTTGAACCATGGGTTCAAGGGTTACAGCCTGCGACGGCATCTCGGAGATTCCCCTTCTCAGCAGTTTATGTGTGCCGAACGCCACACTGAGCAAGCCTGATACGATGCCTTTTCAACCCCAATTTGCGCAGCAGCGCCAAGCCATTCGTCAACTCATACGCCAACGTCGGCGCGAGCTTACGCCGGGCCAGCAACGCTTTGCCGCAGACAAGATAGCCGAGCGCCTCGTCGCGCATACGCACATTAAGGCGGCGCACAGCATCGCGGTATTCCTGTCGTTTGACGGTGAACTCGACACCGGGCCGCTGATCGAGCAACTGTGGACGCTCGGTAAACGGGTTTACCTGCCGGTGCTGCACCCGTTCAGCCCTGGCCACCTGCTGTTCCTGCGCTATGCGCCGGAAACGCCGCTGGTGCGCAATCGCTTCAATATTCTCGAACCGCGCCTCGATGTGCGCCAGGTGCTGCCGCTGGGCGAGCTGGACGTCGTGCTGACGCCGCTGGTGGCGTTCGATCATACCGGGCAACGTCTGGGCATGGGCGGCGGCTTTTACGATCGCACCCTGCAAAACTGGCGCAGCGGCGGCCCTTATCCTATCGGCCTGGCCCATGATTGCCAGCAGGTGGAGCGCCTGCCGATCGAGCACTGGGATATCCCGCTGCCGGAAATCCTCACCCCGCTCTGCAGCTGGGCGTGGCACGAGCCCAAATAGCAAAAGGCCGGATCGCTCCGGCCTTTTTTGTTGCGGCGAGCCGCCGAATCAAAACAGCAGACGGGCGCGAATGGTGCCGTCGATGGCCTTCATGCGCTGCAGCGCGGCGTCGGCGCGCGCGGTTTCCGCTTCGATGTCGATCACCACGTAGCCGATTTCCGGCCCGGTTTGCAGATACTGTGCGGCGATGTTAACCCCCTCTTCGGCGAAAATCTGGTTAATCTGCGTCAGCACGCCCGGGCGGTTTTCGTGGATGTGCAGCAGGCGGCTGGCGTTCGGGCCATGCGCCGGCAGCGACACTTCCGGGAAGTTGACGGCGGACAGAGTCGATCCGTTGTCGGAGTATTTCGCCAGCTTGCCGGCCACTTCGTCGCCGATATTCTCCTGCGCTTCCTGGGTGGAGCCGCCGATGTGCGGCGTCAGCAGCACGTTGTCGAACTCACACAGCGGCGAGTTGAACGGATCGCTGTTGGTCGCCGGTTCTTCCGGGAAGACGTCGATCGCCGCGCCCGCTAGGTGATTGCTGGCCAGCGCGTCGCACAGCGCGGGAATATCCACCACGGTGCCGCGCGAGGCGTTGATCAGAATGGCGCCCGGTTTCATCAGCGCCAGCTCTTCCGCCCCCATCATGTTCTTGGTGGCCAGCGTTTCCGGCACGTGCAGCGTCACCACGTCGCTCATATTGAGCAGATCGGACAGATGACGCACCTGCTGCGCGTTACCTAACGGCAGCTTGTTCTCGATGTCGTAGAAGAACACCTTCATGCCCAGCCCTTCGGCCAGAATGCCCAGCTGGGTGCCGATGTGGCCGTAGCCGATGATGCCCAGCTTTTTGCCGCGCGCCTCGTAGGAGCCCACGGCCAGTTTGTGCCACACGCCGCGGTGCGCCTTGGCGTTGGCGGCCGGAATGCCGCGCAGCATCAACAGCAGCTCGCCCAGCACCATTTCGGCCACGGATCGGGTATTGGAGAACGGGGCGTTGAAGACCGGAATACCGCGCTTGGTCGCCGCTTTCAGATCAACCTGGTTGGTGCCGATGCAGAAGCAGCCCACCGCCACCAGTTTTTCTGCGGCGGCGAACACCTCTTCGGTCAGATGCGTACGCGATCGGATGCCGACGAAGTGCGCATCGCGGATGGATGCCTTCAGCGATTCGGTGTCTAACGCACCCTTGTGGTATTCGATGTTGGTATAACCGGCGGCACGTAAATTATCGACCGTGCTCTGATGAACCCCTTCCACCAACAGGAATTTAATCCTGTCTTTCTCCAATGATACTTTTGCCATTTACCCGACCCTATGTTCAGACTTCAGAAGCGGCTGTGACGACACAGCTCCCATCCAACATAACAAAAATAACGCGGGCGGCAATACAAACGATTGCCTGCCCAGCAGGACAAGGCGCAGCGTTGATGGCGGTTTACGGCAGAAAATGCCATAGGGAAAGTTTTCGGCAGAAGCTTTGGGGAGTCAGTTTTCACAATGTGACATAAGTCACCAAATTTGCCGTTTTTCAGAAAAGATATTTTAACCGAAGAATTATGCGGCCCGGCACTACCGGGCCACAAACGGCGGAGGTTTATTTGACCACTTTCACGCCTTCCGGGGTGCCGACCAGCGCCACGTCCGCGCCGCGGTTGGCGAACAGCCCCACGGTCACCACGCCGGCGATGCCGTTGATCTTGTTCTCCAGCGCGATGGCGTCGGTGATGCTCAAGTTATGCACATCGAGGATCACGTTGCCGTTGTCGGTCACCACGTTTTGGCGATACTCCGGCAGGCCGCCGAGTTTCACCAGCTCACGCGCCACGTAAGAGCGAGCCATCGGGATCACTTCCACCGGCAGCGGGAACTTGCCCAGCACGTCCACTTGCTTGCTGGCGTCGACGATGCAGATAAATTTCTTGGCGATGGCGGCGATGATCTTCTCGCGCGTCAGCGCCGCGCCACCGCCTTTGATCATCTGCATATGGCCGTTGATTTCGTCCGCGCCGTCCACATAAATATCGAGCGAGTCCACTTCATTGCTGTCGAACACATGGATGCCGAGGCTTTTCAGCTTGGCGGTGGAGGCGTCGGAGCTCGATACTGCGCCTTCGATCTGGTGCTTGATGGAGCCCAGCGCGTCAATAAAGTGGGCGGCGGTAGAACCGGTGCCGACCCCGACGATGGTGCCCGGCGTCACGTATTCCAGCGCTGCCCAACCCACCGCTTTTTTCAGTTCATCCTGCGTCATAATATGTCCCTTGCCTCTGTACGAAAACGTGTGCGTATTATAGGGTAAAACGCTGTTTTTCACGCTGGCAGGATCACACTTATTTGCCGCAGCCCGCATTTTTAGCCGCTTAGCGGCGAGACGGGGGCGTGATTTTTCCACCTGCGCCGCGCGCAAAATGTGGCATAGTGCCGGTATCATTCTAATTTAAGGGATATCTTTCCGATGAAACGCCCAGACTATCGTACGCTGCAAGCGCTGGACGCGGTGATCCGTGAGCGCGGCTTCGAGCGCGCCGCTCAAAAACTCTGCATCACGCAATCGGCGGTATCCCAACGCATCAAACAGCTGGAAAACCTGTTCGGCCAACCGCTGCTGGTCCGTACCGTGCCGCCGCGCCCGACCGAACAAGGGCAAAAGCTGCTGGCGCTGCTGCATCAGGTGGAATTGCTGGAAGAAGAGTGGCTGGGCAACGACACCGGCGTCGATACGCCGCTGCTGCTGTCGCTGGCGGTCAACGCCGACAGTCTGGCAACCTGGCTGCTGCCGGCGCTGAAGCCGGTGCTGGCGGATTCCCCCATTCGCCTGAATCTGCAGGTAGAAGATGAAACCCGCACCCAGGAGCGGCTGCGCCGCGGTGAGGTGGTGGGCGCGGTGAGTATTCAGCCGCAGCCGCTGCCGAGCTGCCTGGTGGATCGGCTGGGGGCGCTGGATTATCTGTTCGTGGCCTCCAGCGCCTTCGCCGAGCGCTATTTCCCGAGCGGCGTCACCCGCTCCGCGCTGCTGAAAGCGCCGGCGGTGGCCTTCGATCATCTCGACGACATGCACCAAGCGTTCCTGCAGCAGAACTTCGATCTGTCGCCGGGCAGCGTGCCTTGCCATATCGTGAACTCGTCGGAAGCCTTCGTGCAGCTGGCGCGTCAGGGCACCACCTGCTGTATGATCCCGCATCTGCAGATCGAAAAGGAGCTGGCATCCGGTGAGCTGATCGATCTGACGCCGGGGCTGTATCAGCGCCGCATGCTGTACTGGCACCGCTTCGCGCCGGAAAGCCGCATGATGCGCAAAGTGACCGACGCGCTGCTGGAACACGGCCACCAGGTGCTGCGCCAGGATTAAAACGAAAAAAGGTTCGCCGCAGCGAACCTTTTCTTCAACACGAACACCTTACTGCGCGGCGTTGCGCTGCAGCTCGAACACCACATCCACCTGATCGTCGAAGTGAATGCTTTGCTGCTCATAGGTTTGCGCCGCGTCGCTTTCCGCCGCCGCACCCGCCGCCTTATACATCCGCGCCACCGGCATCGGCTGGTAGTTGGCGACCCGGTAGCGAATGCTGTACACCGGCCCCAGCTTGGCGTGGAAACCTTTGGCCAGGGATTCGGCCTGCTGAGTCGCGTTCTCGATCGCTTTTTGCCGCGCCTGCTCGCGATACACGTCCGGCTTGGCGACGCCCAGCTCCACCGCGCGGATCTCGTTCAGGCCGGATTTCAGCGCGCCGTCCAGCAGCTCGTTCAGCTTGTCCAACTGACGCAGGGTCACCTGCACCTGACGCACCGCCCGGTAGCCCTTCAGCACCGACTCGCCGGTTTTCAGGTAGTCGTACTCCGGCTGGGTGCGCAGGTTGGCGGCGCTGATGTCTTTCTTCTCGATGTTATTTTTCTGCAGGAAATCAAAGTACTGCGCTACGCGCTCGTCCACCTGCTTCTTCGCCTGGGCGGCGTCTTTGGAGGAAACGCTCACTTCGATCGCCAGGGTGGCGATATCCGGCGTGGCGTCCACGCTGGCGGTGCCGGAGGTGACGACGTGCGGCCCTTCAGGCACTTCAGCCGCCTGCAGCGCCATCGGTAACGTCCCTAATCCGACCATTGCGGCCATAGCCAATGCTTTTAGCTTCACAGTGTCTCCTTAATGACAGGCTGTCTCTGATCGCCGGCTTTTCCCTGTGAGAACCGCCGGATTCCTGGCATCAAACGTAGCATATCGCGCGGCGTTTTGAATTCGGATTAGTGGCAAATTCTTATAAATTTGCCCCCTGCCAGGCCAGCTGCAGCGCGATGCCCCACATCACCAGCCCGACCAGCGCGTTGATGATGCGCTGCGCCCGCTGGGTGTTCAGCCACGGCGCCAGCCAGGAGGCCAGCAGCGCCAGCCCGAAGAACCACACCGCCGACGCGCTGACCGCGCCGAGCGCGAACCAGGAGCGCACGTCCGCCGTCAGCTGCCCGCCCAGGCTGCCGAGCACCACAAAGGTATCCAGATAAACGTGCGGGTTCAGCCAGGTAACCGCCAGCATGGTGACCACGAGGCGCCAGCGGCTCTGCGCCAGCTCTTGCGCCGCGGCCTGCGCCGGTTGCGGGCTGAAGGCGGAACGGAACGCGCCCCAGCCGTACCACAGCAGAAACGCCACCCCGCCCCAGGTGACCAGCGCCAGCAGCAGCGGCGAGCGGGTCAGCAACGCGCTGCCGCCGAAAATACCGGCGCAGATCAGCACGATATCGCTCAACGCGCACAGCGAGGCGATCATCAAATGATACTGGCGGCGAATGCCCTGATTCATCACGAATACGTTCTGCGGGCCCAGCGGCAAGATCATGGCGGCGCTCAGGGCAAAACCCTGCAGGAAGACGGCTAACATGGGAGATTCCTCGGATGATAAAAGGCGCCGGACGAGGGCGCGTGTCGGTCAACACGCGCATCATACGAGGAAGCGATCATTAGGTGAAATTGATGTTTCTAATCCAGTATCAGAGATGCTAATACTTAAATCGGTGTGACGAACCCCAGCTCCTGCGAGATGCGTTGCGCAGTGGCCAGCACCGGTTTAATCAGGCTTTTGACGCCGATTTGCTGCAGCTTGGCGGTCGGCAGAGAAACAGACACCGCATAGGGCACGCGCTGTTGAATATCGAATACCGGCGCCGCCACGCAGGAGACCCCCAGCTCGTTTTCTTCGCGATCCATCGCCATACCGCGCTGGCGAATATCGGCCAGTTCCTCATACATTTTCGGCAGCTCGGTGATGGTATTGCGCGTCAGCGTCTGAATCTCCTGCTGATGGCTCTGCCAGTAGTGGGCCGGGTAATCGTCGTTGCCGTAGGCCATGAAGATTTTACCCATCGCCGAACAGTACAGCGGCATATGCTGGCCGATATAGGCGCGGGTACGCATCATGCCGGTGGTCGGCTCCAGCTTGTAGATCAGGATGACGTGGTCGTCTTCGCGGCTGGAGAAGTTGACCGTCTCACCCACTTCCAGGTTCAGCTGTTCCAAATGCGGCGCAGCCACGTGAATGATATTGAGTGACGACAGCGCCTTCTGGCCGATGGAAATGAACTTGGTGGTCAGGCGGTAACTGCCCGGCGACGGCGCCTGGGTCACATAGCCGCTGGTGTGTAACCCCTGAAGCAAGCGGTGCACCGTGCTCTTGTTCATGCCGGCCAGTTCGGACAGATGCGCCAGTGGGCATCCATTGGGGAAATTGCTCAGGATCTCAATCAACTGCAAACCGCGGAACAGGCTTTGGCTGCCCAGCGGTTTGTCTTTCTTGTCATCTTTCTCGTCGACGGCTTTCAGGCTCATAGCGAAAATCTCTCCAGTGTCGAACCGCCAACCGGCGCCGCGGCGAAGTCAGCAGGCTCTTTGCCGGGCATGTTACCCCAAGGCCTGCATCAGGTGAAGACGGAACGCCGTTTCATTGTCCGCAGCGGGCCAAAAATCCGCAATATTTCCCCCGCATTGAAGTGAGCCATCGGTCACACTTCCGCAAAGTAATAAATAACCCATTGTTTAATAAAAACAATTAAAACCTAATCGCCTTTGATTTAGCGCAACGAACGTCATATTATTTTTGAAATTGAATTTCGCATATTGAAATCTAAAGGCCAGATACTCACCAGCGGTTTAGCTGATTTGCCCGGCATCGTCGCATGGGCACAACACCAGGGGCGCATCACATGACTATCGATAATGCGGCACAACCCATCCTTACCCTCAGCCACATCGTCAAGCGATTTGGCGGCAACGTGGCGGTCAACGACGTCAGCCTGCAGGTGATGCCGGGCGAGGTTCTGGCGCTGCTGGGCGAAAACGGCGCCGGCAAATCGACGCTGATCAAAGTGCTGGCGGGCGTCTACCCGCGCGACGGCGGCGATATTCGTTTTCAGGGCGCAAGCATCGCCTCCGCCGCCGCGATAAAAAGCGCCAGCCGCCAGCCGATCGCCTTTATTCATCAGGATCTCGGCCTGATTGAATGGATGACGGTGGCGGAGAACATGGCGCTGGTGATGGGGTTTCCCCGCCGCTTTGGGTTGATCGACTGGCGAGCCATTCGCCGCCGGGCGGCGCAGGCGCTGCACGACGTCGGTATCGCGCTCGATCCCGATGCGCGCGTCTTCGAACTGTCGCGCACCGAAAAATCGCTGCTGGCGATCGCCCGCGCGGTGGCGGTCAACGCCGAGCTGCTGGTGCTGGATGAACCGACCGCCTCCCTGCCCGCCAACGACGTGCGCCATCTGTTCGCCGTGATCAACCGGCTGCGCGCCAAAAAGGTCGGCATGATTTATGTCACCCACCGCCTGGACGAAGTGATCGAAATCGCCGATCGGGTCTGCGTAATGCGCGACGGGCGCTATGTCGCCGGCGGCCGCACCGCCGACTACTCGCTGCGCGATCTGGTGCAAACCATCGTCGGTGAAGCGATGGCGGACGATCAGCGCGAACCGCTACCGGAACATCGTCCGCCGGTGCTGCAGCTCGATAGCGTCACGGTAGGCGACATCGGCCCGGTGAGCTTCGATTTGCAGCCGGGCGAGATGCTGGCACTGGCCGGCCTGCGCGGGGCCGGGCAAGAAGAGATTGGCCGGCTGCTGTTCGGGTTGCGCCAGGCCGACGGCGGCGCGATTCGGTTTCGCGATCGGCCCTATCAGGCGAGCTCCCCGCAGCAGGCGATGGCGTGCGGCGTTTCGCTGGTGGCGGGCGATCGCACCGGCGAAAGCCTGGTGATGTCGATGAGCGTGCGTGAAAACCTGTTTATCAACCCCTGCGCCAGCGGCCACCGGCTGCTCTCCCGCTACGGGCGGCGAGCGGAGATCGGCGCCAGTTGGTGGAAAGTGCAGCTATTCGACGTGCGCCCCAAGGACGTCAATATCGATATCAGCGCACTGTCCGGCGGCAACCAGCAAAAGGTGGTGATGGCGCGCTGGATGCACCTGGGAGCGCCGCTGCTGATCCTGGAAGATCCCACCGCCGGCGTGGACGTCGGCGCACGAGCGGAAATCTACCACCTGCTGAATAAATCCCTGGTGGAAGGCGTGGCGGTGCTGGTGATCTCCAACGATTTCGAGGAGATCGCCCATATTTGCAACCGCGCACTGGTGTTCAACCGTGGGAAAGTGGTCGGCGAGCTGAAAAATCAGCAGGTGTCATTCGCCAATTTATTGGAGCTGGCCTCTGCCAGCACCGGGGAAAGCGTCGCAATCACGTCAGAATCCGAGGTAGGCCATGTCTAAAACATCCGTTAAATCAACCGCGCTGGAGCAGCGCGTCAGTCTGGCGCAGGACGGCGCCGGCCCCTGGCTGATGCAGGTTCTTACCCGCTATGGCCTGCTGCTGCTGTGCATCGCGCTGGTCGTGCTGTTCTCACTGCTCACCCCCTCCTTCGCATCGATGCTGACGCTGCAGGCGATCCTGTCGAGCAAGGCCAAAATCGCCCTGTTGGCGCTGGCGGCGACCATCCCGATGATCGTGGGCAAGATCGATCTTAACGTCGGTTTCGGCATTGTGTTGTGGCATATCCTGGCGATCACGCTGCAGGTGGAATACGGCTTCTCCTGGCAGATGGCGGTGCTGACGGTGCTGGCGATCTCGGCGCTGTACGGGTTGCTGAACGGCATTCTGGTGGCGCTGGCCGATATCGACAGCTTCGTCGCCACTCTCGGCTCCGGCACCGTGCTGTACGCCATTGCCCTGTGGCACTCCGGCGGGCGGCAGATCGTCGGCGACTTGCCGGATGCCTTTATCGCGCTGCACCACACCGAGATCGCCGGCATTCCGATCGTGGCGTTTTACGTGCTGATCGTCGCGGTGGTGCTGTGGCTCATCACCGAACATACCCCGCTCGGCCGCTGCATGTATGCGGTGGGCGGCAACCCGGCGGCGGCGCGCCTGAACGGCATCTCGGTCAACCGCTTCACGATCGGCGCTTTCATCGCCTCCAGCGTGCTCACCGGTTTCAGCGGCGTGTTGATCGCCGCCGAACAGGGCGTCGGCCAGGCCAGCGTCGGCATGGACTATCTGCTGCCGGCGCTGGTCGGCGCCTTCCTCGGCAGCACCACCATTCGCCCTGGGCGCGTCAACGTCTGGGGCACCGTGGTCGGCATCGCCATTCTGGCTATCGGCATCGCCGGCATTCAGCAGTTCGGCGGTGAATTCTGGGTCGAGCCGCTGTTCAACGGCGCGACGCTGTTGCTGTCGATCACCCTGGCCGGCTATGCCCAACGCCGCCGGCTGCTCAATCAGAAAGCGGTACAACGCAGCCAGGCGACGCCGGCTGACAACAACAATCAGACAGCGACCCACCCTTAAACCAGGAGCACACCATGAAACGCATTTGGCTGTTACCGGGGTTCACCACATTATTGCTCGCCGCATCGCCGGCCTGGGCCGACGCCTATCTCGATCAGGCCACCGCCGCCGTCGCGAAGGCCACCGCCAGCGCCACCCAGTGGGACGGCCCCACCAGCGGCCCGCAGCTGCAGGCCAACAAGAAGATCATTTTTATCGCCTCCGACATGAAGAACGGCGGCGTGCAAGGGGTGCAACAGGGGTTGAGCGAAGCGGCGAAAGCCGCCGGCTGGAAGCTGGAAACGCTCGACGGCGGCGGCTCGGTGAAAGATCAGCTGGCATCGCTCAATCAGGCCATCGCCCAGAAACCGGACGGCATCGTGATCGGCGGCTGGAACCCTAACGTCGCCAAGATCCCGCTGAAAAAGGCCGTGCAGCAGGGTATCGTGCTGACCGCCTGGCACGCGGTGCCGGAACCGGGCCCCATCACCAAATACAACGTGTTCTATAACGTCACGTCGGACTCCAACGAAGTGGCGCGCATCGCCGCGCAATACGCGGTGGTGCAGTCCGGCGGCAAGGCGAGCGTGCTGATCTTCACCGACTCGCTGTACCAAATCGCCTTGGACAAGGCCAACGTCATGAAAGAAGAGATCGCCAAATGCAGCGGCTGCACGCTGCTGGAATTCATCGACACGCCGCTGGCCGATACCGCCAACCGCATGCCGGCGATGACCTTCAGCCTGCTGCAGAAGTACGGCGACAAATTCCAATATGCGCTGGCGATCAACGATCTGTACTTCGACTTTATGGCGCCGGCGCTGAAGACCGCCGGCAAAGGCGGCAAGAACGCACCTTACAACGTATCGGCCGGCGACGGTTCAATCTCCGCTTACCAGCGTATCCGCTCAGGCGACAGCCAGTCGGCGACGGTGCCGGAACCCTTGAAGCTGCACGGTTGGCAACTGCTGGACGAATTCAACCGCGCCTTCGCCAAGCAGCCGCCTTCCGGCTACGTTACCCCGGCGCATCTGGTCACCCGCGACAATATCGCCGCCGACGGCGGCGCCAATAACCTGTATGACCCGCAAAACGATTATCAGGGCCATTACAAAGCAATCTGGGGCGTGAAGTGAACGGCGATTCATTGCGCACGCACGCCCGGCTCGAGCGCCTGTGTTCGCCGGCGATCTGGGCCGAGGGGCCGGTGTGGCTGCCGCAGGAGGATGCGGTGGTGTTCAGCGACGTGAAAGGCAATCGCATGTTCCGCTGGTCGCGCCGGGGTGAGCTAAGCCTATACCGCTCGCCGTCTCACTACGCCAACGGCAATGCGCGCGACGGCGAGGGGCGCGTGATCAGCTGCGAACACGGGCGGCGCGGCATTAGCCGCACCGAAAGCGATGGCGAGGTACGTCTGTTGATCGACCGCGTCGACGGCAAGCGCTTTAATTCGCCGAACGACGTGGCGGTGCGCTCCGACGGCACCCTATGGTTCACCGATCCGCCCTACGGCATCATCGGCGACGAAGAGGGTTACAAATCGGAAAGCCAGGTGATCGGCTGTTATCTCTACAGCTTCGATCCGCGCGACGGTTCGCTGACCATCGCCGCCTGCGACCTGCAGCGCCCGAACGGCCTGGCGTTTTCACCGGATGAAAAATGGCTGTACGTTGCGGACATGTCGATCGTGGATTTTCCGACGCTGGGCCGCCGCGAGTTGCGCGTCTATGCGGTCAACGGCCGCGAGCTGGAAGCCGGCCGCCGTTTCGCGACGGTGGAGCCCGGTTTCCCGGACGGCTTCTGCGTCGATCGGGCCGGCAATCTGTTTTGCAGCTGCGCCGACGGCGTGCTGGTCTTTGATCCACAGGGGCGACAGATCGACAAAATCAGCGTGCCGGAACGCGTCTCCAATTGTACCTTCGGCGGCCCGAACGGCGATGAGCTCTATATCACCGCCACCACCTCGCTCTACCGCATGGTACTGAACACCCGCGGTTAGCCGGGGCCTCGCAAGACGCAGGGTGGGTTTCGATCCGCCCTGCTTTGTCGCGTCTGAAGCACGTCATTCCCACCAAAACGTGGCGGCGATCACAAAACCACCACTCAATTTTAACGTCATGTTTTTCATGAATAATTTTACTCCCTCTTGCTTTGACTTCCCTGAACCGCCGGGATAGCATTTATTTGAAATGCAATTTCGCATATTGAAATTTAGCGAACCAAAAACAGACGATTCGCACAGGCGGAGAACCGGCATGAGAGTGAGTTACAGCGAGTTAAAACAGCAATTCAAACGCGTGCTGCTGGCGCGCGGCGTGGCGGAACACACCGCCGACGACTGCGCCGGCATGTTCGCCGACACCACCGCCAGCGGCGTTTACTCCCACGGCGTTAACCGCTTTCCGCGCTTTATTCAGCAGTTGGACGCCGGCGATATCGTGCCGGACGCCGAACCCAGCAAACTGTTGTCTCTGGGGGCGATCGAGCAATGGGATGCGCACCAGGGCATCGGCAACCTTACCGCCCGCCGCATGATGGATCGCGCCATGCAATTAGCCGACGATCATGGCATCGGCCTGGTGGCGCTGCGCAACGCCAACCACTGGATGCGCGGCGGCGGTTACGGCTGGCAGGCGGCGGAGAAAGGCTATATCGGCATTTGCTGGACCAACTCGATCGCCGTGATGCCGCCGTGGGGCGCCAAAACGTGCCGTATCGGCACCAACCCGCTGATCGTCGCCGTGCCCGGCAACCCGATCACCATGGTGGATATGTCGATGTCGATGTTTTCCTACGGCGCGCTGGAGCTGAACCGGCTGGCGGGTAAAACCCTGCCGGTGGACGGCGGCTTCGACAACGACGGCCACCTGACCCGCGATCCGGCCACCATCGAAGAGAACCGGCGCATTTTGCCGATGGGGTATTGGAAAGGATCGGCGCTGTCGATCGTGCTGGACATGATCGCTACCCTGCTGTCCGGCGGCGCCTCGGTGGCGGAAGTGACGGAAGATCACCGCGACGAATACGGCGTCTCCCAGGTGTTCATCGCGATTGAGATAGACCGGTTGATCGACGGCGACAGCCGCGATCAAAAACTGCAGCGCATCATGGACTACGTCACCAGCGCCGAACGGGACAATCCCGACGTCGCCATTCGCCTGCCGGGCCACAAGTTCCCGCGCATTCTGGAAGAAAACCTGCGCGACGGCATTCCGATTGACGAACGAGTCTGGGCGCGCATTCAGGCGCTATAACGGGAGGATCATCATGATATTCGGCCACATCGCCAACACCGCGCCCGAGCAGTATCCGAGGCCGGTCGCCAACGCCGTCGCCTATCTGCAACGCACCGATTTCAGCATCTTGCCCGCAGGGCGCTATGAAGATCCCGCCACCGGCTACGTGGTGCAAGTGCTGGATCTGCATACCCAACCACCGGATGCGCTGCGCCCGGAAGTGCATAGGCAAAACGTCGACGTGCAGTTTCTGGTCAGCGGCACCGAGCTTATCGGCGTAGCGGCGGACAGCGGCGACAACGTCGTTCATCAGGAGCTGCTGGCGCAGCGCGACATCCTGTTTTATCAGGACGTGGCCGATGAATCCTGGCTCACGATGCAACCCGGCAACTTCGCGGTATTTTTTCCGCAGGACGTGCATCGCCCGGCCTGCATTAACCAGCGCCCCAGCGCGATACGCAAGGTGGTGGTGAAGATACCGCTGGCGTCGTTTAGCGCCTGATCGGCCGCAACACCCGTAACGATAACAACACCGGTCCATGGGGCCTGTGCGGGCGCCCTTGCGCTCAAACCAAGCAAAACAATAACGCCCGACCCTACAAAAAAGCGAACATCGAAAGAGGTCCTTATGAATACAGCCTCCGTTTCCGTCAGCCAAAGCCAGGCGATACCCAAGCTCCGCTGGCTGAGGATCGTGCCGCCGATCCTCATCACCTGCATCATTTCTTACATGGACCGGGTCAATATCGCCTTCGCCATGCCCGGCGGCATGGATGACGAACTCGGCATCACCGCCTCGATGGCCGGGCTGGCCGGCGGCATTTTCTTCATCGGTTACCTGTTTCTGCAGGTGCCCGGCGGCAAGCTGGCGGTATACGGCAACGGCAAGAAATTCATCGGCTGGTCACTGTTGGCCTGGGCGGTGATCTCGGTGCTGACCGGCCTGGTCACCAACCAATACCAGCTGCTGTTCCTGCGCTTCGCCCTCGGCGTTTCCGAAGGCGGCATGCTGCCGGTGGTGCTGACCATGATCAGCAACTGGTTCCCGGATAAGGAGCGCGGCCGCGCCAACGCCATCGTCATCATGTTCGTACCGATCGCCGGCATCCTCACCGCCCCGCTGTCGGGTTGGATCATCACCGCCTGGGACTGGCGCATGCTGTTCCTGGTGGAGGGGGCTCTGTCGCTGGTGGTGATGGCACTGTGGTACTTCACCATCAGCAACCGGCCGCAGGAAGCCAAATGGATCTCGCAGGCGGAAAAAGAGTATCTGGTGAAGACCCTGCACGACGAACAGCTGCTGATTAAAGGAAAAACGGTGCGCAACGCCTCGCTGCGCCGGGTGCTGGGCGACCGGATCATGTGGCAGTTGATCCTGGTGAATTTCTTCTACCAGACCGGTATCTACGGCTACACCCTGTGGCTGCCGACCATTTTGAAAGGGCTGACCCACGGCGATATGGAGCAAGTGGGCCTGCTCGCTATCCTGCCCTATATCGGCGCCATCTTCGGCATGCTGATCATCTCCACCCTCTCCGATCGCACCGGCAAGCGCAAAGTCTTCGTCGCCCTGCCGCTGGCCTGCTTTGCTGCCTGCATGGCGCTGTCGGTGCTGCTGAAGGATCACGTCTGGTGGTCTTACGCTGCGCTGGTCGGCTGCGGCGTGTTTATTCAGGCGGCAGCCGGGGTGTTCTGGACCATCCCGCCCAAATTGTTCAACGCCGAAGTGGCCGGCGGCGCGCGCGGCGTGATCAATGCGCTGGGCAACCTCGGCGGCTTTTGCGGCCCGTATATGGTCGGCGTCCTGATCAGCCTGTTCAGTAAGGATGTCGGCGTCTACAGCCTGGCGGCCTCGTTGGCGATCGCCTCCGTGCTGGCGTTGATGCTGCCCAATAAATGCGACCACGGCGCGAGGAACGAATGATGGAATATTGGCTGGGGCTCGACTGCGGCGGCACCTTCATCAAGGCGGGATTATACGACCGCCGGGGCCATGAACACGGCGTTGCGCGGCGCAATCTGGCGATCGTCGCGCCGCAGCCCGGCTGGGCCGAGCGCGATATGGCATCGCTGTGGCGCACCGCCGCCGACGTGATCCGTGAAGTGCTGTCCGCCAGCGGCGTCGCCGCCGGCGCCATCCAGGCCATCGGCATCTCGGCGCAGGGCAAGGGCGCATTTCTGTTGGATAAGCAGGGGCAGCCGCTGGGCAACGCCATGCTCTCTTCCGATCAGCGCGCGCTGGCGCTGGTGCAGGAATGGCAACGGCAGGGCGTGCCGCAGGCGCTGTATCCGCAAACGCGCCAAACGCTGTGGACCGGGCACCCGGTCTCGCTGCTGCGCTGGCTGAAGCGGCATCAGCCGGAACGTTACGCCCGCATCGGCAGCGTGCTGATGGCGCACGACTACCTGCGCTATTGCCTGACCGGCGAGCTGGCCTGCGAAGAAACCAATATCTCCGAATCCAACCTGTATCAGATGCGCAGCGGACGCTATGACCCGGCGCTGGCGCAGCTGCTGGGTATCGGCGACATCATGCCCGCCCTGCCGACGATTGTCGGTTCGGCCGATATCGCCGGGCGCGTCGCGGCAAACGCCGCGGCCATCACCGGCCTGCAAACCGGCACCCCGGTGGTCGGCGGGCTGTTCGACGTGGTGTCCACCGCGCTGTGCGCCGGCCTGCAGGACGAAACCCGGCTCAATGCGGTGATGGGAACCTGGTCAGTCACCAGCGGCATCACCGACGCCATCGTCGAGGGTTTCGATCATCCCTTTGTCTATGGCCGCCACGCCGAAAGCGGCCAATACATCGTGCATGAAGCCAGCCCCACGTCTGCCGCCAACCTGGAATGGTTCTGTCGCCAATGGGGGCTGCAGGACTACGGCCAGCTTAACCGCTGGGTCGCCGCCCTGCCGAAAGCCGCCGGCGATCTGCTGTTCGCCCCTTTCCTGTACGGGTCCAACGCCGGCCTGGGGCTGAGCGCCAGCTTCTACGGCCTGCAGGCCTTCCACCAGCGCGAGCACCTGGTGCAGGCGATCTACGAGGGCGTGGTGTTCTGCCACATGACGCACCTTAACCGCATGCGCCGGCGTTTCCCTGAGGCGCAGGCGCTGCGCGTGACCGGCGGCCCTGCCAAATCCCTCCCCTGGATGCAAATGTTCGCCGACGTCAGCGGCCTGCCGGTGGAGCTGCCGCAGGTGGAAGAAACCGGCTGTCTGGGCGCGGCGATGGCGGCCATGGTCGGCAGCGGCGCCTTCAACGATTTCACCGCCGCCCAGCACCGGCTGGCGCCGCGTATCGAGCGGCTGCTGCCAGATGCGGCCGCCGCTGAAGCTTACGACAACAAACACCAACGTTATCAGGCACTGATTGCTGCATTGCAAAATCTGCAGCCCGCCAACAAGGAGGCTCCATGAGCACGAAACCGCGCCTGCAGTTGGCGCTCGATCAAACCCGTTTGGATACGGCGCTGCGCACCGCCGAGACCCTCAGCCCCCATGTGGACATCATCGAGGCCGGTACCATTTTGTGCATCAGCGCCGGCATTCAGGCGGTTAGCGCGCTGCGCGAGCGCTACCCGCAGCACACGCTGGTGGCCGATCTCAAGGTGGCCGACGCCGGCGCGACGCTGGCCGAGCAGGCTTTCGGCCAGGGCGCGGACTGGATGACGGTGATCTGCGCCGCGCCGTTGGCCACCATGGCCAGCGCGCGGGAGGTCGCCGAGCGTCACGGCGGTGAAATCCAGATAGAACTGTTCGGCCGCTGGACATTGGAGGATGCACGGCAATGGCGCGGCCTCGGCATTCGCCAGGCGATCTATCACCGCGGCCGCGACGCGCAGGCCAGCGGGCAAACCTGGGGCCGGCAGGATCTGGATCGGATGAAGGCGCTGTCCGATCTGGGCATCGAACTGTCGGTGACCGGCGGCATTACGCCCGCCGACCTGCCGCTGTTTAAAGAGATCGCCGTCACCGCCTTTATCGCCGGCCGCGCGCTGGCCGAAGCCGGGGATCCGCCGGCGGCCGCCAGGCAGTTCCGCACCGCCATCGATGACATCTGGAGATCATGATATGCGTCAGCACCCGTTGGGAATTTACGAGAAGGCGCTGCCGAAACACCTGAGCTGGCCCGAACGCTTGGCGCTGGCCAAGGCCTGCGGCTTCGACTTCGTCGAAATGTCGGTGGACGAAAGCGATGAACGCCTGGCGCGCCTGAGCTGGAGCAAAGCGCAGCGCCTGGCGCTGGTGGACGCCATGCTGGAAACTGGCATCCGCATCCCGTCGATGTGCCTCTCCGGCCACCGGCGCTTTCCGTTTGGCAGCCACGATCCGGCGCTGCGCCAGCGCGCCTTCGACGTGATGGAACAGGCCATTAAGCTGGCCCAAGACGTCGGTATCCGCACCATCCAGCTGGCCGGCTACGACGTGTATTACGAAGAGCAGGACGAGGGGACGCTGGCGCGCTTTAGCGAAGGCATGCAGTGGGCGGTAGAACGTGCCGCCGCCGCCCAGGTGATGCTGGCGGTGGAAATTATGGATACCGCCTTTATGAACTCGATCGGTAAATGGAAAGCCTGGGACACCCTGTTGGCCTCGCCGTGGTTCACGGTGTATCCAGACGTTGGCAACCTCAGCGCCTGGGGCAACGACGTGCCGCGTGAATTGGAGTTGGGCATCGATCGCATCGCCGCCATTCACCTGAAAGACACCTACCCGGTCACCGCCGCTTCGCCGGGGCAATTCCGTGACGTGCCGTTTGGCGAAGGCTGCGTCGACTTCGTCGAGGTGTTTCGCACGCTGCAGCGCCTCAATTACCGCGGCGCATTCCTGATTGAGATGTGGACAGAAAAAGCCGAGGAGCCGGTGGCCGAGATCGTTCAGGCCCGCCGCTGGATCGAACAGAAAATGCAACAAGGGGGCATGACATGCTGACTCAGTTAAAACAACAGGTGCTGGAGGCCAATCTCGATCTGCCGCGCCATAAGCTGGTGACCTTTACCTGGGGCAACGTCAGCGCGGTGGATCGCGAACGCGGTCTGGTGGTGATCAAGCCTTCCGGCGTTGAATACGAGCATATGACGGCGGAGGATATGGTGGTGGTCGATCTGGCCAGCGGCCGCACCGTCGAGGGGGCAAAAAAACCGTCGTCGGACACCGCCACCCATCTGGCGCTGTACCGCGAATTTGCCGATATCGGCGGCATCGTCCACACCCATTCCCGCCACGCCACCATCTGGGCGCAGGCCGGGCTGGACATCCCCGCCTGGGGAACCACCCACGCCGACTATTTTTATGGCGCTATTCCCTGCACGCGCCTGATGACCCAGGATGAAATTGAGCACGATTACGAACTGGAAACCGGCAAGGTGATTATCGAAACCTTCCGCCGGCGCGATATCAATCCCAACGCTATCCCAGCGGTACTGGTCAACGCCCACGGCCCCTTCGCCTGGGGCAAAGACGCCCACAATGCGGTGCATAATGCGGTGGTGCTGGAAGAAATTGCCTACATGGGCATTTTCTCACGCCAGCTGACGCCGGGCATCCACAGCATGCAGCGCGAACTGTTGGACAAACACTACCTGCGCAAACACGGCCAAAACGCCTACTACGGGCAGTAGCGCGCCAGGGCCATAATCGTTGCGCCCGATGCTTTGCCGCATCGGGTGCCAGCGGGCATGAGGCGCAGTGATAACGATAACCGCATTCGCCCATCGGCGAAAAATTCGCTATCATCCGCACCCACCCTCCAGCCGGCCGCCCGATGTCTACGATCACCGATACCTTTATCGCCCCGCCATGCCATGACCAAATAGAGATCCTCTATCAGGACGATCATCTGGCGCTGATCAATAAGCCGGCCGGGCTGCTCAGCCTGTCGGGCAAGAATCCGCAGAATCTCGATTCGGTACACCATCGGCTGGTACAGATCTTCCCCGGCTGCACCCTGGTGCACCGCCTGGATTTCGGCACGTCCGGCTTGATGGTGGTGGCCCGCAACAAGGCCGTCAACGCCGCACTCTGCCGGCAGTTCAGCGAGCGCACCGTCGGCAAAGTGTACAGCGCGCTGCTGTGCGGCCATCTGGCGGATAACGAAGGGGTAATAGACGCGGCGATCGCCAAAGATCCGGCGCTGTTCCCGCTGATGTCGATTTGCGCCCTCCACGGCAAGCCCGCCCGCTCCCGCTATCGGGTCGTCGAGCATTTTTATCGTGAAGCGGAGGACGGGATCTCGCTGCCGCTGACGCGGGTGCAGCTCATCCCGGAGACCGGGCGCACCCACCAGTTGCGTATTCACAGCCGGCAGTTGGGCCACCCTATTTTAGGCTGCGATCTGTATGGCGGGCGACTGCTGCCAGGTACCGAACAGACGCCGCGGCTGATGCTGCACGCCAGCGAGCTGGACTTTGTGCACCCCATTAGCGGGGAGCGGATCGCCGCTCGTCACGCCGCGCCGTTCTGAACGCGTCTTACCACATCAAATCGTCGGGCACTTTAAAGTCGGCGTACGGATCGTCTTCATCCTGTTCTTCCTGACTCAGCGCGCTGTGCAGCACAATGCTGGCCGCATCGCGCTGCGCGATTTTATCGGCGACGCTCGCGGGGATAATCGCGTATTCACACTCTTCCCGGTTCTCGACCACCAGGCGTGCAATGGCGAGGCGGCCATTGATCAGCTGGGTTTGCGTCGCCTTATCCACCAGGATTTTCTTGATCAGGTTACCGTCGGTGAAGTTGAAACCGATATCGCCTTTCGCCAGAACGATGCGGTTCATTTCGATCAGCTGTTTCACCTGCGCCTTGTACTCTTTGGACAGCGCGGCCTGCTTTTGCTGCTCGTTCAGCTGCTTATCGCGCTCAAGCTGCGCCTTTTTATTCTCTTCCACCGCCTCTCTGGCCTCGCGGGCCTGAACGCGTGATTTTTTAGCCGTTCTTTGGACTTTGGCCATTTTCTTGCTGGTTACCAAGCCCGCTTTGAGCATCTGCTCTTGTAAGGTGAGTTTTGTCATGTTCGTGTCTGAAGCCGTGGGATCATGGGGGGATTATACCCGTAATTTTTCAGGCTGCACCAGGTTGCCGGCCCGGTACGTTGGCGGTTTGCGCCGCAGGGCGACGGCGGCCAACCGGCCCGAACGCCAGATCATGAATAGCGCTCATGTGGTAATGAAATTAAGTCTCTTTCACTCCCACCGGGACTCTGGCAAAAATAGACCTCATTAACGACAGACAATATGAAATCGGCTGAATAAAAAAAGAGAAAAACAACCCATTGAAAGAAATGGATAAATCCAGCCTTCATATCATATAACAGGATGCTATAAGACGATGAATAGAGACTTTGCCTTTACGATTAAGAGCAGTTCTTTCGATGAAGATTATAACCCTTCTGAAAGTACGCGTATCACCACCAACTTCGCCAATTTGGCCAGAGGGGAAAACCGCCGGGAGAACCTGCGCAACACGCTGGTGATGATTAACAATCGCTTCAATTCGTTGGCGCATTGGGATAACCCCAAGGCCGACCGCTATTCGGTTGAGCTTGACATCATTTCGGTTGAGATGCGCGTTGAAGATCAGGGTGCCAGCTTCCCGGTGATCGAAATCCTGAAAACCAACATCATTGATAAAAAAACGCAAAAACGTCTTGAGGGCATCGTCGGGAATAACTTCTCGTCTTACGTGCGCGATTACGATTTTAGCGTCTTGCTGCCGGCGCACAATAAAAACACGGCGGAGTTCAACATTCCGGATGATTTCGGCGATTTGCACGGCAATATCTTTAAGCACTTCGTCAATTCAAACGCATACCATGAGAATTTCAGCAAACCGCCGGTGATCTGCCTCAGCGTGTCCAGCAAAGACACCTATCATCGGACTGGCAATCAACACCCGGTGTTGGGTGACGAGTATCGGCAAGACAGCGCTTCGCTGACCGACCGGTATTTTAAAAAAATGGGCCTGCAGGTGCGCTACTTCATGCCGAAAAATAGCGTTGCACCCCTGGCGTTTTATTTCCCCGGGGATTTGCTGAGCGATTACACCGATCTGGAACTGATCGGCACCATCAGCACGATGGAGACCTTCCAGAAAATCTATCGGCCTGAAATTTACAATGCCAACTCGGCGGCGGGGCAATGCTATCAGCCAAGCCTGAATAACCAGGATCATTCATTAACCAAGATTGTTTACGATCGCGAAGAGCGTAGCCGGTTAGCGATTGAGCAGGGGAAATTTACGGAAGAGCAATTTATCAAGCCCTACAAGCCCATTCTTGAACAATGGTCTGCTCACTACGCGCTTTGATTCACTTAAATACAGGTCATCTATTATGAAAATATTGCTCCCTACCTCGACCGCCGGCAGCTTGCCTAAACCTTCCTGGCTGGCCCAACCGGAAACCCTGTGGTCGCCCTGGAAATTGCAAAATGAAGAATTAATCGAAGGGAAACAGGATGCCCTGCGTTTGTCGCTGGCTGAACAACAACAGGCCGGCATCGATATCGTCAGCGATGGCGAGCAAACGCGCCAGCATTTCGTCACGACGTTTATCGAGCACCTCAGCGGCGTCGATTTCGAGAAACGCGAAGTGGTTAAAATCCGCAATCGCTATGAGGCGAGCGTGCCGAGCGTCGTGGGTGCGGTGGCGCGCCAAAAGCCCGTTTTCGTTGAAGACGCCAAATTTTTACGCCAGCTGACCAAGCAGCCGATTAAATGGGCCCTGCCGGGGCCGATGACCATGATCGACACGCTTTATGACAACCACTATAAAAGCCGCGAGAAATTGGCCTGGGAGTTCGCCAAGATCCTCAATCAGGAAGCCAAAGAGCTCGAGGCCGCCGGCGTCGACATTATTCAGTTTGATGAGCCCGCATTTAACGTGTTCTTTGACGAGGTGAATGACTGGGGCATCGCCGCCCTGGAAAGGGCCGTTGAAGGGCTTAAGTGTGAAACGGCGGTGCATATCTGCTATGGATACGGCATTAAGGCCAATACCGACTGGAAAAAGACGCTGGGCTCAGAGTGGCGGCAATATGAAGAGGCGTTCCCCAAGCTGCAAACGTCTACTATCGATATTATCTCGCTCGAGTGTCATAACTCGCACGTCCCGATGGATCTGCTGGAACTGATTCGCGGTAAGAAAGTGATGGTCGGTGCCATTGATGTAGCGAATCATACCGTTGAGACGCCGGAAGAAGTGGCCGCTACGCTGCGCAAAGCGCTGCAGTTTGTCGATGCCGACAAGCTCTATCCGTCGACCAACTGCGGCATGGCTCCCCTGCCTCGTCAGGTCGCCAGCGGCAAGCTGAATGCCTTGAGTGCCGGCGCCGAGATCGTGCGCCGAGAACTGCTGGCCAAATAATCGCGCCATCGCCCGCCGCAGTACCCTCCTGCGGCGGGCGATGATCATCGACTCCCCCTCCCCGCAACGCCCCCGCTCTGGTGTATACTCGGATTTCTACGCGATGCCAGCCACAGCGGCCTGAACGGCCCCTCAGCCAGCCCACACCAGCTTAATAACAGTGGAACCCTCATGAGCCCAGATACCGCTCGCATCAGCGAAATTATCGATCGCGCCAGGATCTCGCCTTATCAAATCCTCATCCTCACCCTGTGTTTCCTGATCGCCCTGCTGGACGGGTTCGATACCGCCATCATCGGCTATATCGCCCCGGCGCTGCGCGAAGAGTGGGGTCTGCAGCCCTCGCAGCTCTCCCCCGCCTTCGGCGCGGGGTTGTTCGGCCTGCTGATCGGCAGCCTGCTGTTCGGGCCGATCGCCGACGCCATCGGCCGCAAACGCGTGCTGCTCGTCGCGGTGCTGGTATTTGGCGGCTGCACCCTGGCTTCGGCCTATACGCATTCGATCGAATCCCTGACCCTGTTGCGCTTCATCACCGGCATTGGCCTCGGGGGCGCGATACCGACCTGCATCACCCTCAGCTCGGAGTACTCACCGGCGCGCCGCCGCATGCTGATGGTCACCCTGAGCTGGAGCGGCTTTACCGCCGGCTTGGCCCTGGGCGGCCTGCTGGCCGGGCAGATCATTCCTGCATTTGGCTGGCGCGGCGTGCTGCTGGTCGGCGGCATCGCGCCATTGGCGCTGCTGCCGCTGCTGGCCTGGCAGATGCCCGAATCGGTGCGCTTTATGGCCGCCAGCGCCAGGCATGCCGATCGGCTGCGCCGGGTGGTCGAACGTATCACCGGCCAACGTTGGACGGGGATAACCATCGTCGATGACGAGCGCCCGGCACAGGCCAAGTCGCCGATCTCGCACCTGTTTATCGAAGGGCGCGCCGCGCGCACCCTGCTGCTGTGGACGGCGTTCTTCTGCTCGCTGTTTGTGTTCTACCTGCTCACCAGTTGGCTGCCGACGATACTTAAAGACGCCGGTTACGATATCGTCCACGCCTCGCGCATCGGGGCGATGGTGCCGCTCGGCGGCACCCTGGGCGCCATCCTGATGGCGCTGCTGATGGACCGGATCGGGCCCTACCGCGTGCTGGCCGTCTCCTACCTGGGCGCCGCGCTGGTGATCGGCGCGACCGGGTATCTGATGGGCGACGTCTACACGCTGGCCGCCGTCGTGTTCCTGATAGGCTTCGGCGTGGCCGGCGCGCAGAACGGCCTGAATCTGGTTTCCGCCACCCTTTATCCGACCGCGGCCCGCGTCACCGGCGTCAGCTGGGCCATGGCCAATGGCCGCTTCGGCTCGATCGTCGGCTCGATGCTCGGCGCCTGGATGATGACCGCCGCCGGCTCGGCGGAAGTGTTCTTCCTCTGGCTGGCGCTGCCGGCGCTGCTGGGCGCGGGCGCCATCTTCCTGCTCTATCGCCTCAGCCTGCGCCGCCGCGCGCCGCTCGCCAAGCCGGTCGCCGGCGCCTGAACTCGCGGAAAAGAAAAGGCCGAGACGCCCTTGGAGACGTCTCGGCCTGTAATCAAAAAGGGAGCCAAGGCCCCCTTCTCTGTTATTCCGCCTTGGCGGAAGCGTCTTCGGTGCGATACAGGTGCACGTCCATCTGCGGGAACGGAATGCCGATGTTGTGGGCATCCAGCGCGCGCTTGAAGTTTTCCATCAGATCGAAGTACACGTTCCAGTATTCCGCGTTGGTGGTCCAGGAACGGGTGACAAAGTTCAGGGAAGACGGCGCCATCTCGTTCAGACGCACGGTCACGCCTTTGGCGTGCATGATGCGCTTGTCGGCGGCGATCACATCGCCCAGCACCTTCTTCACCACGTCGATATCGGCGTTGTAGGCCACGCCTACCACGATATCCACGCGGCGGTTCGGCTCGCGAGAATAGTTGATGATGTTGCCGGCGATGATTTTACCGTTCGGCACCACGATGGTTTTGTTGTCTGCGGTACGCAGGGTGGTGGAGAAAATCTGCACCTGATCGACGGTACCGGCCACGCCGCCCAGATCGACATATTCCCCCACGCGCAGCGGACGGAAGATCACCAGCAGCACGCCGGCGGCGAAGTTGGACAGCGAGCCTTGCAGCGCCAGGCCGACGGCCAAACCGGCGGCGCCCAGCACGGCGATCACCGAGGTGGTCTGCACGCCGACACGCCCCAGCACGGCGATGAAGGTGAACGCCAGCACGCCGTAGCGCACGATCGCCGCCAGGAAATCTGCCACCGTGGCGTCGATGCCGCGCAGCTTCATCACGCGGTTCAGCGCATTGCCGACCACGCGGGCCACGATCGAGCCGATGATCAGGATAACGATGGCGGCGACGATATTCACCGCGTACTGGATCAACAGATCCTGATTCTTCACCAACCAGTTGCCGGCACCGTTGATGCCGTCTACTACATTCAAATCTTTCATTCGTGTCGTCCTAACTCAGTCCCTAACGGGAGAAACTCGCAAAAATACACTGGCCTCGGCAGCCAGTCGGAAACCACCGCCTAAGGGTAACCAACATTAAAGGCTCATGCCAACCGTCAGCGTTAAAAATAGCCGAAACCGCTCGCCGCTTCTTCTATGCTGAAAACAGCGCGTTGGCCATTTCACGACAAGGGATCCGTTCTTCATGCACATTCGCTCTTCGCTCAAACATTATTGGCAAGTGCGGCCCAGGCTGCTGTTTTCCGTCGGCGCCGGGCTGTTGTGCTTTCTGCTGCTGCCCGCCCAGCTCTCGTTGCTGCAGCGCTTGATGATCGGCTGGAATACGCTGGCCTGGCTCTATCTGCTGTTTCTCTGGCGGCTGATGCTGGTCAGCACGCCGCAGCACATTCGCCAGATCGCCCGGCGACAGGATGAAAGCGCCAGCACGGTGTTGGCGCTGGTCAGTTTCGGTTGTCTGGTGAGCATTCTGGCGATCCTGTTCGAATTGAGCAGCGCCAAACAGGCCAGCGACTCGCTGAAAACCCTGCATCTGGCGTTAACCGGCGGAACGCTGGCGGTCTCCTGGCTGCTGCTGCCGACCGCCTTCACCATGCACTACGCCCATCAATTTTATCGCCAGGGTGCGCAGCAGGAGCCTTTGCCGCTGCTGTTCCCCGGCAATCTCACCGAGCCGACCTATCTGGACTTCGCCTACTTCTCTTTCACCATCGCAGTCGCGTCGCAAACCGCCGACGTGGCGGTCGGCGCCGCGGAGGTGCGTAAAATCGCGCTCGTACAGTCGGTTATTTCGTTCGTGTTCAACATGCTGATCCTGGGCCTGTCTATCAACGTCGGCGCCGGCCTGCTGGGCTGAAAACGAAAAAGGCTCCCCGCAGGGAGCCTTTTGCATCGTGCAACAGGTGCCGAAGATTACAGAACGTCTACCGCGTTCAGATCTTTGAAAGCCTGCTCCAGACGCGTCACCATGCTGGTCTGCGCTGCGCGCAGCCATACGCGTGGATCGTAGTATTTCTTGTTCGGCTGATCGGCGCCTTTCGGGTTGCCCAGCTGGCCCTGCAGGTAAGCTTCGTTCGCTTTGTAGTACTGCAGGATGCCGTCCCAGGTCGCCCATTGGGTGTCGGTGTCGATGTTCATCTTGATCACGCCGTAACCCACAGACTCTTTGATCTCTGCGTCGGTAGAACCGGAACCGCCGTGGAACACGAAGTTCAGGCTGTTGTGCGGCAGGTTGAATTTCTTGGACACGTAGTCCTGAGAATCACGCAGGATGGTCGGGGTCAGCTTGACGTTGCCTGGCTTGTACACGCCGTGCACGTTACCGAAGGAGGCAGCGATGGTGAAGCGCGGGCTGATGGCGTTCAGTTTTTCATACGCGTAAGCCACGTCTTCCGGCTGGGTGTACAGTGCGGAAGCGTCCATATGGCTGTTGTCCACGCCATCTTCTTCACCGCCGGTGCAGCCCAGTTCGATTTCCAGCGTCATGCCGATTTTGGCCATGCGCTTCAGGTAGGCGCTGCAGATCTCGATGTTTTCTTCCAGAGACTCTTCAGACAGATCGATCATGTGAGAAGAGAACAGCGGTTTGCCGGTAGCGGCGAAGTGCTTCTCGCCGGCGTCCAGCAGGCCGTCCAGCCATGGCAGCAGTTTCTTCGCGCAGTGGTCGGTGTGCAGGATCACCGGCACGCCGTAGTGTTCAGCCATCTGGTGAACGTGGTGTGCGCCGGAGATGGCACCCAGAATCGCTGCGCCCTGAGGCACATCGGTCTTCACGCCTTTGCCGGCGATGAACGCGGCGCCGCCGTTGGAGAACTGAACGATGACCGGCGCGCGCACTTTAGCCGCGGCTTCCAGCACTGCGTTAATGGAGTCGGTACCCACGCAGTTCACCGCTGGCAGCGCAAAGTTGTTCTCTTTAGCAACTGCGAAGACTTTCTGAACGTCATCACCCGTGATGACACCCGGTTTTACGAAATCAAAAATTTTAGACATGTTACTTTGTCCTGTTTCGTCGGCCGTAGATGGATGTAAATCGATGTTTTCACGCCGCGCAGCGTGAGCCGCGCGGTATAAAACAAACGGGCGGCTTTCGCCTCCCGTTGTCTGAATTACTGCTTAGCGCGCTCTTCCAGCATCACGACTGCAGGCAGCGGTTTCCCTTCAACGAATTCCAGGAATGCGCCACCGCCGGTGGAGATGTAGGAAATTTTGTCAGCGATACCGAACAGATCGATGGCTGCCAGAGTGTCGCCGCCGCCAGCGATAGAGAAAGCGTCGCTATCGGCGATCGCGCGGGCGACAATTTCGGTGCCCTTACGGAAGTTAGGGAACTCGAATACGCCAACCGGGCCATTCCACAGAATGGTCTTGGCGTTCTTCAGGATAACGGCCAGACGCTCGGCAGAGACGTCGCCCATATCCAGAATTTGCTCGTTGTCCTGGATCTCGTTGGCCTGCTTCACGGTCGCGGTCGCGGTTTCGGAGAACTCGGTCGCGACGCGCACGTCGGTCGGAACCGGGATGTCGCAGGTTTCCAGCAGTTTCTGCGCGTTCGGGATCAGGTCAGGTTCGTACAGGGACTGGCCCACGTTGTTGCCCTGCGCCGCCACGAAGGTGTTGGCGATGCCGCCGCCGACGATCAGCTGATCGGCGATTTTGGACAGGGAATCCAGCACGGTCAGTTTGGTGGAGACTTTAGAACCGCCCACGATGGCGACCATCGGACGGGCCGGGTTGCCCAGGGCCTTGCCCAGCGCTTCCAGCTCGGCGGACAGCAGCGGGCCGGCACAGGCGACAGGCGCGAACTTGCCCACGCCGTGGGTGGAAGCCTGCGCGCGGTGCGCGGTGCCGAACGCGTCCATCACGTACACGTCGCACAGCGCCGCGTATTTCTTGGACAGGGTTTCGTCGTCTTTCTTCTCGCCCTTGTTGAAACGGACGTTTTCCAGCACCACCAGTTCGCCTTCGGCGACGTCGACGCCATCCAGATAATCCTTCGCCAGACGCACTGGGGATTTCAGGTGTTCTTTCAGGTAGTTAACAACAGGCAGCAGGGAGAATTCTTCGTTGTACTCGCCTTCGGTAGGACGACCCAGGTGGGAGGTTACCATCACGCGGGCGCCTTGCTTCAGCGCAGCTTCGATAGTCGGCAGGGAAGCGCGGATACGCGCGTCGGAAGTCACTTTACCGTCTTTTACCGGCACGTTCAGATCGGAGCGGATCAGTACGCGTTTACCCGCCAGATCCAGATCGGTCATCTTAATTACAGACATGGTGAACCCTCTTTATTGAATCTCTATAAAATTGCCTGAGCAGCGCGCCAATCACGCCGGCGCCGCCGTACTAGAAACCGCTGGCGGCCATTGCCCGTGTTGTATCCAACATCCGATTGGCAAAGCCCCATTCATTGTCGCACCAGACCAAGGTCTTTATCAGGTGCTGCCCGCTGACCCGGGTCTGCGTACCGTCGACGATAGCGCTGTGCGGGTCATGGTTAAAATCGATCGAGACCAATGGTAATTCCGTGTAGTCAACTATACCACGAAATGATTCCCGTGCGGCCTTTTGCAACAGCTGGTTGACCTCCGCCACCTTCACCGCGGCGCTCACGCTGACGCTGAGATCGATAGCCGTCACGTTGATGGTCGGCACGCGCACCGAGATCGCCTCGAAGCGATCGCAAAACTGCGGGAAGATACGGGTGATGCCCGCGGCCAGCTTGGTGTCGACCGGAATGATCGACTGGCTCGCCGCGCGGGTGCGCCGCAAATCCGCGTGATACGCGTCGATCACCGGCTGATCGTTCATCGCCGAGTGAATGGTGGTCACGGTGCCGGATTCGATGCTGTAGGCGTCGTCCAGCAGCTTGATCACCGGAATAATGCAGTTGGTGGTGCACGAGGCGTTGGACACGATGCGATGTTCCGCCAACAGCGTCTGATGGTTGACGCCGAACACGATGGTGGCGTCCAGATCGTTGCCGCCCGGATGGGCGAACAGCACTTTCTTCGCCCCCGCCGCCAGATGGGCTTCGCCATCCGCCCGGCTGCCGTACACGCCGCTGCAGTCCAGCACCACGTCGACGCCCAGCTCACCCCAGGGCAACTGCTCCACCGCCGGCTGATGCAACAGGCGAATCGCGTCGTCCCCGACGCTCAGCGTGTCGCACTCTTGCCGCACATCCCACGCGAAGCGGCCGTGGCTGGAATCGTACTTCAGCAGATGGGCCATGCCCTCGGCGTTCGCCAGCTCGTTGATCGCCACCACGGAAATTTCCGCCCGTCGTCCCGATTCGTACAGTGCGCGCAATACGCTGCGGCCGATGCGGCCAAAGCCGTTTATCGCTATGCGGATGGTCATGCTGCTCCTGAAAAAGGGCCGTCCCGCCGGGCTGACTCACCGGCGCCGGGCCGGCGCTGACTGGTTGTCTCACTAACCCGCATAGAGTAGTGGATCGCACCGCCCGCTGTGAATCGCCGCGTTTGCATTATTCCCGCGCTTCAGCGGCTTTTCGCCGCCGTCACATCGGCATTTCTGTCGAAGAGTGCTTCAACTGAAACGCTTCAGCTGAGCATAAACCAAAGTTTTGGCAAAAGGAACAGGTGCAACAGTTCCACAAGTAACGGAGGGGAGTTTTACGAGCATAAGATGATCTGGCGCACATTTTTGGCCTCAAGGCCGCGGCGGATTTTCACTCGCCGGCCCCGTTTCGCCGTAGTGCTCGCGAAAATAGTCGCGCAAAAATTCGACCGTCACCCGCACTTTCGCCGACGTTGCCAGCCGGGAAACGTACACCGCCCAGATGTTGGCCGGCTGATAATACTCCGGCAGGATGTGCACCAACCGGCCGCTGTCGATGTTCTCTTTCACGTCCCAGGCGGAACGCAGCGCGACGCCCTGCCCGTCCAGGCACCACTGATGCACGATTTCGCCGTGGTTCGACGCCAGCGCCCCCGTCACCTTCACCGTCTCTTCGCCGCCCGGCCCCTGCAGCCGCCACAGCCCGAACGGGTGATCGCGCTCCTTGATCACCAGGCAGGTGCGGCCCGCCAGCTCCGCCACGCTTTTCGGCACGCCGTGGCGCTGCAGATACGCCGGCGAAGCGCACAGGATGCGCTGGTTGTCCGCCAGCTTGCGCGCGATCAAATTGGGGGCGATATCGTCGCCGATGCGGATATCCAGATCGAACCCTTCGCTGACCAGATCCACCAACCGATCGGACACGTCGAGCCGCAGCTCCAGCTGCGGATACTCCCGCGCCAGCGCCGACAGCGCCGGGGCCACGAAGCGTCGGCCGAAGCCGAAGCTGCTGACCACGCGCAGCATGCCCTGCGGCGCCTGACGCACCTCGGACAGTTCATCCATCATCTGATCGACATCGTTGAGAATGCGCTGCGCCCATTCGTAGATGCGCTCGCCGTCCTCGGTGATCGCCACCCGCCGCGTGGTGCGGTGCAGCAGCGACACGTCCAGCGCCTTCTCCAGCAACGCGATGCGTTTGCTGATAAAGGCCGGCGACACGCCCAGTTCTTCGGCGGCGGCGGCAAACCCGGCGCGGCGTGCCACCAGCACGAACACCCGCAGGTCACTCAGGATCGGCATATTGTTCATGATTCGTGTTTTATGTTTCACCGTTTTCGAGATTGATTAACAGTTAGTCAATTATAGGATAAGAGTGTTGTCAATCTCCCCTACCTACAAATGAGACCTCTGTATGAGCAAAACTTACAAGATTGCCGCTATCCCCGGGGACGGTATCGGGCGGGAAGTGTTGCCGGAAGGCATACGGGTATTGCAGGCGGCGGCGGCGCGCTGGGATCTGTCGCTGGAGTTCGCCACCTTCGAGTGGGCCAGCTGCGACTACTACCAGCACCACGGCCAGATGATGCCGGACGATTGGTTTGAGCAGCTCAAGGGCTTCGACGCCATCTATTTCGGCGCCGTCGGCTGGCCGGATACGGTGCCCGATCACATTTCGCTGTGGGGTTCGCTGCTGAAATTCCGCCGCGACTTCGAGCAGTACGTCAACCTGCGCCCGGTGCGGCTGTTTCCCGGCGTGCCCTGCCCGCTGGCGAACAAGCAGCCGGGCGACATCGATTTCTACGTGGTGCGCGAAAATACCGAAGGGGAATACTCCTCGCTCGGCGGGCGGATGTTCGAAGGCACCGAGCGCGAAATGGTGATCCAGGAATCAGTCTTCACCCGCCAGGGCGTGGACCGCATCCTGAAGTACGCCTTTGAGCTGGCGCAGCAGCGCCCGCGCAAACGCCTGACCGCCGCCACCAAGTCCAACGGCATGGCCATCAGCATGCCGTACTGGGACGAGCGCGTGGCGGAAATGGCGCGCCAGTACCCCGACATCGCCTGGGACAAACAGCACATCGATATTCTGTGCGCGCGCTTCGTGCTGAACCCCGAACGCTTCGACGTGGTGGTGGCCTCCAACCTGTTCGGCGATATTCTGTCGGATCTCGGCCCGGCCTGCACCGGCACCATCGGCATTGCGCCGTCGGCCAACCTGAATCCGGAGCGCAACTTCCCGTCGCTGTTCGAACCGGTGCACGGCTCGGCGCCGGACATTTTCGGCAAGAACATCGCCAACCCGATCGCCATGATCTGGAGCGGCGCGATGATGCTGGACTTCCTCGGCGACGGCGATGCCCGTTACCGCCAGGCGCACGACGGCATCCTGCAGGCGATCGAGCGCATCATCGCCGACGGGCCGCGCACGCCTGACATGCGCGGCGATGCCTCCACCCAGCAAGTTGGCCAGGCGATCGCCGCCCTGCTGCAACGCTAAGCATCGCCGGTTTTCCTGCGCAGGGCGCCCTTTCGCGCCCTGCTTTGCCACGTCCGTTTTTCCGCTTCGATCGCCGCCGCAAATCCGCTGAAAACCACCGCAGAAAGCACGCCAATACCCCGGCCAAGATCACAACAAATTGTTTACATACTGTGTTTTATCCTTTTACAGATGCCCCAATTGTGGCCCTCCTGTAATTTGTGCACACTCGAAAATGTTAATGAAGAGTAAATATTCTCGGCGGCGTTCTGCCGGGGCGTTTACTCCTCGCGGTGTAACAAAACAAAGGGTTCAAACCAATAAGGCCCGGGCGCACCCTACGCTTCGCGCACCGGCCCACCACCGATAACAGGAGTTCACTCCCATGCAGAGCAACCCTAAAAAGGATGTCACGCTCATCGCTATCAGCCTGTGCAGTATTGCGCTGATCGCCATTTGCCTGATGCTCTTTCCGGCTCAATCCGCGCTTATCGCCAACACCATTTTCAACGGCGTCACCCGGCTGTTCGGTTCAACCATTCAAATCCTGGTGCTGATCGCCCTGCTGGTGGTGCTGTATCTGGCGTTGAGCAAATACGGCAACATCCGCCTCGGCGAAGGCAAACCGCAATACTCCACGCTGGCCTGGCTGTTCATGTTCATCTGCGCCGGCCTGGGCTCGTCCACCCTGTATTGGGGGGTGATGGAATGGGCGTATTACTACCAGACGCCGGGGCTGAACATCGCGCCGCGCACCCCGAAGGCGCTGGAATACAGCATCAGCTACTCCTTCTTCCACTGGGGCCTGAGCGCCTGGGCGACCTATGCCCTCGCCTCGCTGATCATGGCCTACCACTTCCACGTGCGTAAGAACAAAGGGCTCAGCCTGTCGGGGATCATTTCCGCCATCACCGGCGTGCGCGCCAACGGCCCGATCGGGCGGATGGTGGATCTGATTTTCCTGGTCGCCACCGTCGGCGCCCTCACCATTTCGCTGGTGCTCACCGCCTCCACCTTTACCCGCGGGCTGACGGCGCTGACCGGCATCCCCGACAATTTCGCGGTGCAGGCGACGGTGATCCTGCTGGCGGCGGTGATCTTCTGCCTCAGCTCCTACATCGGCATCGACGGCGGCATGCAGCGCCTCAGCAAAATGGTCGGCTGGGGCGCATTCGCCTTCGCCGGGCTGGTGCTGCTGGTCGGCCCCACCGAGTTCACCATCAACAACACCATCAACGCCATCGGCCTGACGGCGCAAAACTTCCTGCAGATGAGCCTGTTCACCGATCCGATGGGCGACGGCAGCTTCAGCCGCAGCTGGACGGTGTTCTACTGGCTGTGGTGGATCTCTTACACCCCGGGCGTGGCAATGTTCGTCACCCGCGTCTCGCGCGGCCGCAAGATCAAAGAGGTGATCTGGGCGCTGCTGCTCGGCAGCACCCTCGGCTGCTGGTTCTTCTTCGGTTCGCTGGAAAGCTACGCCATGCACCAGTTCATCAGCGGGCAGCTCAACGTGCCGGAGATCCTCAGCACCCAGGGCGGCGAAACCGCCGTGCAAATGCTGCTGACGGCGCTGCCGCTCGGTAAGCTGTTCCTGGCCGCCTATCTGTTCATCATGATCATTTTCCTGGCCTCGCACATGGACGCGGTGGCCTACACCATGGCCGCCACCAGCACCCGCAACCTGCAGGAGGGGCAAGATCCCAGCCCGATGCTGCGCCTGTTCTGGTGCGTGGTGATCACCCTGATCCCGCTGTCGATCCTGTTCACCGGCGCCTCGCTGGACACCATGAAAACCACGGTGATCCTGACCGCGCTGCCGTTCCTGCTGGTGCTGCTGGTGAAAACCTACGGCTTCACCCGCTGGCTGAAACAGGACTACGCGGCCATCCCGGCGCACCTGATCGAAAGCAGCGCGCCGGCGCTGCCCGAAGCGCCGCCGGCCGCCGAACTCTCCGCTCCATCGTCGTATCAACCGCGCCCTATGGCGAAATGACAATAAGAAAAGAGGAAGGTTAACTTATGAGCACTCTGATCCCTGAATTTACCTTACCGAAAGATTTCTGCGCCGACGCCCGCGAGGCTTACACCATTCCGGCCCGGTTCTATACCCACCAGGCGGCGTTCGAGCACGAAAAAGAGCAGGTGTTCGCCACCAGCTGGATCTGCGTGGCGCACCGCAGCGAGCTCGCCGAACCGAACGACTACATCACCCGCGAGATCATCGGTGAAAACATTCTGGTGGTGCGCGGCCGCGATAACGTGCTGCGCGCCTTTTACAACGTCTGCCCGCACCGCGGCCACCAGCTGCTGGCGGGCGACGGCCGGGCGAAAAACGTCATCACCTGCCCTTATCACGCCTGGGCGTTCAAGCTGGACGGCGAACTGGCGCACGCGCGCAACTGCGAAAACGTGCAGAACTTCGATAAGGAAAACTCGCACCTGATGCCGGTGCGGGTCGAAGAGTACGCCGGGTTTATTTACGTCAATCTGGACTCGCAGGCCGGCACGGTGGAAGACCAGCTGCCGGGCCTCGGCGCCAAAGTGCGCGAGGCCTGCCCGCAGGTAGACGATCTCAAGCTGGCGGCGCGCTTCGTCACCCGCACTCCGGCCAACTGGAAGAACATCGTCGACAACTACCTCGAGTGCTACCACTGCGGCCCGGCACACCCCGGCTTCGCCGACTCGGTGCAGGTCGACCGCTACTGGCACACCCTGCACGGCAACTGGACGCTGCAGTTCGGCTACGCCCGCCCTTCCGAGCAGTCGTTCAAGTTTGAAGAGGGTAAAGAAGCCAGCTTCCACGGCATCTGGCTGTGGCCGTGCACCATGTTCAACATGCCGCCGCTGGAAGGCATGATGACGGTGATCTATGAGTTCCCGGTCGATGCGGAAACCACCCTGCAGCACTACGACATTTACTTCACCAACGCCGATTTGAGCGACGAGCAGCTCAAACTGATCGACTGGTACCGCGATGTGTTCCGCCCGGAAGATTTGCGGCTGGTGGAGAGCGTGCAAAAAGGCCTCAAATCGCGCGGCTATCGCGGCCAGGGGCGCATCATGGCCGACGGCGCCGGCAGCGGCGTCAGCGAGCACGGCATCGCCCACTTCCACAACCTGCTGGCGCAGGTTTATCAACCCTGATGCGACGGGGCCCACGGGCCCCCTCCCCTGACTTGTGAGGTTCTCGTGAATATTTCCGATCGGGCGCTATTCCGCCAACAGGCCTACATCAACGGCCAATGGCGCGATGCCGACAACCAGGAAACCCTGCCGGTGAGCGATCCCGCCACCGGCCAACGCATCGGCAGCGTGCCCAACATAGCGACGGCCGAAACCCAACGGGCGATCGACGCCGCCCAGCAGGCGCTGGAAGGCTGGCGCACGCTGCCGGCACAACAGCGCGCGCAGCTGCTGCGCCGCTGGTTCGAACTGATGCTGGAACACCAGCAGGATCTGGCCAGCCTGATGACGCTGGAGCAAGGTAAGCCGCTGGCGGAATCGCTGGGCGAGATCCGCTACGCCGCCTCCTTTATCGAATGGTTCGCCGAACAGGCCAAACGCACCAATGGCGACATCATTCCCTCGCCGAGCGGCGATAAACGCCTGATGGTGCTGAAGCAGGGCATTGGCGTGTGCGCGGCGATCACCCCCTGGAACTTCCCGGCGGCGATGATCACCCGCAAGGCCGCGCCGGCGCTGGCGGCCGGCTGCACGCTGGTGGTCAAACCCGCTAACGAAACCCCTTACTCAGCGCTGGCGATGGCCGAGCTGGCCGAGCGCGCCGGCATTCCCGCCGGGGTGTTCAACGTGGTGACCGGCAACTCGCAGGCGATCGGCGCCGAGCTGACCCGCCACCCGCAGGTGCGCAAACTGAGCTTTACCGGCTCCACGCCGGTGGGCAGGCTGCTGATGCGCCAGAGCGCGGACACCATCAAGAAAGTGTCGCTGGAGCTGGGCGGCAACGCGCCGTTCATCGTGTTTGACGATGCGGACATCGATGCCGCGGTGGAAGGCGCGCTGATCGCCAAATACCGCAACGCCGGGCAGACCTGCGTTTGCGTCAATCGGTTCTACGTGCAGCGCGGCGTTTACCCACAGTTCGCCGAGAAGTTTGTCGCCCGGGTGGCGGCACTGCAGGTCGGCAACGGCTTCGAACCTGGCGTACAGATCGGCCCGCTGATCAACCGCAAGGCGCGCGACAAGGTGCTGGAGCTGCTCGATGATGCGCTGAGCAAAGGCGCTCGGGTGCTGACCGGCGCCACGCCGCACGCGCTGGGCGGCAATTTCTTCACGCCGACGGTGCTGGGCGACGTGCAGCCCGGCTCGCTGCTGCTGGAAGAAGAGATCTTCGGCCCGGTCGCGCCGCTGGTGGTGTTCGATGACGAAGCCGAGGCGATCCGCCAGGCCAACGACACCATCTACGGCTTGGCCGCCTACTTCTACACCCGCGATGCGGCGCGCATCTGGCGCGTTTCGGAGCGGCTGGAGTACGGCATGGTCGGCATCAATACCGGCCTTATCTCCAACGAGGTGGCGCCGTTCGGCGGGGTGAAGCAGTCGGGCCTGGGGCGTGAAGGCTCCGAATACGGCATCGAAGACTATCTGGAGCTCAAATACCTGTGCCAGGCGGTATAACTTTTTCATGCGCGGGGACGCCCGCGCTTTGGAGCCAATAAATGACCAGCTATCAGATGCTTGATGTTCGCGTCGTCGACATCGAACCCGTCACCGCGCAGGTCAAGCGCTTTACCCTGGCGGATCCGCAAGGCCGGCCGCTGCCCGCCTTCCGCGGCGGCAGCCACATCATCGTGCAAATGCAGGACGGCGAGCAGCGTTACAGCAATGCCTATTCGCTGCTGAGCTCACCGTTCGAGCTCGACCGTTACCAGATCGCCGTGCGCCGTGAGTCCCCTTCCAAAGGCGGTTCCGACTTCATGCACGATCGGCTGGCGATCGGCGATACGCTGACCATCAGCACCCCCAATAACCTGTTCGCGCTGGCGCCCGAGGCGCAGCATCACGTGCTGATCGCCGGCGGCATCGGCATCACGCCGTTTATGGCCCATCTGCACGAGCTGCAGCGCAGCGGGCAACGCTATCATCTGCACTACTGCTTCCACAGCGAGGAACACAACGCCTTCCAGCAGCAGCTGACGCAAGCGCCGTTCACCGACAACGTCAGTTGCCATGTCTCCAGTCTTAACGGCCGGTTGGATCTGGCGCGCACGCTGGCCGACGTGGAGCCCGGCGCCCATATCTACGTCTGCGGCCCGGCGGCGCTGAACGAAGCGGTTTACCGGACCGCCGCCGAGCTGGGCATCGACGCCGCTCGCTTGCACAGCGAAGCCTTCGCCGCCGAAGACACGGCGGGCGGCGCCTTTACGCTGGTGCTGGCCCGCTCGGGCATTGAGCTTGAAGTGGCGGAAGACATGACCATCCTGCAAGCGCTGGAAAACAGCAAGGCGGCCAGGGTCGAGTGCCTGTGCCGCGAAGGCATTTGCGGCACCTGCGAAACCCGCATCGTCGAGGGGGAAGCCGATCACCGCGATCAGTATCTCAGCGACGAAGAGCGCGCGGCGCAGCAAACCCTGTTGATCTGCTGCTCGCGCGCCAAAGGCAGCCGGCTGGTGCTGGATCTGTAAACGGAACGCCCGCGTCTGCGGGCGTCCTGATTAGGCTTTCGGGAATATCCACAGATGCTCGGCCGGCAGGGAGAGCCGGCACAGCGCCCGATCGCGCGCTTCGTGGCCATAGGCGCGCACCACGAAATCCTCGGCCACGGTGCGGAACAGGTATTCCCAGCGATCGCCGAGATACATGCTGGTCAGCAGCGGCAGCTCAAGCTGGTTGCCCTGCGGATCTTCGCCCAACCGCACGCGCTCCACGCGGATCACCGCCGAGCCCTCCTGGCCGACCTGCACGCCTGCGCCCGCTATGCCCCACAGCGCCCAATCCTTGCCTTCGATGCGCGCCCGGTCGCCTTCCAGCGCGACAACCTTGCCCGGCAAGCGGTTGTTGCTGCCCATGAACTCGGCGGTGAACAGCGTGGTGGGCGAACCGTACATCTCCTGCGGCGTGCCCTGCTGCTCGATTTTACCGTTATTGAGCAGCAGGATGCGATCGGAGATGGCCATCGCCTCGTTCTGATCGTGAGTCACCATCAGCGCCGACAGGCCAAGCTTGATGATCAATTCGCGCAGGAATACCCGCGCCTCTTCGCGCAGCTTGGCGTCAAGGTTGGACAGCGGCTCGTCCAGCAGGATCACCGGCGGATTGTAGACCAGCGCACGCCCAATCGCCACGCGCTGCTGCTGGCCGCCGGATAGCTGGTGCGGATGGCGCTTGGCCAGATGCCCCAACCCGAGCTGATCCAGCACCGCCTGCACCCGCTGGGTGATTTCCGCCGAGGCGATCTTACGCAGCTTCAGCGGGTAAGCGACGTTCTCAAACACCGTTTTATGCGGCCACAGCGCGTAGGACTGAAACACCAGCCCCAGGTTGCGCTCTTCGGCGGGAATTTCGCTGCGCGCGCTGCCGTTGTACACCGCGCTGTTGCCGATGACGATCCGCCCCTGGCTCGGTTTCTCCAGCCCGGCCACCGCCCGCAGCAGCGTGGTTTTGCCGCTGCCCGACGGGCCCAGCAGCGAGACCACTTCGCCCCGTTTCAGATCCATCGACACCCCTTTCAACACCGGGTTGTCGCCATAGGTCAAATGCAGATTCTCTACCGAAAGTTCAATCATGTAATTTCACTCCAAAGCGCAAGGCAATCCCCAGCCCCAGCACCACCAGCAGGATATTGATGAACGACAGCGCGGCGACGATATCGATAGCGCCCGCGGCCCACAGGGAAACCAGCATCGAGCCGATGGTTTCCGTGCCCGGAGACAGCAGATACACCCCGGTGGAGTATTCGCGTTCAAAAATCAGGAACATCAGCAACCAGGAGCCAATCAGGCCGTAGCGCGACAGCGGAATGGTGACGTGGCGGGTGATCTGGCCACGGCTGGCGCCGGCGCTGCGCGCCGCCTCCTCCAGTTCCGGCCCCACCTGCAGCAGCGTGGAAGAGATCAGCCGCAGGCCGTAAGCCATCCACACCACGGTGTACGCCAGCCAGACGCTGAAGATGGTGCTGCGCAGCGAACGCAGCCAGACAATCCAGTTAGCACGCAGCCACTCAGCCATCGGCAGCGCCGACAGCCAGCCCTCCTTGAGCGATTTGTCCAGCCACATCGGCAGGAACAGAAACACCCACAGGAACGCCAGACCGGCCAGCAGCCCCGGCACAGCGCGCGGCACCAGCACGCTGTAGTCGAGGAAGCGCGTGGCGCCATCCGGCTTGCGGTGCATGGCGATGCCGATGAACAGGTAGCACGCCACCGCCAGCGCCCCGCCAATCACCCCAATCGCCATTGAGTTGACGATGGCGCGCAGCAGGTTGGGCTGCGCCCAGATGGTGCGGAAGGTGTTGATCGACAGCTCGTCCCAAACAGACACGCCCACGCCCCAGTTGGAGATAAAGGCGCGCAGCACCACGCCGATCAGCGGCACGCCGATGGTCACGGTCAGCCAGAACACCACCACCGCGCCGGCCACCCAGCGCCATTTGCCCAGCGGCAGCGCGCGGGCCTGCGAGGCTTTGCCCTTGACGGTAACGAAGCGGTTGGCGGTGCGCATCAGCCGGCGCTGCAGCATCACCAGCGGAATGGTGATGCAGATCAGCACCACCGCCACCGCCGCCATCAGATGGTAAGACGGCGTGCCCAGCTTGTTGGTCAACTGGTACAGGTAGGTCGCCAGCACCAGGTTGCCCTCCGGATCCCCCAGCACCAGCATCAGGCCGAACACTTCCAGCCCGAGGAAGAACAGCAGCACCCCGGCGTACAGGATAGACGGCCGCACCATCGGCAGGCTGACGGCGGTCATCACCTGCAGCGGCGTGGCGCCGGCGGTGCGCGCCGCCTCTTCAACGTCGGAGCCCACGCTGCGCAGCGCCGAGGAGATGTACAGATACGCGTGGGGGACGTGCGTCAATCCGGCTATCACCACGATGCTGGCCATCGAATAGATGTTCCACGGCACGAAGCCCAGCAGCGCCTGCGCCCACAGCGAGAAGAAGCCCACCGGCCCCGCCGCCACCACGTAACCGAAACCCAGCACCATCGGCGACACGAAGATCGGCACCAGAATCAGCGGTTCGATGATCCGCCGCCCCGGCAGATCGGTGCGCACCATCAGGAAAGCCAAAATGCCGCCGAGGGGGATGGCGATGATCACCAGGCCGAATGCCAAAATAAAGCCGCTTTTCAGCGCCTTGTAGAAATCAGGATCGGTAAATATGAACTCGAAGGCCTCCAGGCTGAAGACCTTGGAGGGAGAGAAAAACGGTGCCGAGAGGAAGCTTTGAATGATGATAAACGACAGGGGGACATAGATAACCAGCGCGGTTATCAACACCACCAGGCCGCGCGGCAGGCTCTGCCACTTTCTGCGCCATGCTTGCATAAATGCTCCCTATGGTTGTAAACGACGACCAAAGGGCGCGCGCCTCTAAGGCAGGCGCGCGTCCGAATGCAGTCCCTGTTATTTCGCCGCGGCGGCGCGCCACTGTTTGATGTAGTCGAGGCGTTTGGCCGGCTGCAGATATTCCAGCAGGCTGTCGTCGACCGGGATCGGCTTGAGCGCGTTACCCAACAGCTTGGTCATGCCGTCGATGTCGTTCTTGCCTTCGATGTCGTTGCGGATCGAGGGGATATCCGCCTGATTGGCGAGAATACTTTGCCCTTTCTCCGACAGCACGTAGTCGAACCACAGCTTGGCGGCGTTAGGGTTGCCGGCCTCTTTGCTGATGAAGCTCACGCGCGACAGCACCAGGGTATAGTCTTTCGGATAGACGATGCCGAGCGACGGGTCGCTTTTGGCGCGGGCCTCGGCGTACGAACCGAGGATATTGAAGCCGATCAGGTTTTCACCGGAGGAGACGCGCTCCATCATGGTGCCGGTGGAGGATTGTACCGCCAGCCCGCCCTTGGCCACGTCGGCCAGCGTTTTGAAGTAGTTAGGATCGGCCTTGAAGTCCTGCACCGACAGCATGAAGCCGACGCCGGATTTTTCGATGTCGTACGTAGTGACTTTCTTCTTGAATTTGTCCGTCTGGCCGGCGATCAGTTTAGCCAGCGCCGCGTGCGAATCCGGCACATCACCTTGCGGGATCAGGCGTTTGTTATAGATAAACACCACCGGCTCATAGGTGGTGCCATACACCTTATCTTGCCATACCGCCCATTTCGGCAGCTGGGCCTGCTCGGGGGAGGTGTATTCCTGTGCGTAATCGCCCGCCAGTTTCAAAATGGTATCCATCGACGAGCTCCACACCACGTCGCCGCTGGTGCCGCCGGCCGCCTGCTCGCTGATGAAGCGGTTATAGAGTTCGGTGCTGTTCATGTCGTTGTATTCCACCTTGATGCCCGGATACAACGTTTCGAACCCCTGGATCAGCGGCGCCGCCGCCTTGGTGTCGGTGGTCGAGTAAATCACCACCTTGCCTTCTTTCTTCGCGCCGTCGACCCATTTCTGATAGTCGGCGGGGTAGCCCGCCGGGAAGGCCGCATAGGCGGTAACGGAGCCCAGTAAGGTGATTGCAGCTACGGTCGCGCTGATTTTTTTCATCATCATCCATCCCCTGATCACATTTAACAAACCAAAAATTAACATATAGTTAATAACTGCAACGAGGCAACGGCGTTGCTTTGTTATCTTTCGGTTTTGTGAGATTGGGCATTTTTTAGCCAACAAAAAAGCCCGGCAGCGCGGGCTTTGCGGCACTTTCTGTTGCAGACTATTCGGCCAAGCGAGAGCGCCGCAGCAGGCGAATTCGCTGTACGATGGCGATCTTGGAAACTTCAGGACAAACGCCGGCATTCGACCCGCGATATGCTGATCTTTTTCACCCGCAAACCGGTCGAAGACGGCCATGTCTCTTTCGCCTATGACTCTTTCAAACCGCATATCGAAATCCCGCTGTCGATAGACATGGTGGCGCGCGCGAGCTAAAGCCCTGCCGGGCCGGCCGCCATGATCCCTCTGTGCGGCCGGTTCACGCCAGGATAAACAGCGCTGGATTAATCAGGTTTTTGTCGCCGAATTATTATATCCTGCCGGACGAAAATTTTGCGGGCGCTCGCGGCCCCCTGCGCCTGCCCTTCTGCGGTTCTCCATCCGCAGCCAGGCCGTTTATTTCATGAATACAGGCAGTGCCATACCGTTATGACCAAGAATTTATCCCCGAAAGACATTATCGCCCTGGGCTTTATGACCTTCGCCCTGTTTGTCGGCGCCGGCAACATCATTTTCCCGCCGCTGGTGGGGCTGCAGTCCGGCGAACATCTGTGGCCGGCCGCCCTCGGGTTTATGGTGACCGCCGTCGCCCTGCCGGTGATCGCCGTGATCGCGCTGGCGCGCGTCGGCGGCAGCATCAGCCTGCTGACCGGCCCCATCGGCCGCACCGCCGGCCTGCTGTTGGCGACCGTCTGCTATCTGGCGCTCGGCCCGCTGTTCGCCACGCCGCGAACCGCCAATGTCTCTTTCGCCCTCGGCATCGCACCCTTCACCGGCGACGGCGCCCTGCCGCAGTTCATCTACAGCCTGCTGTTCTTTACCCTGGCGATGATCGTCTCGCTGTATCCCGGCCGCTTGCTCGATAACGTCGGCCATATTCTGGCGCCGCTAAAAATTCTGGCGCTGGCCGCGCTCGGCATCGCCGCCCTGGTTTGGCCCGCCGGTGCGCCGATCTCCGCCGTCGGCAGCTATCAGGCATCGGCGTTTTCCACCGGCTTCGTGCAGGGGTATCAAACCATGGACACGCTGTCGGCGCTGATGTTCGGCTCGATTATCGTCACCGCCGCCCGCTCGCGCGGCGTCAGCGACAGCGGCCTGCTGCTGCGCTACACCCTGTGGGCCAGCCTGATCGCCGGCGTCGGCCTGACGCTGGTCTATATCTGCATGTTCAAGCTCGGCGCCGGCAGCGGCGGCCTGGTCGAGAGTGGCGCTCAGGATGGCGCGGCGATCCTGCACGCCTATGTGCAGCACACCTTCGGCGATCTGGGCAGCATCTTTATGGCGGTGCTGATGTTCATCGCCTGCCTGGTGACGGCGGTCGGCATGACCTGCGCCTGCGCGGACTTCTTCTCCCGCTACCTGCCGCTCTCTTACCGCGCGCTGGTGGTCATCCTCGCCCTCTTCGCCATGCTGGTCTCCAACATGGGGCTGGCCAATCTGATCCGCGTCTCGCTGCCGGTGCTGACGGCGATCTATCCGCCCTGCATCGCGCTGGTGTTGCTCAGCTTCAGTCAGAACCACTGGCGCAGCGCCAAGCGCGTCTTCGCGCCGGTGATCGCCACCAGCCTGGTGTTTGGCCTCGCCGACGGCCTGAAGGCCTCCAGCTTCAGCGGCCTGCTGCCCGCCTGGTTCGATAAGCTGCCGCTGGCCGAACAGGGTCTGGTCTGGCTGCAGCCTACGCTGCTGGTGCTGTTGCTGGCGGCGGCTTACGACCGGTTGCGCAGCGTCGAAAGCGCCAACGCCGCGTCGTAACCGCGGGTTCCGCCCATAAAAAAAGCCGGTCACGATGACCGGCTTTCTTATCGGCTGGCACCAGGCCGCTTACTTCAGCAGCGCCTGCGCCTTGGCCACCACGTTGTCCACGGTGAAGCCGAACTCGGCGAACAGCTGCTCCGCCGGCGCCGACTCACCGAAGGTGGTCATGCCCACGATGGCGCCGTTCAGCCCCACGTACTTGTA
>NZ_JBJNLK010000015.1:0-22080 GCF_052169115.1 Serratia sp. CY33525 | reverse complement strand
CGCCACCCGGCTGTCCGGGCCGACGCCGCGCGCTATCAGCGCGTGCGCCAGCCGGTTGGCGCGGGCGTTCAGCTGGGCGTAGCTCAGGCTTTCCGTGCCGCTCACCAGCGCGGTGGCGTCCGGCGTGCGGCGCACCTGCTGCTCGAACAGCGCCGCCAGCGTCTGATCCAGCGGATAGTCACGCTCGGTGCGGTTCCAGCCATGCAGCAGCAGTTCGCGTTCCGCCTCCGGCACCACCGCCAGTGAACACACCGGCGTCTCCGGCGCCTGCTCCAGCGCTTGCGCCAGTGAGCTCAGCGCCTGCACCATATAGTCACACACCCGCTGAGCATCGACCGTCTCGGTCACCTGCGCCGTCAGGCCCAGCGAATCGCCGCCGTCCTCCACCGATAACACGAACGGATAGTTGGTGCGCTCTTCGGCGCTCAGCAAGCTGACGCCTTCCGGCAACGCCACTGCTTCGCCGTTGTTGTGGCGATAGTTGAGCAAGGCGCTGAACAGCGGCGCCCCAGGGCTGACGCCGCTGCAGCGCTGCGCCAATGCCAGCGGCGCATGTTCATGCGCCAGCAGCCCGCTCAGCCGCACGTGCGCCTCTCTTGCCGCCGTCTCCACGCCTCGCCGATCGATGTCCAGACGCAGCGGCAACGTGTTGATAAACAACCCCAATGCCCGTTCCGCGCCTTCTCCGCCCTGCAGACGCCCCAGCAATACGGTGCCGAACACGACCGCGTCTCGCCCGCTGACGCTCGCCAGCACCTGCGCCCAGGCCAGGTGACACAGGCTGGCCAGGCTGACGCCCAGCCGCCGCGCCTGTCGCCGCAACCGCAGGTTCAGCGCCGAAGAGAGCGCCTGGTAGCGGCAGGCGATTTGCCGCCCTTCGCCGTGCACGTCGCTCAGGCCGAACGGCAGCACCGGCTCGCGGATATCCGCCAGCATGTCGCGGAAGAAGCTTTCGTGCTCCGCCTCGCTGAGAGCCAGGCGCGCCTGCGCCACCGCATTGCGGAACGGCTGGGCGACGCCCAACTGTGCCCCACGGCCGGCGAGGATCTCGCCGATCTCTTGCTCCATGAAGGCCAGCGTGGAGTGATCGCCAATCAGATGATGCCACTGCTGCAAGGCGCACCAGCTGCCGTCCTCCTCCGGCGTGACGGTAAAGTTGAGCAGCGGCGCGCGGGTCAGATCCTGCCGCTGCTGCAACGGATCAAAGCTGGCCGCCAGCTGTCGCCAAATCGGGCCGTCAGCCGGATCGAAACGCCGCTCGCTCAGCGCCAGCTCAGCCTTGCGCCACACCACCTGCACCGGCGAGGACATGCCCTGCGTGATGAACGCGGTGCGCAGAATGTCATGGCGATCGATCACCTGCTGCATCGCCGCCAGCCAGGCGTCCAGGCGCGCACGGCTGTCGAAACGCAGCACCGCGGACAGCTGGTACGGGTCGCCCCGTTCCGCCAGCAGATGGTGGAACAAAATCCCCTCCTGCAGCGGCGACAAGGCGTAGATGTCCTGTACGTTGGCCACGCCGCCCGGCACCTGCGCCACCACCGTGTCGATCTCCGGCTGGCTCAGCGTCGCCAGCGGCAACATCTCCGGCGTAATGGAGGCCCCGCCCGGTAAAATCCGGTTTTCCGGTATGTCGACCTCACCTTGCGCGCTCATCGCCTGCGCCAGCGCCGACAGCGTCGGCGTTGAGAACAGCGTCTGCACGTTCGCTCCCCAACCGGCGCGCCGCAGCTGAGCCATCAACTTCACCGCCAGCAGCGAGTGGCCCCCCAGTTCGAAGAAGTTATCGTGGCGCCCGACCCGCTCCACGTTCAGCAGCTCGCGCCAGATCGCCGCCAGCAGCGTTTCGTGTTCACCCTGCGGCGCTTCGTACGCCGCCTGGCTCTGCGCCCCCTGCGGCTCCGGCAATGCCCGACGATCCAGTTTGCCATTCGGCGACAGCGGCAACGCCGCCACCACCACCCAGGCCGACGGCACCATATAGTCCGGCAGCGCCGCGCTCACATGCTGCCGCAGCGCGCCCGCCAGCGTTTCTTCCGCCACGTCCGCGGCCGGCACCACCCACGCCACCAGCCGTTTGTCGTCGCCCACCGCCCGTGCATCCACCACCGCTTCGCGCACCGCCGGGTGCGTCGCCAGCACCGCCTCTATCTCCCCGCATTCGATGCGGAAGCCGCGGATTTTTACCTGCTGATCGTTGCGCCCCAGGTACTCGATGTCGCCGTTCGCCAGATAACGCGCCACGTCGCCGGTGCGGTACATCCGCCCGCCCGGCGCGAACGGATCGGCAAGGAAGCGCTCCGCCGTCAGTTCAGGCCGGTTCAGGTAGCCCCGCGCCACCTGCACCCCGCCGATATACAGCTCGCCCACCGCCCCCAGCGGCACCGGCTGCCCGCGCTCGTCCAGCAGGTAGATACGCGTGTTGGCGATCGGCCGCCCGATCGGCACCGACACCCGCTCCGCCTCCCGCGAACAGTGCCAGGCGGTGACGTCCACCGCCGCCTCCGTCGGCCCATACAGGTTATGCAACTCCGTCTGCGGCAGCCGGCGGTAAAACTCCGCCACCAGCGCCGCCGGCAGCGCTTCCCCGCTGCACATCACCCGCACCACCTGCCCGCAGCGCGTCGCCGCCTGCCCGTCCGCCAGGAAGCTTTGCAGCATCGACGGCACGAAGTGCAGCGTGGTGACGCCATACTGTTCGATGGCGCGGCTCAGGTAATCCGGATCCTTGTGCCCTTCCGGCTTCGCCATCACCAGACGCGCGCCGACCATCAGCGGCCAGAAGAATTCCCACACCGAGACGTCGAAGCCGAACGGCGTTTTTTGCAGCACCGTGTCCGCCGCCGTCAGGCCGTAGGCCTCCTGCATCCACACCAGCCGGTTGACCACCCCACGGTGTTCGTTCATCGCGCCCTTCGGTTTACCGGTCGAGCCCGAGGTGTAAATCACGTACGCCAGGTGCGACGCCTGCGCGCGCGGTGCCGGGTTCTCGGCGCTCAGCGTCTCCGGCAACGCCGCCTCCAGCGCCAGCTGCGGCGTCGCAGGCTCGCCCAGCGCCGCCCGGCCGGCGGCGTCCGCCAGCAGCAGCACCGGGTCGGCATCCTGCAGGATGTACTGCAGGCGTTCGCCCGGATAGGCCGGATCGAGCGGCACATAGGCGCCGCCGGCCTTGAGGATACCGAACAGCGCCGTCACCATGTTCAGGCCGCGTTCGGCGCACACCGCCACCCGGCTGTCCGGGCCGACGCCGCGCGCTATCAGCGCGTGCGCCAGCCGGTTGGCGCGGGCGTTCAGCTGGGCGTAGCTCAGGCTTTCCGTGCCGCTCACCAGCGCGGTGGCGTGCGGCGTGCGGCGCACCTGCTGCTCGAATAGCGCCGCCAGCGTCTGATCCAGCGGGTAGTCACGCTCGGTGCGGTTCCAGCCATGCAGCAGATGCTCCCGTTCGGCGAGCGGCAACAAATCGATATGGGATACTGACCGTGGGCTATTCAGCGTCATCGCCCGCAGCGCCTGTACCAGGTAAACGCCGTAGCGTTCGGCGGTGGCGCGATCGAACAATGCCGTGGCGAAGTTCAGCGTACCGCTGATGCCTTCGCCGGTATCGGCCAGATCGAGCGTCAGATCAAACTTCGCCGCGCTGTATTCCAGCCCGGCCAGCTCGGCCTGCAGCCCAGGCAGCGGAATATCGCGCACCGAGCCGTCCTGCCAGGCCAACATCACCTGGAACAGCGGGGTATAGCCCAGGTGGCGCGGCGGATTGACCAGCTCCACCACCTGCTCGAACGGCAGATCGCGATTTTCCTGCGCCGTCAGCACCGTGTGGCGGATCCGCGCGATCAGCGTCGGCAGATCCGGATCGTCGCGAAGATCGATACGCAGCGCCAGCGTGCTGACGAAGAAGCCGACCAACGATTCGGTTTCCAGCCGGCCACGGTTGGCCTCCGGCGTGCCGATCACCAGCTCCTGCTGCCCGGCCATGCGCGCCAGCACCAGGCTCCAGGCCGCCAGCACCGTCATGAACAGCGTGCCGCCATGCTGCCGGCTGAACTGCCGCAGCGCCTGCGTCAGCTCGGCGTCGATCGCGATCGGCACCTCCCCGCCGCTGAAAGACTGCACCGTCGGACGCGGCCGGTCAGTCGGCAGCGTCAGCAGCGCCGGCGCACCGATCAGCGTTTCGCGCCAGTATTGCGCCTGCGCCGCCAACCGCTCCTGCGTCAGATAGCGACGCTGCCAGGCGGCATAATCCGGGTATTGCAGCGTCAGCGGCGGCAGCGGATCGGCATCGCCGCGACGCAAAGCGCCGTACAACGCCCCCAGTTCACGCAGCAGAATGCCGGTCGACCAACCGTCGGAGACGATGTGATGACAGGTGAGCAGGAACAGGTGCTCCTCATCCGCCAGGCGGATCAGCGCGGCGCGCACCAGCGGCCCCTGCGTCAAATCAAACGGTTGAGTGGCCGCCTGACGGCACAGCGTGTCGGCTTGCGCGGGGTGACGTCGCAGATCGTGGAACGCAAGCGGCAGCCCGTTTGCCGGCAAAATCTGCACCTGTGGCCGATCTTCCCGGGTGATGAACCGGCTACGCAGCGATTCGTGACGCGCATAGAGCGCATCCAGACTATGTTGCAGCGCCTGCCGGTCCAACCGGCCGTGCAGCCGCAGCGCCAGGGGGATATGGTAGGTTTCGCTCATCCCCTCCAACTGGGTCAGGAACCACAGGCGTTGCTGGGCGAACGACAGGGGCAAATCGCCGTCGCGCGCCACCGGCAGTATCGGCAGCGGTTCCTGAGCCGGCGCAACTTCCAGCGCCTGCGCCAGCACGTGCAGTACCGGGCTGGCGAACAGCGCCTGCAACGGTAACTGCCATCCGGCCTGTTGCACGCGGTTAGCCAGGCGCACCGCCATCAGCGAATGCCCGCCCAGTTCGAAAAAGTGGTCATAGCGACCGACGCGCTCTACGCCCAGCAGCTCGCGCCAGATTGCCGCCAGCAGGTTTTCTGCCTCGCCCTGCGGCGGCGCATAGGCTTCACGCACATAGGCGTCGACCTGCGGCACCGGCAGAGCCCGCTTGTCCAATTTGCCGTTGCCGGTCAGCGGCAACGCCTCCAGCCAAACGTAAGCCACCGGCACCATATAATCCGGCAGCCGCGCCTGCAGATGCTGACGCAGCCCGGTCGCCAGCGTAGCGCGTTCGGCTTCCGGTGCCGGAACCACCCACGCCACCAGTCGCTTGCCCCCGTCGCCATCGTCAATCGCGTCCACGGCTACGCTGCGCACGCGCGGATCGGTACTCAGCTGAGCCTCCACCTCGCCGCATTCGATACGGAAACCGCGGATTTTTACCTGCTGGTCATTGCGCCCCAGGTATTCGATATCGCCACCCGGCAGATAGCGCGCCAGATCGCCGGTACGATACATGCGCGCACCCGGCGCCCGGTTGAAAGGATCATCGAGAAAACGTTCCGCCGTCAATTCGGGCCGGTTCAGGTAACCCCGCGCCACCCCTTCGCCGCCGACGTACAGTTCGCCGATCGCCCCCATTGGCACCGGTTCGCCGTCGGCGCCCAGCAGATACAAGCGCAAATCCGGGATGCGGCTGCCGATCGGACTGGTGGTGATCGCCGTATCCTGCGCCGACAGCGGCCGATAAGTCACATGCACCGTGGTCTCGGTGATACCGTACATGTTGATCAACCGTGTCTGCCGGTTCTCTGGACGAGCAAACCACGGCGCAAGATCGCAAGGCTTCAGCATTTCGCCACCGAACACGATCTCGCGTAGCTGCTGGCGCGCTTCGCTGTGCGCCTGAGCCTGGATAAAGGCTTTGAAGGCGCTCGGCGTCTGGTTCAATACCGTGATGCCGCTGCGGCAGACGAAATGATAAAAATCCGGCGCCGAGCGGGCGATCGCCTGCGGTACGATGAACAGCTGGCCGCCATACAGCCAGGCGCCCCAGACCTCCCAGACCGAGAAGTCGAAGGCGAATGAGTGGAACAGGCACCACCTGTCAGCGGCGCTGAAGTTGAACCAGGCGTTCGTCGCGCTGAACAACCGCGCGACCTGCCGGTGCTCCACCATCACCCCTTTGGGTTTGCCGGTCGAGCCGGAGGTATAAATCACATATGCCAGGTGCGCCGGGCGCACCCCGACGTCCTGCAGATCGTCGCTTTCTCCCGTCAGTGGCTGTTCCAGCGCCAGCACCGGCACCTCGCAGTCACCCAGCGCTTGTCGGCCGAGCTCATCCGCCAACAGCAGCACCGGCGCTGAGTCCGCCAGGATGTACTGTAGCCGCTCGCCGCTATAGGCGGGATCCAGCGGCACATAGGCACCGCCGGCTTTGAGGATCCCCAGCAGCCCGACCAGCATCGGCAGCCCGCGCCCGGCACACAGCGCCACCAGGCTGTCCGGCTGCACGCCAAGCTGTACCAGCCGATGGGCCCAACGGTTCGACTGGGTATTCAATTCCGCGTAGGTCAGGCTGTCATCGCCATACGTCACCGCGATCGCCTCCGGCGTCCGTTTGACCTGTGCTTCGAACAACCGGTGCAGACAGGCCGTCGGCGAATGTGAAGCGACGGTGTGGTTGAGGCCCTGCAGCAACTGCGCGCGTTCTTCCTCGGAAACCAGACTGAGTTCGCCGACGGTGCGACGATGAGAACCCGCCCTCACCGCGTCGTTGAGCAGCATCAGCAGATGTTGCGTCGCCCGCAACATCTGCTCGTCAGCCACGGAGGCGGCGTCGTAGACCCAACGGAAAGCGCCGTCAGCCTTGCAGATTTGCAATACCGCGCGCGAGCCGGAAGCCATGATGGCGGCAACCCCCTCGTCTTCAGGCTGCAACCCCTGCGCCGAGCGCCGGCTGACGATCGATACCGCCGTCGGCCAAGTCTGAGACGCTCGCAGGTCCGCATCGCGCGTCAGCAACGCGGGATGATAATCGGCATGAGCGCGCAGCTGGCTATATTCCTGTTCCAGCGCGGCCAACGCCTGCTGGAAATTGCCGGTGTGATCAACAGAGACCTGCAGCGGCAGCACGCGCGCGCTCAGGTGAGCCCAACGCCCCCAATTCCGATCGTCCGGGGTGATCCACCCCAGCTGAAAATCGGTTTCATTGCACATGCGCGCCAGATAAAGGGTTGCTGCCGCCAGCACCTGCTCGCCGGCAATTTTTTCCAGGCGCTGCCAGGCCGTCGCCTGCCAGCGTGCGGGAAGATCCGCCTGGCGGCCAGGCCCCGGCGGGAACGGCGCCGGATAATAACGCGTCAGGCGCGGTTGCCAAAAAGCGGCGCTATCGGCGCTGGCGCCATACGCCGCGCCTAACAGCGAGGCTTCGGCAGCGTTAATCGTCGGCAAGACCGAGCCGACAGACAGGCCGCAGGCCTGCGCCAGCGCATCGCCTGGCTGAGCCGAGCCGTCGGCGCGCAAGAACGGCCCAACGCGCACCACGCCGGGGTTCGCGGCAATTACCCAGCCGTCGGCCTCGACGTGCAGCAGGGTACCGGGTTCGGCCTGCCGCTCATCGCTCACCGCCTGCAGCGCCGTCACGCCCAACACGCGCTCCGCCAGCAGCATCTTCGCCGCGCATCCCGCGCCATGGCTCAGCGAGCTCACCAGGCGCTGCAGCGCCTCAGCCGGGCGATCCCAACGAATGATGCCGCCGGCAGGCGGTTGCCGACGGTTGGTGTAAAAGCTGCCGCCGGCCTCGGCATCCGCCAGCGCCGCCACTTGCCGATCCAACGCCTCGATCGTCCCCGCCGTTGATGCGTTCAGCGCCCGTAAAATAAACTGGAAACGGCGCTGCAAAACATCCAGATCGCCTAATGAATTTGCATAATCGGCGTCAGAAAAAGTGACGTCCAGCTCATTCGCCTGCTGGTCTTCATACAGCATAATCTGTAGATCGCCGGACGGAATATTCCCGCCATAATACCAACGGGTGCGGCATCCCCAGAAAGGATCGCCGTGGTCGAAAGAAACAATGTTAATTGAAGGGCCAAACCAGGCGGAATCCGTCGCGCCATTGTCACGCCGAATGTCCTCCCCACGATATAATTGATGACGAACCACTTTTGCTATTTCGGCCGCGACCTTTTGGATAAATTCGGCCAGACTCAGCTGGGGTTCAACCTTGATAATCAAAGGGACAACGTTAGAGGTCATACCAATACTGTTTCGCTCTCTCGTTCCGGTCACCGGCATGCTGAAATTAAGATATTCACTGCCGGTCAGGCTGTAGAAACATAATGCTACGGTGGCGGCCAATATATGTGCGCGGTGTACGCCGATATTGTCAGCTTGTTGCTGCAGCTGATCCAATGCCTCTTTTTCCAGCAGCTGCGTGTTGCGGTTCATCGCGGCGTCCGGGGTCAATATGGCTCTACGCGACAAACTCTGCGGCGCAGCGGCAGTATATTCCCGCCAAAAAGCCTGATCGGAAGAAAAGCGTGAGGAGTCGCGGTATTTGATGTCGTTTTCATAAAGCAGAGAGAAATTGCAGTTGGCGAATTCAGGGATGACGCCGCCGGACGCCAGCGCGTTATAGTAAGCCGCGATGCGCCGCATCACTTCCTCGGCACTGCGGCCGTCGGTGATCATATGGTGGAAACGCCGATAGAGGACATAGCGCTGCGGAGCGAGCGTAATCACATAAAAACTAAAAGGTTCCTCTCCCGTGGCGCGGCGCGGCAGCGCCGCATCCGCCACCATCCAGCGTCTGGCCGCCTGCAGGGGATCGGGTTCCTTACTGAGATCGAGTGTGAACAGCGGCTCATGTGTGCGTGGCGCGCGGTATTGATAAAGCTCACCGTCTTTTTCCACAAAATGCGCTTGCAGAGCCGGCGTTTCTTCGACGATAGCATCGATGGCTTGCCGCAGCAGCTTAACGTCGAGAGGCCCGTCAACCTGCCCATAGCCCCAGATATTGAACGACAACTCTTTGGAAATATTTTCCCCCAGCCAGAGTTCACGCTGGGCGATAGTCATTTCATGCAGTTCGACTTTCTCCGCCGCGGCCTGAGCACCCGTACGGAGTTCCCCACTCTTCACATCAGTTTGTTTGTTCATAATATTCTCTAGCACGTTTTCATTACGTTAATGAAAGGGACCGTCCGGATTTAGGCAAAGCCTGGCCGTCCGACAGTTCAGGTCAGAATAAAAAAACCGTAGAAAAGTTGGGTCTCCCCCCAACTAAGAAAGGATGAAATGGTTAATCCAGAGGTTCCCCCTGTGCCTCAATTTGTTGAGCTGTGAAGTATAGGAGAGGATATTTTTTTTGGCTAAATGTGCGAAAGGGAATAAATGACTATTTTATTTCCCCGATATTACTCAGGGATGACGAGCGTATTCCGCTTGTATTAATCTGAGATAATTAGAGAGGAACTCATATTCTTTTGTATTATTCACCGCAGTTAATGTGCAGCAATGCTTACGATAAGAGCCTCTCCATATCAATAAGTTATACTTTATTGTTTTTATGATAATAATTTATTATTTAATTAATTCATTGGCATTTAAAATGAACGGCAATTTTGCTCGCGGCGCATCTATCGTTTTTTGTTATAACGATGGGAAAAATTATGCTGAAAAATTTCTTCGTTTTTTCGGGCGTCAATCAACGGCATCGTTCCCAATGCCAGACAACGTAAAACGGGGCGGCAGAGCCCGCCCCGAGAGGTCTTACCACATCAGCCGGCCGATCAGCGGCGCGGCCACCACCGTGATAATGCCGGCCAACATCATCACCAGGCTCGACACCACGCCCTCCTGCGGCCCCAGTTCATAAGCGCGGGCGGTGCCGGCACCGTGCGACGAGGCGCCAAACCCGGCTCCCTTCGCCAGGCGGCTGCGCACCGCCAGCCGCAGAAACAGAATGTCGCCCACCGCCATGCCGAACACCCCGGTGATCACCACGAACAGCGCCACCAGATCCGGCTGCCCGCCCATCTGTTTGGCGGCCTCCAGCGCGAACGGCGTGGTGATCGAACGCACCGCCAGGCTGCGCTGCACCTCTTCCGGCAGCGTCAGCAGGCGCGCCAGCCACACCGAGCTATACACCGCCACCAGCACCGCCGTCGTTACGCCGGCGGCCAGCGACAGCCAGTGGCGGCGGATGATATGCAGGTTCTCGTACACCGGCACCGCGAAGGCGATGGTCGCCGGCCCCAGCAGCCACAGCAGCCAGTGGGTTTCGCCGATATAGTCCTGATAGGAGATGTGGGTGACCACCAGCAGCAGCACCAGGATCATCGGCGTCAGCACCAGCGGCATCAGCAGTAACGTGCGGCGGCGGCGGTACAGTTTCTTGTTGGCGAAGTAAAGCGCCAGCGTCGCCAGAAAGCAGGCCAGGCTGAGGATAAAATCATTCATGACGCTGCTTCCGCCGCTGTAGCCAAATCTCCAGCCGATACACCCTGTCCACCACCAGCCCGGTAGCGCCCAGCGTCAGCATGGTGCTGACCGCGATCACCAGAAAGATCTTCCAGCCCTCGACCATCAGCAGCTGAGCATAGTTGACCACCGCCACCACCGCCGGCACGAAGAACAGCAGCATTTCCGCCAGCAGCCAGCGGGAACCGGCCTTGACCCAGCTCAGCGGCAGAATGCGCAGCAGGATCAGCGCCAGCAGCATCAGCATGCCGACGATATTGGCGGGGAGCGGCAGGTGGAATTGTTGCACCAGGCGATCGGCGATCAGGAACAGCGCCGCATAGAACGCCACCTGAATCGGCACCTGCAAACGGGTCAGCAGGGAGGGGGCAACGCGGCGTAACGCCAGAGACATGAAAGATGACCTCAAACAATAAATTGACGGCCTACAGTATACGCAGCCGGGAAACCACGCCTGAAATGAATTAAAATTATCGACATCATGCCGGCCGGGAATAGTTTCCCGCCGGTAGCGCCCTCAAGGAGGCCCCTAACGTGGATGTCCGCACCCTGCGCTACTTCGTTGAAGTGGTGCGCCAGCAAAGCTTCACCCGCGCCGCAGAAAAACTGTTCGTCACCCAGCCCACCATCAGCAAGATGCTGCGGCATCTGGAAGAGGAGCTGGAATGCACGCTGCTGATCCGCGAAGGCCGCAAGCTGCGCCTGACCGACAGCGGCCAGGCGGTGTATCAGCGCGGCCTGACGATCCTCGACGAATTCCGCCAGTTGGAGGCGGAGCTGGAAGACATCAGCTCGGTGAAAAAAGGCGTGCTGCGGCTGGGCATTCCGCCGATGGTGGGCAGGCAGATCGCCGATCTGATCCGCCGCTTTCGCCAGACCTATCCCGGCATCGAATTGAAAATTTCCGAGCTGGGCGGGCTGTCGGTCGAACAGGCGGTGATGTCCGGCGAACTGGATCTGGCGATGACGGTGCTGCCCTTCGATTCGGAACAGCCGCTGACCTTTCTGCCGCTGCTGGGCCACCCGATGTGCGTGGTGGCGCCGCGCACGCCGCAGTGGCTCAACCGCACCCGCATCAATATCGCCGAATTGGCCGACAGCCCGATCCTGATTTATAACGAAGACTTTGCGCTGTACAAGATGCTGATGAAGGCGTTTCGCCAGGCCGGTTTTGAACCGCAAATCGCGGTGCGCAGCGGCCAATGGGACTTCCTCGCCTCGATGGTGCAGGCCGGCGTGGGCATCGCCATGCTGCCGGAGCCGGTCTGCCGCTGGCTGGACAAGGAAAACCTGGTCTGGCTGCCGCTGGAGCCACGCATGGAGTGGAAAATCGGGCTGATCTGGCGCCAGGGCAGCTACCTGTCGCACAGCGCGCAGGCCTGGATCGCCTGCTGCCGCGACTACTGGCCGCCGCTCAAGTAGCCAAAAAACAAGGGCCGCACAGGCGGCCCTTCGGGACAGAAATAACGTTAATTCCTCGTCTGATGTTTAGCCTTCGCGCTCGATCAGCAGCGCTTCGAGCAAGTCGAGATCGTGCAGCAGTTTTTGCAGCGTCTCGTTGCTGATTTTCTGCGTGGCGCGCAGATGGTACAGCTCGCCGCGCTCGGCGCGCAGCGCCGTCAGGCGGAAACGCCGCTCGAGGTTTTCCATCGCCAGCGCATTCTCGATGTCGTCTTTCGAGGCGATACGCCGCCGCAGCATGCCCGTCACCCGCGAGCTGACCTCTTTCAACACCTGCGGATCGAGGTTCTCTTCGGTATCGGCAACCAGGCGCTCTTCCATTTTATTCACGCTCTCGATCGCCACTTCGGCCGCCATGGCGATCGCCATGCGTTCTTCCTGCTTGCTGGCGCTCTTGTCGGCCACCTGCACGCCGCGCAGCAGCAGCGGCAATGCCAGCACGCCGACGATCAACGACAGCAGGATCACCCCGGCGGCGATAAACACCAGCTGATAGCGTGCCGGGAAGGCGGTGCCGTCGCTCAGCAACAGCGGTATCGACAGCACACCGGCCAGGGTAATCGCCCCGCGCACCCCGGCGAACGACGCCACCCACAGCTCACGCGTGCTGTAATCGCCGAACTGCAGCGGGCGCTTTTTCATAAAGCGGTTGCTGGCCTTCTTCATTACCCACAGCCAGGTGAAACGCAGCACCAGCAGCGCGGCGTAGATGGTGGCCACGTCGGCGAACAGGTACCAGGTCTGGATGGTCGGATCCAGCTCCGCCTGCAGGATGGAGGTCTCAAGAATGCCCGGCAGCTGCAGGCCCAACATGATGAATACCATGCCGTTGAATACGAATTCCAGCATCGCCCATACGCTGTTGGCGCGCAGGCGCATCGCCAGCGGCGCGTTGCGGATCACGCCGGACTGGCTGATGGTCATCCCCGCCGCTACCGCCGCCAGGATGCCGGAAACGCCGATATGTTCGGCGATCAGATAAGAAGCGAACGGCAGCAGCAGCAGGAACACGATCTGGGTCGCCGGATCGTCGCCGCTCCAGCGGCTCATCACCCGCAGCGATTTACTGTAGGTCCAGGTGACCGCCACGCCGGCCAGCAGGCCGCCGATCGCCACTTTGAGAAACTCGAGGGTTGCGCCGCCCACGGTGAACACCATGGTGCCCATCGCCACCGCGATGGCGAACTTGAGCGACACCAGGCCGGAGGCGTCGTTCATCAGCGCCTCGCCTTCGAGCACGCCCATGATCGGCTTGGGAATGCGCCCTTTGCCGACGATGCCGGACAGCGCCACGGCATCGGTCGGCGACAGCACCGCCGCCAGCGCGAAGGCCGCCACCAGCGGAATGCCCGGCACCATGGCGTAGATCAGATAACCGACACCGACCACGGTGATCAGCACCAGCACCAGCGCCAGGCCGAGAATTTCACGCCCGTGGTGCAGGAATTCGCGCGTCGGCGTTTTCCAGCCGTCGGCGAACAGCAGCGGCGGGATGAACAGCACCAGGAACAGTTCGGGATCAAAGTCGACGTGCAGCCCGAAATGCGGCCAGGCCAACAGGGCCCCGATGGCGATTTGCATCAGCGGCAGCGGCACCTGGAACGGCAACATGCGCGTCACCACCCCGGACAGGGAGACCACCAGGATCAAAATGAGGATTGTAAAAAAGATTTCCATGCTTTCCTTAGACTCTACGATTCAGACGACATCGGCTCAGGGCCTGCGTTGGTCCCGATAGTAGATCACTTTTTTTACAGCCGTTAAAGCTTGTTGTGCCTTTCAAAACGCGGTGCAGAGCAGAAGAAGACTTATCTTAAGAAGGGAATTGCCGTGACAGCTTCCCCCGCCCGCCGGGCGAGGGAAACCCGAGGGCTTAAATCGCCCAGCCGCCGGCGTAGAACGCCACCAGCGCCACGGCGATCAGCACGGTGCCGATGTTCAGCTTGCGCCATTCGCCGGAGAAGATGCGGCCGATGACCAGCGAGCTGAAGCCCAGCATGATGCCGGTAACGATATTGCAGGTCAGCACGATGAACACCGCGCACAGCAGGCCGGCCATCGCGTCGACGAAGTCGTTGAAGTCCAGCTTGGTGACGTTGCTCAGCATCAGCAGGCCGACGTACATCAGCGCCGGTGCGGTGGCATAGACCGGCACCAGATAGGCCAGCGGCGACAGGAACAGGATCAGCAGGAACAGGATGCCGACCACGGTGGCGGTCAGGCCGGTCTTGCCGCCCGCGGCGGTGCCGGCGGCGGATTCGATGTAGACCGCGGCGGGCGCGGCGCCCACCAGGCCGGAGAAGATGCTGCTCAGGGAATCCGAGGTCAGCGCCTTGCCGCCGTTGATGATCTGCCCGTCTTTATCCAGCAGGTTGGCCTGCCCGGCCACCGCGCGGATGGTGCCGGTGGCGTCGAACACTGCGGTCATCACCAGCGCCAGCACGCTCGGCAACACCACCGGCTGCAACGCGCCCATGATATCCAGGCTGAAGATCAACGATTTGCCGTCCGCGTCCGCCAGGCTCGGCATGGCGAACAGCCCCTGGTATTTCACCGCCGGGTCGAAGATCAGGCCGATGATGGAAATGGCGATGATCACCAGCAAAATGCCGCCGGGCACGCGCAGTTTTTCCAGGCCGAAGATCACCGCCAGGCCGACCAGCGTCATTACCACCGGGAAGGAGGTGAACGCACCGAGCGCCACCGGCAGGCCATCCAGCGGATTCTTCACCACCAGGCCGACGCCGTTGGCGGCGATCAGCAGCAGGAACAGACCGATACCGATGCCGGTGCCGTGCGCCACGCCCATCGGCAGGTTGCGCAGGATCCAGGCGCGGATACCGGTGACCGAGATGACGGTAAACAGTACGCCCATCAGGAACACCGCGCCCAGCGCCACCGGAATGCTAATGTGCTGGCCCAGCACCAGGCTGAAGGCGGTGAAGGCGGTCAACGAGATCGCACAGCCGATCGCCATCGGCAGGTTAGCCCACAGCCCCATCAGCAGCGAGCCCAGACCGGCCACCAGGCAGGTGGAGACAAACACCGCCGCCGGCGGGAAGCCCGCTTTGCCCAGCATGCTCGGCACCACGATCACCGAGTACACCATCGCCAGGAAGGTGGTCAGCCCCGCCACCACCTCCTGGCGCACGCTGCTGCCGCGCGCGGAAATTTTAAAATAGCCATCAAGCCCGCCGGTTGGTTTTGCGGCGTGGTTCGCTTGAGAGTTCGACATAGGTTACTTCCCCTGTGTTTCATGAATCGGCCCGTCGCAGCAGGCCTGTAATCTCGCCCGCGCCCGATCGTCACGTAATCGTTTACGTCACGTTCCGCATCCATGCCCTTCCGTCGCAGCGCCAACGGCGATGCGCACCAAGGCAAACGTTTAACTCGCAGCGCGCGGTACGGGTGATTTATGGTGGTTTATTCAAGGCAAACGATTATCCTGCCTTCCCTAGCGTCTAATCAACTAAAGATCGCGGCAATTTATGCAGAAAGCGGCGGAAATGGCGCCTGCACGATAAAACCGGGGCGACGAGCGCCCCGGCGAATTCCGTCACGGCGGGGTTATTGCGCCTGCACCGCCGCGGGATCCATATACATCAACTCCCAGATATGGCCGTCCAGATCCTGAAAACCGTGGCCGTACATCACGCCGTAGTCCCGCGGCGGGTGGTAGGTGTTGCCGCCGCCGGCGACCGCCTTGCGCACCAGTTCGTCCACCGCCGCCCGGCTGGGCTGCGACAGGCACACCAGCACTTCGGTGGCCTGTTTGGCGTCGCCGATCGGGTTCGGGGTAAACCCCCTGAATTTGTCATGGGTCAGCAGCATCACGTAAATCGTGTCGCTGACCACCATGCACGCGGCGGTGTCATCGGTAAATTGCGGGTTGAAAGTGAAACCCAGGCGGGTGAAAAACGCCATCGAGGCGGGCAGATCGCGTACGGGCAGGTTAACGAAGATTTGCGTAGCCATGGGCTACCTCCGATGAAGAATGACCCCATCGAGTATAGCCCATCCGGTTAACTCAGCAGGTCGTAAGGGCCGCCCTGCTCCAACGCCCGCTGGTAGGCGGGCCGGGCGTGAATGCGCTGCAGAAAGCCGCGCAGTTTCGGGCAATCATCCAACGCGCCGCGCGCCGCCATCGCCTCCAGCGGGAAGCTCATCTGTATGTCCGCCGCGCTGAAGTCGTTGCCGACGAACCAGCTGCCCTTGTTCAGGTGCTGCTCGAGATACTCGCAGTGCGGCGCGATCTGCTTGTCGAGATATTCGCGCTGCACGCCCTTGCCGATCGCGCCGGCCACCGGCCGCAGCAGCCAGGGGATCGGCGGCTGGCCGAGGCGGCTGAACACCAGTTTCATCACCAACAGCGGCATCAGCGATCCTTCGGCGTAGTGCAGCCAGTAGCGGTATTGCTGGCGCGCGTGGAAGTCGGTCGGCATGAACATCCCTTGCGCGTCATAGGCTTCCTGCAGGTATTCGATGATGGCGCCGGATTCCGCCAGCGTCAGATCGCCGTCGACGATCACCGGTGATTTGCCCAGCGGGTGGATCTTTTTCAGCGCCGCCGGCGCCAGCATGGTCTGCGGATCGCGTTCGTAGCGTTGCACCTGATAGGGCACGCCCAGCTCTTCCAGAAACCACAGAATGCGCTGCGAGCGCGAATGATTGAGATGATGAACAATGATCATAAAGAAGCTCCTGTCCGCTGCCACACCAGTTCGCCCACCTGCACGCCGTTGCCGAGCTGCAAGGGCACCGTGCGCAACGTCAGCCGATCGCCGCTGAAAGCGTAAAAACGCACCTGACGGCTGCCTACCCAGTTGGGGAACGAGCAGCCTTCGACCTGATGCACCACCCGCTGCTCGCTTTCCTCCACCTGATAGCGGCCGAAGTAGCAAATCATATTGATGAAGGCGGCGCGGATCTCCCGCTCGGATCCCTGCGCCAAATCGTCGGCGGCGAAACGCGGCCGCACGGCGCTGTACAGCTGCGCCGCCATCGTGCCGTTGGCCTCATAGTGGATACGCCCCAGCACCTGCTCGCCCAGCGGGTAATTCAGCTCGCCGTCCTGGTTCTCAAATGCCGAGGACACCAGCGCCCAGCTGCCGATAAATGCGTTTACCGTCATTACGCTTCTCCGGTTAAGGATCGTCTGTAAAGGGTAGTGGCGATTTTTACCGCGCGCCAGCGGATGAAAAAACAATCAGTTTATTTGACAGAGATACTCAAAACTCTCCGATTTTTTATTCCTGCCTGCCGCACTACTATTTAATACATCGAGAGACAACGGGCTCTCATCCAATCAACACGCTGAGGAATACATCATGAAAAACGTCAAAATTTTTGCTACCGCTGCGCTGCTGGCTACCGCTTCTTTCGCTACCTTCGCCGCTGACCTGCCGTCCAGCCAACCCGCTGCAGACGCCCAGAAAATCGGCGTAGTCTCCGTTAGCGGCGCCAGCAACCTGAGCGCGCTGGAAAGCGAACTGGCCAGCAAAGCCGCTGCGTCGGGCGCCAGCTCATACCGCATCGTCGCCGCCGGCGGCCAGAACAAACTGTACGGCACCGCAGAAATCTTCAACTGATCGTCGAACAGCCAACCGACGGAAGAAAGAAGCCCCGCAAGGGGCTTTTCTCGTTGTGGGCAGGCAAAGCTCTTTGTGAACAGTGGCCGCCAGACATTTCACCGATACTGGGAATAACGCCTTACCCTCACCCACTTTGGAGAAATAACATGACCACAGCACAACCTCTGCATGGCAAAGTCGCGTTCGTCCAGGGCGGCTCACGCGGCATCGGCGCCGCCATCGTGAAACGGTTGGCGAGCGAAGGGGCCGCGGTCGCCTTTACCTACGCCGCCTCGGCCGATCGCGCCGAAGCGGTGGCAAGCGCCGTTACCGCCGCCGGCGGCAAAGCCCTCGCCATCAAGGCCGACAGCGCCGATGCGGCGGCGCTGCAGCAGGCGGTGCGCCAGGCGGTCAGCCAGTTCGGCAACTTGGATATTCTGGTGAACAATGCCGGGGTGTTTACGCTGGGCAGCACCGAGGAGCTGGCGCTGGACGATCTGGATCGCATGCTGGCGGTCAACGTGCGCAGCGTGTTCGTCGCCAGCCAGGAAGCGGCGCGCCACATGAACGACGGCGGCCGCATCATTCACATCGGCAGCACCAACGCCGAGCGCGTGCCGTTCGGCGGCGCGGCGGTGTATGCGATGAGCAAATCGGCGCTGGTCGGCCTGACCAAAGGCATGGCGCGCGATCTCGGCCCGCGCGGCATCACCGTCAATAACGTGCAGCCCGGCCCGGTAGACACCGAGATGAACCCGGACGCCGGTGAGTTCGCCGAGCAGCTCAAGCAGCTGATGGCGATCGGCCGCTACGGCAAAGATGAAGAGATCGCCGGCTTCGTCGCCTACCTCGCCGGCCCGCAGGCGGGTTATATCACCGGCACCAGCCTGAGCATCGACGGCGGCTTCTCGGCGTAACCATCCCTGAAATGCAAAAAGCCCCGTGAAGGGGCTTTTTTTTGGCTGCAAACGGCCGGATATCAGAACGGGATATCGTCGTCGAAATCCATTGGCGGTTCGTTGCTGCTGGCCGCCGGAGCGCTGTTCTGCGCCGGGCGCGACTGCTGCTGGCCGCCGCTGAACTGGTTGCCGCCCTGTGGCTGCTGAGGCTGGCCCCAACCGCCCTGGCCGCCGGCAGATTGACCGGCCGGTGCGCCGCCGCCCTGACGGCCGCCCAGCATCTGCATGGTGCCGCCGACGTTAACCACGATCTCGGTGGTGTAGCGATCCTGGCCGCTCTGATCCTGCCATTTACGGGTCTGCAGGGAGCCTTCGATGTAGACCTGAGAGCCTTTACGCAGGTATTCGCCCGCCACTTCGGCCAGTTTGCCGAACAGCACGACGCGGTGCCACTCGGTCTTCTCTTTCTGTTCGCCGGTCGCCTTGTCACGCCAGCTTTCGGAGGTCGCCAGGGTAATGTTGGCCACTGCGCCGCCGTTCGGCATGTAACGGACTTCTGGATCCTGACCCAGATTCCCGACCAGAATTACTTTGTTTACGCCTCTGCTGGCCATGAGCACTTCTCCCGATGATTGATTTCTACACAGTATAAACGCGTCAGTTTACCACGCTGAGTGCGAAACCACACCCGTGTTGATAAGTGCGAATTGCATTCCAGAATTGTCTTTTCGATCGACCTTGTTGCATTCGCATACTGGATATTCATTCAGGTTTTTTTGTGTCATAATTATGCGTTTCGACCTGGCTGTGCCGGTTTTTTGCGAGATCCATCACAAAATCCCCCGCAAAAATCGCGACAGGCGCGGTGTATCATCAAGACGGGAAGTGTAAATGGACAATATCGAAGTTCGTGGTGCTCGAACCCATAATCTGAAAAACATCAACCTGATCATCCCGCGTGACAAACTGATCGTCGTCACCGGCCTGTCCGGTTCCGGCAAGTCATCGCTGGCTTTCGATACGCTGTATGCCGAAGGGCAACGCCGCTACGTCGAATCGCTCTCCGCCTATGCGCGCCAGTTCCTGTCGCTGATGGAAAAACCGGACGTCGATCATATCGAGGGCCTGTCGCCGGCGATCTCCATCGAGCAGAAATCCACCTCGCACAACCCGCGATCCACGGTCGGCACCATCACCGAAATCCACGACTACCTGCGCCTGCTGTTCGCCCGCGTCGGCGAGCCGCGCTGCCCGGATCACCATGTGCCGCTGGCGGCGCAAACCGTCAGCCAGATGGTCGATAACGTGCTGAGCCAGCCGGAAGGCAAACGCCTGATGCTGCTGGCGCCGGTGGTGAAAGACCGCAAGGGCGAGCACACCAAAACGCTGGAAAACCTGGCCGCCCAGGGCTATATCCGCGCGCGCATCGACGGTGAAGTGTGCGATCTGTCCGATCCGCCGAAGCTGGAGCTGCAGAAGAAACACACCATCGAAGTGGTGGTCGACCGGTTCAAGGTGCGCGAGGACATGGCGCAGCGCCTGGCCGAATCGTTCGAAACCGCGCTGGAGCTGTCCGGCGGCACTGCGGTGGTGGCGGATATGGACGACGAGAAAGCGGACGAGCTGCTGTTCTCCGCCAACTTCGCCTGCCCGATCTGCGGCTACAGCATGCGCGAGCTGGAACCGCGCCTGTTTTCCTTCAACAACCCGGCCGGCGCCTGCCCAACCTGCGACGGCTTGGGCGTGCAGCAGTTCTTCGATCCGGATCGCGTGGTGCAAAACCCCGAGCTGTCGCTGGCCGGCGGCGCGATCCGCGGCTGGGATCGCCGCAACTTCTATTACTTCCAGATGCTGCGCTCGCTGGCGGAGCACTATGAGTTCGATGTCGAAGCACCGTTCAACACCCTGAGCGCCGACGTGCAGAAGGCGGTGCTGAGCGGCTCCGGCAAAGAGTCGATCGAATTCAAATACATCAACGATCGCGGTGATACCACCGTGCGCCGTCATCCGTTCGAAGGCGTGCTGCACAACATGGAGCGCCGCTATAAAGAGACCGAATCCAGCGCGGTGCGCGAAGAATTGGCGAAGTTCATCAGCAACCGCCCTTGCGCCTCGTGCCACGGCACTCGCCTGCGCGAAGAAGCGCGCAACGTGTTCGTCGAAGACACCACGTTGCCGGAGATCTCCGATCTGAGCATCGGCCATGCGATGACCTTCTTCCAGAACATGAAGCTCAGCGGCCAACGCGCCAAGATCGCCGAAAAAGTGCTGAAAGAGATCGGCGATCGCCTGAAATTCCTGGTGAACGTCGGCCTGAACTACCTGTCGCTGTCCCGCTCGGCGGAGACGCTCTCCGGCGGTGAAGCGCAGCGTATTCGTTTGGCCAGCCAGATCGGCGCCGGCCTGGTGGGCGTGATGTACGTGCTGGATGAGCCGTCGATCGGCCTGCACCAGCGCGACAACGAGCGCCTGCTGGAAACGCTGATCCACCTGCGCAACCTCGGCAACACGGTGATCGTGGTGGAGCATGACGAAGACGCCATCCGCGCCGCCGACCACGTGATCGACATCGGCCCCGGCGCCGGCGTACACGGCGGCCAAGTGGTGGCGGAAGGCACCGTCGACGACATCATGGCGCAGCCGGACTCGCTGACCGGCCAGTTCCTCAGCGGCAAGCGCGAGATCGCCATTCCGGCGCAGCGCGTGCAGGCCGATCCGACCAAGGTGCTGAAGCTGAGCGGCGCGCGCGGCAACAACCTGAAGGACGTGACGCTGACGCTGCCGGTTGGTCTGTTTACCTGCATCACCGGCGTTTCCGGCTCCGGCAAATCGACGCTGATCAACGATACGCTGTTCCCGATCGCCCAGCGCCAGCTCAACGGCGCCACCATCGCCGAACCGGCGCCATTCCGCGAAGTGACCGGCCTGGAACATTTCGACAAGGTGATCGACATCGATCAGAGCCCGATCGGCCGCACGCCGCGCTCCAACCCGGCCACCTATACCGGCATTTTTACCCCGGTGCGCGAGCTGTTCGCCGGCGTGCCGGAATCGCGCAGCCGCGGTTATACGCCGGGCCGTTTCAGCTTCAACGTCAAGGGCGGGCGCTGTGAAGCCTGCCAGGGCGACGGGGTGATCAAGGTTGAGATGCACTTCCTGCCGGACATCTACGTGCCGTGCGATCAGTGCAAGGGCAAGCGCTATAACCGCGAAACGCTGGAAGTGAAGTACAAGGGCAAGAGCATCCACGAAGTGCTGGAGATGACCATCGAAGAAGCGCGCGAGTTCTTCGACGCGGTGCCGGCGCTGGCGCGCAAGCTGCAGACCCTGATGGATGTCGGGCTGTCCTACATCCGCCTCGGCCAGTCGGCCACCACGCTCTCCGGCGGTGAGGCGCAGCGCGTCAAGCTGGCGCGCGAGCTGTCGAAGCGCGGCACCGGCCAGACGCTGTATATCCTCGACGAACCGACCACCGGCCTGCACTTCGCCGATATCCAGCAGCTGTTGGCGGTGCTGCATCAGCTGCGCGATCAGGGCAACACCATCGTGGTCATCGAGCATAACCTGGACGTGATCAAGACCGCCGACTGGATCGTCGATCTGGGGCCGGAAGGCGGCAGTGGCGGCGGCGAGATCCTGGTGGCCGGCACGCCGGAAACCGTGACCGAGTGTGAAAAATCGCACACCGCACGCTTCCTGAAACCGCTGTTGAAGCCGTAGTGCCGCCGGCGTGCGGGCCGTCGCTCAGGCGGCCCGCACGCCGG
>NZ_JBJNLK010000014.1:0-71298 GCF_052169115.1 Serratia sp. CY33525 | reverse complement strand
CCCGCCCCCCCCCCCCCCCCCCCCCCCTCCCCCCCCCCCCCCCCCCCCCCCCCCCCCCCCCCCCCCCCCCCCCGGCCCGTTTCGCTGCAATCAAACAGAAACAGGCAAGATTTCGACATTTTCAGGCATTTCCCTCCGCGCTCACCGCTTTTATCATCAATGTTCCCTCGGCGGCCGCCCTGTCTGACTCAGGCCGCGTCTCACCGGCACTCGCTGCCGGCCAAGCGTTGTCCCCCATACATTGATAACTGGAGCGACCATGAACATTACCCATGCCTATGCCGCGCATGATGCGAAGTCTGCGCTGGTGCCTTTCGATTACCAGCCGCGCACCCTGCGCGACCACGATGTGCAAATTCAGGTGTTGTTCTGCGGCGTCTGCCACTCGGATCTGCACCAGGCGCGCAATGAATGGAGCAATACCATTTACCCGGTGGTGCCGGGCCACGAAATCGTCGGCCGCGTTAGCGCCGTCGGCGGCCACGTCTCGCGTTACCGGGTCGGCGATCTGGTCGGCGTCGGGTGCATGGTAGATTCCTGCCGCAGCTGCCCGAGCTGCGATGAGGGGCTGGAGCAGTATTGCGAGAACGGCTTCACCGGCACCTATAACGGTCAGGATCGCCAGACCGGCGCCGTGACCTACGGCGGCTACTCCACCGATCTGGTGGTGGATCAGGACTTCGTGCTGCGCGTGCCGGAAAATCTCGATCCGGCCGGGGTCGCGCCGCTGCTGTGCGCCGGCATCACCACCTATTCGCCGCTGCGCCAGTGGGGCGCGGGGCCAGGCAAAAAAGTCGGCATCGTCGGGCTCGGCGGGCTGGGGCACATGGGCGTCAAACTGGCGCGGGCGATGGGCGCGCACGTGGTGCTGTTCACCACCTCGCCGTCGAAAATCGAAGACGCCAAGCGTCTTGGCGCTCATGAAGTGGTGATTTCGCGCAACCCGGAGGAGATGGCGCAGCACGTCAACAGCTTCGACTTCATCCTCAACACGGTAGCGGCCCAGCACGATCTGAATCCGTTCCTCAACCTGCTGCGCCGCGACGGCACCCTGACGCTGGTCGGCGCGCCGGAACACGATCACCCGTCGCCGCAGGTGTTCAATCTGATCATGAAGCGCCGCCGCATCGCCGGTTCGCTGATCGGCGGCATTGCGGAAACGCAAGAGATGCTGGACTTCTGCGGCCAACACGGCATCACGTCGGATATCGAGCTGATCCCGATGCAGCAGATTAATGAAGCCTATGAGCGCATGCTGAAAAGCGACGTGAAGTACCGCTTCGTGGTGGATATCGACTCGCTGCGGGTCTGATGACGGCGGGCGCCCAACGGCGCCCGTTTCTTATAGCTGCTTGATGATCCTGGCCGGGTTGCCGCCCACCACGCAATTGGCCGGCACGTCTTTGGTTACCACCGCACCGGAGGCAACGACCGCATTGTCGCCGATGGTCACCCCCGGATTGATCACCGCGCGCCCGCCGATCCACACGTTATCGCCAATCCTGACCGGCTTGCCGAACTCAGCCCCGCCGACGCGGGTCTCGGCGTCCAGCGGATGGGTCGCGGTGTAGATATGCACGCCCGGCGCCAGCAGGCAGTTGTCGCCGATATGCACCTCGCACACGTCGAGGATCACGCAGTCGAAGTTGGCGTAGAAGTTCTTGCCCAGATAGATGTTATAGCCGTAGTCGCAGCGGAAGGTCGGCTCGATGGTGCCGCCCTGATAGCCGCCCAGCAGCTCGCCCAGCCACTGTTTGCGCAGCTCGCCCTCTTCCGGCGAGGAGTGGTTATAGCGATGCGTCAGCTGGCGCGCGCGCCGACGTTCGCTGCGCAGCAGGTCATCGCCGGCGTCGTATAGTTCCCCGGCGATCATCTTGCGCTTTTCTTCGCTGATGCCCATGTCGGCCTCCTTATTTTACCCGCGTTTCTTGAATGCCCAAGCGTAGCCGCTTTAGCCCGGCAACAGAAAGGGAACGTTCCCAACTTAAAGCCGCGATCACGCTTTAACATGAAAAAGCAGGAGAAAACGGGCGGCGCCGCCGCCCGACAATCAGGCGCGCAGTTCCTGGCGCACGTGTTCGGGCAGGCCTTCCACCACCAGCTGATAGGAGCTGTCGATCAGCGTGTAAAACTGCGAGTTCGGCAGGTTGCCGTCAAGAAACACCGTGTTCCAGTGCGCCTTGTTCAGGCCGTCGCAGGCGACGATCTCCGGATGGTGTTCACGCAGGCTTTCCGCCAGCTCCGGGCTGGACTTGACCGCCAGCGCCGGCCGCCCTTCGACCTCGCACACCATGGCGAACATCACGTCGCCCACCTTGATCTGGCTGGCCTGCCACTGGTTCTGGTCGCTTTGTTCCGCGCCCGGCTTCGCCATGCAGTACTCCAGCAATGCACTGTTATTCATTGGGTTATTCCCCCTGTAACGTGGCCACAATACGGCGTGCTCCGCCGTGGATGCGGTGCTCCCCCAGCCAGATGCCCTGCCATGTGCCCAACATCAGCCGCCCGTGCCTGACGGGCAGCGTCAGGGAAGCGCCCAGCAGCGAGGATTTGATGTGCGCCGGCATGTCGTCCGGCCCTTCGTAGTCATGCTGATAGGGTGCGTTTTCCGGCACCTGACGCAGGAAATGCTGCTCCATATCGGCTCGCACCGTGGGATCGCAGTTCTCGTTGAGCGTCAGCGAGGCCGAGGTATGCTGCAGCAACAGATGCAACAGGCCGGTTTGCAGGCGGTGTAAGTGGGTTAACTGGTTGGTGATCTCGTCGGTAACCAGATGAAAGCCACGCGCTTTTGCGCTGAGGATTAGCGTTTGCTGATGCCACATGAGTGAGCGCCCCTCAATCAGTATATTCTCTCTCCGGTTTGCGGCAACTTCGGCGGCGCGCCGGCAATAAAAAAGGAGCGATATCGCTATCGCTCCCCGATGAACGTCCCTTCAGACTAACAGGCGTTACTGCACCGCGGCAAACGCCTCGGCCACCTGACGCACGTTGTTGTGGTTCAGGCCGGCCACGCACATGCGGCCGCTGTGGATCAGGTAGACGCCGAACTCTTCACGCAGGCGATCGACCTGCGCCGCGCTGAAGCCGGTGTAGCTGAACATGCCGCGCTGCGCCAGCAGGTAATCAAAGTTGCGCTGCGGCAGCGCGCTCTTCAGGGTGTCCACCAGCGCGTGACGCATCTCGAGAATGCGGGTGCGCATGCTCTCCACTTCGTCCAGCCACTGGGTTTTCAGCTGGGCGTCGTTCAGCACCTTGGCCACCAGCTGCGCGCCGAAGTTCGGCGGGCTCGAGTAGTTGCGGCGCACGGTGGCCTTCAGCTGGCCCAGCACGCGCCCGGCCGCCTCTTCGCTTTCGCACACCACCGACAGGCCGCCGACGCGCTCGCCGTACAGCGAGAAGATCTTCGAGAACGAGTTGCTCACCAGGCACGGCAGGCCGGCCGCCGCGATGGCGCGAATGGCGTAGGCATCCTGCTCCATGCCGCCGCCGAAGCCCTGATAGGCGATGTCGAGGAACGGAATGATTTCACGCTCGGCGATCACCTTGACCACCTCATCCCACTGGGCAGGGGTCAGGTCGGAACCGGTCGGGTTGTGGCAGCACGGGTGCAGCAGCGCGATGCTGTGCTTCGGCAGCTGTTTCAGCGCAGCGAGCATGGCGTCGAACTTCACGCCCAGGCTTTCGCTGTCGAAATACGGGTAGGTATTCACCTTGAAACCGGCGCCGCTGAAGATGGCGACGTGGTTTTCCCAGGTGGGATCGCTGACCCACACCTGCGAATCCGGGAAGTAGCTTTTCAGGAAGTCGGCGCCCACTTTCAGCGCGCCGGAACCGCCGACGGTCTGAACGGTGGCGATGCGCCCCTGCTGCAGCATCGGGTGCTGCGCGCCGAACAGCAGCTGCTGGATGGCGGAACGGTAGGGTTGCAGCCCTTCCATCGGCAGGTATACCGAGGCGCCGTGCTCGACGCTGTTCAACTGCGCTTGCGCCGCGGCGACCGCCCGCATCTGCGGGATGATGCCCTGCGCATCGTAGTACAGGCCGATACTCAGGTTCACCTTGTGCGCGCGCGGGTCTTGTTTGAATTTTTCCATCAGCGACAGAATGGGATCGCCGGCATAGGCGTCAACGTTCTGGAACACGGGGGTTTTCTCCTGGTTTATTTATTGTGGTTTGGGCACAGCGTTACGTTCCTAATATAGACGGAAAACCGCATTCGGTTTTAGCTTTATCTCGCCACCGGCAACAAACCGTTTTCCTTGATGCGATTGAGCACCACCGCCGTTTTGATATGCGCCACGCTTTTGTGCGGCGACAGCGTCTGGCTGATGAACTCGCTCAGCGCCGGCAGGTCCGCCACCGCCACTTTCAGCAGGTAATCGGCGTCGCCGGTGGTCTTGTAAGCGTCAAGAATCGCGTCCACCTCCTCCAGCATCTGATGAAAGCTGTCGATCTGCTCCTGCGCGTGCGTGATCAGGCTGACTTCAATCAGCCCTACCAGCCCCAGTCCGACCGCCTCCGGCGCCAGCCGCGCGTGGTAGCCGCGGATCAGCTGCGCCTGCTCCAGGCTGATGCGCCGCCGCGAACATTGGGAGGCGGAGAGCCCGACCAGCTCGCTCAGTTCCTGATTGGTCAGACGGCCGTTGGCCTGTAACAGCGTCAGGATTTTCATATCAAAATCGTCAATGTTGTACATAGCCACCTGTAAACTGTGTTAATAAATGTTGACGTTACAGCCTACCAGTTTTTTTACCGTTGCCGACGTCACACCCTGGCGCTTAAATCGCGTACAGCAGCAACGCCCGGCGTTTTCGCCGGTAAGCGGCATAAAAAACGGCTAACTCATGCAGGTAAACGACAATTAACGGCGAAGTAACGCATAAAACCACGAATGTATAAAAAGGACGCCAGATGAAAAAGCTACTCCCTCTCGCGCTGCTGCTCGCCGCCGGCGGCGCCGGCGCGCAATCCCACCTGGACAAGGTGCTGCAGCAAAAGACCCTGGAGGTCTGCACCACCGGCGACTACAAGCCCTATACCTTCCTCAAGGAAGACGGCGGCTATGAAGGCATCGACATCGATATGGCAGAGTCACTGGCCAAGAGCCTGGGCGCCAAAGTGAAGTGGGTGAAAACCAGCTGGAAAACCCTGACGCCGGACTTCACCTCCGGCAAGTGCGATATCGCGATGGGCGGCATCTCCGTCACGCTAGAGCGACAAAAACAGGTGTTCTTCGCCGACAAGCTGGATACCGACGGCAAAATCCCGCTGGTGCGCTGCACCGACGTGAAGAAATACCGCACTCTCGAGCAGATCAACAAACCGTCGGTGCGCCTGCTGGAGCCGGCGGGCGGCACCAACGAAGCCTTCGTGCACGCCTATCTGCCGAAGGCCAAGCTGACGCTGACGCACGACAACATGAGCATTTTCCAGCTGTTGGTAGACCGCAAGGCGGACGTGATGATCACCGACGCCTCCGAGGCGCTGTACCAGCAGAAGCGCTATCCGAAGCTGTGCGCGGTGAATCCGAGCAAACCGATGCAGTACGGCGAGAAGGCTTACATGCTGCCGCGCGACGATTTGAGCTGGAAACTGTATGTGGATCAGTGGCTGCACCTGGCCAAGGCGACCGGCGAGTATCAGAAGATTATCGATAAGTGGTTGGCGGTAAAGAAGTAACCCGCTGAGAAACGGGGCCGACGCGCGTCGGCCCCTGCTGCGCATCAGTCGCCGATGTATTCCATCGCCACGCGCTGCGTGAGCTTGGTGATCAGTTCGTAAGCGCTGATGCCGGTGCAGGCGGCGATGCGCTCGACCGGCAGCGTCTGGCCCCACAGCACCGCTTCATCCCCCACCTTATCGGCGGCGTCCGGCCCGAGATCGACCGAAATCATGTCCATCGACACCCGGCCGACGATCGGCACTTCGCGGCCGTTGATCAGGATCGGCGTACCGGTCGGCGCGCTGCGCGGGTAGCCGTCGCCGTATCCCATCGCCACCACCCCGAGCCGGGTATCGCGCGGGCTTACCCAGGTGCCGCCGTAGCCAACCGCTTCGCCGGCCTTGTGCTCGCGTACCGCGATCAGGCTGGACTTCAGCGTCATCGCCGGCTGCAGCCCATGCTCGGCGCCGCTGCCGTTATCCAGCGGCGACACGCCGTACAAAATGATGCCAGGACGCACCCACTCATTGTGGGCATCCGGCCACAGCAGCGTGCCGCCGGACGCGGCGACCGAGCGCTGGCCCGGTTTGCCGCGCGCGAACTGCTCGAAGCAGGCGATCTGTTTCAGGGTGGCGTCGGACTCCGGCTCATCGGCGCGGCTGAAGTGGCTCATGATATTGACCGGCTGCGCCACGTTGCGGCAGGCGCACAGGCGCTGATAAAACGCTTCCGCCTGTTCGGGGCGCACCCCCAGCCGATGCATGCCGGTATCGAGCTTCATCCACACCGGCACCGGGCGCGCCAGCTCGGCCTGCTCCAGCGCTTCGAGCTGTTCGATGCTGTGTACCGCGGTTTCGATGTTGTTCGCCACCAGCACCGGCAGATCTTCGGCACAGAAGAAGCCTTCCAGCAGCAGGATCGGTTTGACGATGCCGCCGGAGCGCAGCATCAGCGCCTCGCCGATGCGCGCCACGCCGTAGCAGTCGGCGTCTTGCAGGGTATGGGCTGTTTCCAGCAGGCCATGTCCATAAGCGTTTGCTTTCACAACGGCAATCAGGCGGCTTTGCGGCGCCTGGCGGCGCACCTGTTGCAGATTATGTCGCAGAGCGCGGCGGTCGATTACAGCGGTTGCCGCTTTCATTTCAGTTCCTTAGCTGATTATTCGTCATCGTATTGTGGCCCCGCGTAGTTATCGAAACGCGACCACTGGCCGTTAAAGGTAAGGCGCACGGTGCCGATCGGGCCGTTACGCTGCTTACCGATAATAATTTCCGCGATCCCTTTCAGATCGCTGTTCTCGTGATACACCTCATCACGATAGATGAACATAATCAGGTCGGCATCCTGCTCGATAGAGCCGGACTCACGCAGGTCGGAGTTGACCGGGCGCTTATCGGCGCGCTGCTCCAGGCTTCGGTTCAGCTGCGACAGCGCCACCACCGGCACCTGCAGCTCTTTCGCCAGCGCCTTCAGCGAGCGCGAAATCTCGGCGATCTCCAGCGTACGGTTGTCGGACAGGGCCGGCACGCGCATCAGCTGCAGGTAGTCGATCATGATGAGGCTTAGCCCGTCGTGCTCGCGGAAAATGCGCCGCGCGCGCGAGCGCACTTCGGTCGGCGTCAGGCCGGAGGAGTCGTCGATGTACATGTTGCGCTTTTCCAGCAGGATACCCATGGTGCTGGAAATGCGCGCCCAGTCCTCGTCGTCAAGCTGGCCGGTACGGATGCGCGTCTGATCCACGCGCGACAGCGACGCCAGCATACGCATCATGATCTGCTCGCCGGGCATCTCCAGGCTGAAGATCAGCACCGGTTTTTCCTGGGTCATCGCGGCGTTTTCGCACAGGTTCATGGCGAAGGTGGTTTTCCCCATCGAAGGACGGGCGGCGACGATGATCAGATCGGACTTTTGCATGCCCGCGGTTTTCTTGTTGAGATCCTGATAGCCGGTATCGACCCCGGTCACGCCATCGTGCGGCTGCTGATACAGCTGCTCAATGCGCGACACGGTGTCTTCCAGAATACGCTCGATGCCCTTCGGGCCCTCGTCTTTGCTGGCACGGTTCTCGGCGATTTGGAAGACGCGGGATTCCGCCAGATCGAGCAGGTCTTCGCTGCTGCGCCCCTGCGGATCGTAGCCGGCGTCGGCGATCTCGTTAGCCACCGAGATCATCTCGCGCACCACCGCGCGCTCGCGCACGATGTCGGCGTAGGCGCCGATGTTGGCGGCGCTCGGGGTGTTTTTCGACAGCTCGGCCAGGTAGGCGAAGCCGCCGACCGAGTCCAGTTCGCCCTTTTGTTCGAGCGATTCGGACAGGGTGATGAGGTCGATAGGCTTGCTCATCTCCAGCAGACGCTGCATCTCGGTAAAGATCAGGCGGTGCGGGCGGCTGAAGAAATCGTTGGCGACCACGCGCTCCGCCACGTTGTCCCAGCGCTCGTTATCCAGCATCAAACCGCCCAACACCGACTGCTCGGCCTCCAGCGAGTGCGGCGGCATCTTCAGCCCTTCCATCTGACGATCTCTGGAACGCTCTCTGGTTTCGTCCGCGTTTGTTTTGTTGGTTGGTTTTTTTCCTGCCATGAAACGTAGTCTTTATCCGGTTGCGAATGAAGGATCCTGACGCGAGAGTATACGTGATTTTTGCGCCATAACCGATGCAAAAAAGGTATTGAACACCGCACGGGCAAACTGGATCTCCGAGACTAAAAAGAATAGGGTGAAATCAGACACTCCAACGAGGTAACGATATGGCCAAGCGCATTCAATTCTCCGCCACCGGCGGGCCGGAAGTCTTGCAATACGTTGATTTTACACCACTCGATCCGGCTGCCGGGGAAGTGCAGATCGAGAACAAGGCGATCGGCATCAACTACATCGACACCTATGTGCGCAGCGGGCTGTACGCGCCGGCCAGCCTGCCGAGCGGCCTCGGCACCGAGGCGGCCGGCGTGGTGGTCAAGGTCGGCGCCGGGGTCAGCGCGATCAAACCGGGCGACCGGGTGGTGTATGCGCAGTCGTCGCTCGGCGCCTACAGCGAGATCCACAACGTGCCGGAAGAAAAAGTGGCGCTGCTGCCGCACAACCTCAGCTTTGAGCAGGGCGCCGCCTCTTTCCTCAAAGGGCTGACGGTGCACTACCTGCTGCGCCAGACTCACGAAGTGCAGCCGGGTGAAGTGTTCCTGTTCCATGCCGCCGCCGGCGGGGTTGGCCTTATCGCCTGCCAATGGGCCAAAGCGCTGGGTGCGCGCCTGATCGGCAGCGTCGGCTCCGACGAGAAGGCCGCCCTGGCGAAACAGGCCGGCGCCTGGGCCACCATCAACTACCACAAAGAGGATATCGCCCAGCGGGTGGCCGAGCTGACGCACGGCGAGAAGGTTGGCGTAGTGTACGATTCGGTGGGGCAAAGCACCTGGCAGGCCTCGCTCAACAGCCTGAAACGCCGCGGCCTGATGGTCAGTTTCGGCAATGCCTCCGGCCCGGTGACCGGCGTCGATCTGGCGCTGCTCAACCAGAAAGGATCGCTGTACGTCACCCGCCCTTCCCTCAACGGCTACGTCACCAACCGCGCCGAACTGCAGTACGCCAGCAACGAGCTGTTCTCGCTGATCGGCAGCGGCGCCATTCGGGTGGAGGTGAGAGACGAGCAGAAATTTGCGCTGGCCGACGCCCAGCGGGCGCACCAGGTGCTGGAAAGCCGCAGCACCAGCGGCTCCAGCCTGCTGATCCCCTGATAGCGGCAAAAGAAAAGGGCTCCTTGCGGAGCCCTTTCTGTTACTGCGTTTTGTAGGGGTAGAGCAGAGTCCGCCAGAGACAGGGGGTTGCTTTAGCAACACGAATTTTGGTTGTCTCTCACGGTGATGAAATCGGTCGCATCACTGCATCGCCCCACATCCTAACAGCCCCGTTCGGCAAAAAACACGCTTTATGTGCCACATCGCCGGGGAAAACTGCCAAGCTGTGATCGTTGCCGCATTCGCGGTGCGAAAAATTGTGCAAGTTTCAGTGTGACTGTCTGATTATTCAGCAAAAAATCAGTAACGCCTGGCCTGCGGTTTCTGCATCGTGCGGTAAATCCATACCCCGACCACCGCCAAAATCAGCCACGGCAGCAGCTTGATGACCACCGCGAACAACCCGCCCACCAGCATGAACGCCGCCGCCGCCAACAGCGCAGCGAAGATCCCCAGCAGCGAGATGCCGGTCACCATCAGCATCACCACAAAGCCAATGAGAAAGAAGATTTCCAACATGATTGCTCCTTTGCAACTCAACGTATCTGCTGAATGGATTACAAGAAGCGTGCCAGAATGGCGGAAGGGCTAACCAATTGAAAAGATGGGACAGGCATCCGGCAACGCGCCGAATGCCTGGCGAAAAAGACTAACTGTTGGTCAAAATTTTTGTGGGTTACGCCATTTCGACACGCGGCTGACGCACCAGCGCCAGCGCCTGCTCCACCACCCGCGCATCGGCGCCCGGCTTGTGGGCGTTCTCGCTCAGGTGGCGACGCCACTGGCGCGCGCCCGGCACGCCCTGGAACAAACCGAGGATGTGGCGGGTGATGTGGCCGAGATAGGTGCCGTTAGACAGCTCGCGCTCGATATACGGATACAGCGCTTCGACGATCGCCACGCTGTCCGGCACTGCGGTCTGCGCGCCGAACAGTTCGCTGTCGACCCGCGCCAGGATGCCCGGATTCTGGTACGCCTCGCGCCCCATCATCACGCCGTCCAGATGCTGCAGGTGCTGCCGCGCCTCCTCCAGCGTTTTCACCCCGCCGTTGATGGCGATGGTCAGCGCCGGGAAATCCCGCTTCAGCTGATAAACGCGCGGGTAGTCCAGCGGCGGCACTTCGCGGTTCTCTTTCGGGCTGAGGCCGGAGAGCCAGGCCTTGCGCGCGTGAATGGTGAACATGTCGCACTCACCGCGCCCGGCGACGGTCTCGATAAAGTCGCACAGGAAGGCGTAGCTGTCCTGATCGTCGATGCCGATGCGGGTCTTCACCGTCACCGGGATCGACACCACGTCGCGCATCGCCTTGATGCAGTCGGCGACCAGCGTCGCCTGCCCCATCAAACAGGCGCCGAACATGCCGTTTTGCACGCGATCGGACGGGCAGCCGACGTTGAGGTTAATCTCGTCGTAACCGCGCTGCTCCGCCAGTTTGGCGCAGTGCGCCAGCGCGGCCGGATCGCTGCCGCCCAGCTGCAGCGCCACCGGATGCTCTTCTTCGCTGTAGGCCAGGTAGTCGCCTTTACCGTGGATGATCGCGCCGGTGGTCACCATTTCGGTGTACAGCAGCGTTTCCTTGGTCAGCAGGCGGTGGAAGTAACGGCAATGACGATCGGTCCAGTCGAGCATCGGCGCGATGGAGAAACGATTGGCGGCGTAGGTTGGGGCGTGGTTGTCTTTCGTCATGCTGAGTTACTGGCTACCTGAGTCTGTCTGGGTTCAACGAACGGCGCGCGGCCGCAAACGGCTATTATAACGACAATCGGCGCCGTTGGGAAAACCGCCTTATCTGCGCCCTATTCCAACGCGCGGATAACCCGGCACGGCTGCCCCAGCGCCAGCACGTTGGCCGGGATGTCGCCGGTCACGATGCTGCCCGCGCCGATAGTGGTGCCGTCGCCGATGGTCACGCCCGGCAAGATCACCACGTTACCGCCGATCCACACATTGCTGCCGATGGACACCGGCTGCGCCGAGGTGCGGAAAGGGAAAGCCGGGTCACCGGTAAAGCGTTCACCGGCCTTCAGCGGATGACTCGGCGTGTAGATTTGCACGTTGGGGCCGATCAGCGTGTTGTCGCCGATGGTGATGGTATTGCAGTCGAGGAACACCGCATTGACGTTGATAAAACAGTTCTTGCCGATGCGGACATGTTGCCCGTAGTCGCACCAGAACGGCGTTTCGATCCAGCTCGCCTCGCCCCAGGCGCCGAACAGTTCGCCGAGCAGACGGTTTTTCTCGTCCGCCTGATGCGAACCCAGCTCGCCCAGGCTTTTGGTCAACGCTCTGGCCCGATGGTACATAGCAATCAATTCTTCATCGCGGCTGTTGTACACCTGGCCGCTTAACAGCTTCTCTCTTTCCGTCATCGTACAATGGCTCCTGCTCATCACGCGGGTGAAGCGCGTTATACCGCTCTCGCCCGCCGCTCTCCAGCGCTAAAACCGGCAATGTTGATTTGTCGCCCTGCGGCGGGGAAAAGTTGTGATGCATCTCTCTTTTAGCGCACTCTGCGCGCCTTTCCCTGCGCAATCCTCAGGGGAAAAGGGGGCAACTCTCGGCGATTCGCCGTAATCATGGTAAAATCGGCTTTTTTACGTACCGGGATATTTGCGATGAACTCAACCACCCAGGAAAAGCTGCTGGCGCAGGCGGAACGCCTCTGCCAGCAACGCAATGTGCGATTGACGCCGCAGCGGCTGGAAGTGCTGCGTCTGATGACTCAGCAACCCGGTGCAATCAGCGCTTATGACCTGCTCGATCTGCTGCGCGTCGCCGAACCGCAGGCCAAGCCGCCGACGGTCTATCGCGCGCTGGATTTTCTGCTGGAGCAAGGGTTTATCCATAGAGTGGAATCCGCCAACAGCTACGTGCTGTGCCACCATTTTGAACAGCCGATGCACACGTCCGCACTGTTTATCTGCGATCGCTGCGGCCAGGTGACCGAACGCACCACCGAAGGCGTAGAGGAAACGCTGCAGAAGCTGGCGCAGGAAGCCGGATTTGCGCTGCGGCACAGCGTGGTGGAAGCGCACGGTCTGTGCGCCGGCTGCGTGGAGGTTGAGGCGTGCGACAGCAAGCATGACTGCGCCGAACACGATCACAGCATCGCCATCAAGAAGAAGTAAGACGAAGTCAGGTACCTCCCTGTACCTGCGGCCGGGGCGCCAGAGGATGAGAGCGACGCCGGCCTGCGCTGGGCAAGCCGCCTTCAATGGCGGCCCTGCAAATTACCAGCGGTGCTTGGTGTGTTCTTCCCAGGCCTTCACCTCTTTCTCGGCCGCCTCTTTCTGGTAACCGTAGCGCTCCTGGATTTTGCCGACCAGCTGTTCGCGTTTCCCTTCGATGACCGTCAGATCGTCATCGGTCAGCTTGCCCCATTTTTCCTTCACTTTGCCTTTCAGCTGCTTCCAGTTACCGTCGGCTTGATCTTTATTCATAGTCTCTCCGTTAACCTGTGGTGAATCAGTGATCCCTGTCGCCGGCCGGGGTTAACCAGAAATTTTTCTGGCTGATGCTCCCTTCACCTTAAGGAGCACCGTTCCCCTTCATGTACCAGCCACATGATTCATTCTAGTTAAACGTGGAAATAAAAAAGCCAAAACACAGAATAAAAAACCATTAACTGACAAAATAAAAACAAAAAACGCCAGTAAACAACAAACTAACGCGAACGGGACCAGGCTGAAAACATGTAAGCAAACATGACAAAAAACATAAGAAAAACTAACCATTATCCCAACGGAACGCCCGGGTTAATGTGCGGTAAACCAGCTGCCGCGCACCTGGTGGCGGTGCCAAATCCAGCCCAACGCCACGCCGCGCAACGTCAGAAACACCGCCAGCGCCAGCCAAAGCCCGTGGTTACCAAGCAGTGGCACGCTGAACAGCGTCAGACCATACCCTGCCGCAGCCACCGCCATGCTGTTACGCATCTCGGCGCCGCGCGTGGCGCCGATAAACATGCCGTCCAGCAAATAGCACCACACCCCGACCAGCGGCAGAATGACCTGCCACGGTAAATAATGGGCGGCCAACGCACGCAGCTCCGGCAAGGAGGTCAACGCCGCCACGATCTGCTGGCCGGTAACGGCATACGCCAGGCCGAAGGCCAACGCGACCAGCCCCGCCTGCCTGCAGGCCGCGTGCCACACCTTACGCAGTTGGCTATCGTCCCGGGCGCCGTAGGCGTGGCCTGAATGGGCCTCCACCGCATAAGCGAAGCCGTCGAGTGCATAGGCGGTGAACGTCAGCAGATTCATCAATACCGCATTGACCGCCACCACCTCGCTCCCCAGGCGAGCGCCGAAAATGGTCAGCGACGCAAAGCACAGTTGCAGCAACAGTGAACGCAGCATGATGTCGCGGTTGAGCGCCAGCAGGCGACGCAGATCGCCGCGCCAAGCCTGGCGCAGCATCGGCAGGGTAATACCGCGCAGGCGCATCACCCGCCACGCCAGCCACAGGCCGAGCAACAGCGTGGCGTATTCGGCGATGGCGGTGGCCGCCGCCGCCCCTCGCACGTTCCAGCCCAGGCCCATCACCAGCCAGATATCCAGTACGATATTCAGCAGGTTGCCGACGATCAGCAGGATCACCGGCGCCCGCACGTACTGCACGCCGAGCAGCCAGCCCAGCAGCACCAGATTGGCCAGCGCCGCCGGGGCGCTGAGCCAGCGGATCTCAAGAAAACGCCGCGCCTGTTCCAGCACTTCGCCATCGCCACCGACGATCCGCAGCGCCAGTTCGATCAGCGGATAACGCAGCAGGACGATCGCCGCTCCGGCCAGCAGCGCCAACAGCAGCGGTTGCATAAAGGCGCGCGCCAGCGCCTGCGGGTTCTGTGCCCCCAGCGCCTGCGCCGCCAGGCCGGTGGTGCTCATGCGCAGGAACAACAGCAGCATGAACAGGAAGCTGGTCGCCACCGCGCCGATCGCGACGCCCCCCAGATAGATCGGGCTGTCGAGGTGGCCGATCACCGCGGTGTCCACCAGCCCGAGCAGCGGCACGGTAATATTGGAGAAAATCATCGGCAGGGCCAGGCGCCACAGAGCTTTATCGGTGTCGCTGGTAAAGGCGGAAATCAAGCGCATGATGAGACGTTCCCGTAGCGGTGGCGAATGGCAAGGTCAGAAACAAAAACGCCCCAGAACAGGGGCGATTGATACAGGAGGCGGCACTGAGGGTGCGACGATTAAATCCAGTCGCCGTTGCGGATCACGCCGACCGCCAGCCCTTCGATAGTGAAATTCTGCTGACGCAGATCGACCACGATCGGTTGGAATTCGTTGTTCTCTGGCAGCAGTTCAACCACGTTGCCGTGCTTTTTCAGGCGCTTGACCGTCACTTCGTCTTCGATGCGCGCCACCACGACCTGGCCATTGCGCACGTCTTGCGTTTTGTGCACCGCCAGCAGATCGCCATCCAGAATGCCGATGTCGCGCATCGACATGCCGTTCACCCGCAGCAGGAAATCGGCGCTCGGTTTAAACAGGGAAGGATCCACCTGGTAGTGCCCTTCGATGTGCTGCTGCGCCAGCAGCGGCTCGCCGGCGGCGACGCGGCCGATCAGCGGCAGTCCCTCTTCTTCTTCCATCAGCAGGCGGATACCGCGCGAAGCACCGGAGACGATTTCGATCACGCCTTTGCGTGCCAGCGCCTTCAGGTGTTCTTCGGCGGCGTTAGGCGAACGGAACCCCAGACGCATCGCGATCTCGGCACGCGTTGGCGGCATGCCCGTTTGCGAAATGTGCTCGCGAATCAGGTCGTAGACCTCTTGCTGTCTGGTAGTTAGTGCTTTCATTCCGCCCCCTGTTTGTTTATACAGTCTTGCTGTGAGTATATACAGGTAAGCGCGGATTGGGAACCGAAGATTAAATAAAAATCAGTCAGTAGGCGCTTTTCGTCAGCCGAAGTGCTGCCATAAGACCGTGCCCCAAACGAACAGCGCCAGCACGATCGCCAGCGACACCGCCGCCGATCCCATGTCCTTGGCCCGGCCGGACAGCTCGTGATGTTCGCTGCCGATGCGATCCACCACCGCCTCGATCGCGCTGTTCAGGATCTCGACGATCATCACCAGCGCTACCGATCCGATCAATAAAATGCGCGCTATCGCACCCACATCCAGCCAGACAGCCAGTATGATAGCCAGGAGGGTGACCACCAGTTCCTGGCGGAACGCCGCTTCGTGCTGCCAGGCGGCGGAAAGCCCTTTATAGGAATAGCCGGCGGCCTTGATGATGCGGGTCAGGCCGGTTGCTTGGTTTGCCATGTTTTCGTGCCTTTCTCAGAGGTCGGTCATAATAAAAAGAGTCTAGAACAGTCCGCGCTGACGGCTCTCGGTTTTCGAACACCACAGATCTGCTACCCGGTTTCTGGTATGCTTGCGGCGCATTGCTAACAAGAGGCTTCACGTTGTTATGTCAGGTTGGCGTAAAATTTATTATAAAATATTGAATTTACCACTTAAATTGTTGGTAAGAAGTAAGGTCATCCCTTCAGATCCGGTTACCGAGCTAGGGTTGGATCCCTCACGGCCGATTTTGTATGTTTTACCTTACAATTCCAAGGCGGATTTGCTGACGCTGCGCACCCAGTGCCTGGCGCAGGATCTGCCCGATCCGCTCAACTCGCTGGAGATCGACGGCACCGTGCTGCCGAGCTACGTGTTCATTCACGACGGCCCGCGCGTGTTCCGCTATTACACCCCGAAAGAAGAGTCGGTAAAGCTGTTCCACGACTATCTGGATCTGCATCGCAGCAATCCGGATCTCGACATTCAGATGCTGCCGGTTTCGGTGATGTTCGGCCGCTCGCCGGGCCGCGAAGGCCACGGTACGCCGCACCTGCGTCTGTTGAACGGCGTGCAGAAATTCTTCGCCGTGCTGTGGCTCGGCCGCGACAGCTTCGTGCGTTTCTCCAACACCGTTTCGCTGCGCCGCATGGCCACCGAACACGGAACGGATAAAACCATCGCGCAGAAACTGGCGCGCGTGGCGCGCATGCACTTCTCGCGTCAGCGCCTGGCCGCCGTGGGCCCGAGCCTGCCGGCCCGTCAGGATCTGTTCAACAAGCTGTTGGCGTCCAAAGCGATCGAAAAAGCGGTCGAGGACGAAGCGCGCAGCAAGAAGATCTCACACGAGAAGGCCCAGCAAAACGCCATCGCGCTGATGGAAGAGATCGCCGCCGATTTCTCCTATGAAACCGTGCGCCTGTCCGACCGCGTGCTGAGCTGGACCTGGAACCGGCTGTATCAGGGCATCAACGTCACCAACGCCGAGCGCGTGCGCCAGCTGGCGCAGGACGGCCACGAGATCGTCTACGTGCCCTGCCACCGCAGCCACATGGACTATCTGCTGCTGTCCTACGTGCTGTATCACCAGGGCCTGGTGCCGCCACACATCGCCGCCGGCATCAACCTCAACTTCTGGCCGGCCGGCCCGATCTTCCGTCGCCTGGGCGCGTTCTTCATCCGCCGCACCTTCAAGGGCAACAAGCTGTACTCGACGGTGTTCCGCGAATACCTCGGCGAGCTGTTCACCCGCGGTTACTCGGTGGAATACTTCGTGGAAGGCGGCCGTTCCCGCACCGGGCGCCTGCTGGAGCCGAAGACCGGCACCCTGTCGATGACCATCCAGGCGATGCTGCGCGGCGGCACCCGTCCGATCACGCTGGTGCCGATTTACATCGGTTACGAGCACGTGATGGAAGTGGGTACCTATGCCAAAGAGCTGCGCGGCGCCACCAAGGAAAAAGAGAGCCTGCCGCAGATGCTGCGCGGCCTGCGTAAGCTGCGCAACCTGGGCCAGGGTTACGTCAACTTCGGCGAACCGCTGCCGTTGACGGCTTACCTCAACCAGAACGTGCCGCAGTGGCGTGAGTCGATCGATCCGATCGAAGCCCAGCGCCCAAGCTGGCTGACGCCGACGGTCAACGATCTGGCCGGCCAGATCATGGTGCGCATCAACAACGCCGCCGCGGCCAACGCCATGAACCTGTGTTCCACCGCGCTGCTGGCCTCGCGTCAGCGTTCGCTGACCCGCGAGCAGCTGATAGAACAGCTCGAGTGCTACCTGCAGCTGATGCGCAACGCGCCTTACGCGCGTGACGTCACCGTGCCGACGCAAACGCCGGACGAGCTGCTGGATCACGCGCTGAACATGAACAAGTTCGAGGTGGAGAAGGACAGCATCGGCGACATCATCATCCTGCCGCGCGAGCAGGCGGTGCTGATGACCTATTACCGCAACAACATCCACCACCTGCTGGTGCTGCCGTCGCTGATCGCCAGCATCGTGATGCATCACCGACGGGTATCGCGCGCCGAGCTGCTGCGCCAAATCGGCATGATCTATCCGATGCTGAAAGCCGAGCTGTTCCTGCATAACGACAAGGAACAGCTGCCGGAGGTGCTGCGGCCGGTGATCGACGAGCTGATCCGTCAACAGCTGATCTGCGACAAAGGCGACGAGCTGGTGCTGAACCCGGCGCGCATTCGCCCGCTGCAGCTGCTGGCCGCCGGGGTGCGCGAAACCCTGCAACGCTACGCCATCACCATGTCGATCCTCAGCGCCAACCCGAGCATCAACCGCGGCGCGCTGGAGAAAGAGAGCCGCATCATGGCGCAGCGTCTGTCGGTGCTGCACGGCATCAACGCGCCGGAATTCTTCGACAAGGCGGTGTTCTCCACCCTGGTGGCAACGCTGCGCGAAGAAGGCTATATCAACGACAGCGGCGATGCGATCCGCGAGCACACCCTCGAGGTGTACAACATGCTGAGCGATCTGATCACGCCGGAGATCAAGCTGACCATCGAAAGCGTCAACATGCCGGAAGAAACCAACGCCCTGCCGCAATCCGATGCGGAAGAAGAGAAAGACGAGTGATTTCGCCCGGCGCGGAAACACAAAAGGCACCCTAGGGGTGCCTTTTTTCTTGCGGAAGGGAAGCGTTACGTCGGCAGATAGCTCAGCGCGATACCGATGAACACCACCAGCCCCACATAGTTGTTCTGCAGGAAGGCCTTGAAGCAGGCCTCGCGCTCGCGGCCGGCGATCTGTTTCTGCTGGTGAATGAACAGCGCGCCCGCCAGCAGCAGTGACCAGTAAAACGCCCCGCCGAGCTGCGCCAGATAACCGACCCACACCAGCAGCAGCAGCGTCGCGAACTGCAGCAGCCCGACGATCAGCTTGTCATAACGGCCGAACAGGATAGCGGTGGATTTGATGCCGATCTTCAGGTCATCGTCGCGGTCGACCATCGCATACAGCGTATCGTAGGCCACCGTCCAGCAGATGTTGGCCAGCAGCAGCAGCCAGCAGCTGAGCGGCAGCGATTCGCTGACCGCCGCATAGCCCATCGGAATGCCCCAGCCGAACGCGGCGCCCAGCACGAACTGCGGCAGGTTGGTCACCCGCTTCATAAACGGGTACGCCCAGGCCAGCGCCAGCGCCGCCAGCGACAGCCAGATGGTCATAGCATTCAGCGTCAACACCAGGCAGAACGAGACCAGCACCAGCACCACGAACAGCACCTTGGCCTCTTTCGCGCTCACCCGGCCGCTCGGCATCGGCCGCCCGGCGGTGCGTTTCACGTAGCCGTCCACCGCGCGATCGGCGTAATCATTCACCACGCAGCCGGCGGCGCGCATCAGGAACACGCCGAGCACGAACACCAGCAAAATCGACAGCGGTGGCACGCCTTTCCCGGCCAGCCACAGCGCCCACAGCGTCGGCCACAGCAGCAACAGCGTGCCGATCGGTTTATCAATGCGCATCAAATGGCTGTAAGCCCGCCATTTACTTTGAGTCACGCTTCCCTCCAAGGTCTTGCTCTCCTCTCTTATGCAGGAACCGCTGAATACAGCGGCGAAGCCGGTAAAAACAGTTCGGTCAGCAACAGCGGTTTGCCCGCCAGCCGCAGCCGTGAACGGCGCGCCCACAGCGCGTCCTGTCGGCCGATATGGATATAGTCGCGGGTCAGCTCGCCGCTGCTGAACAGGTAGCGCCCCAGCGGCAGCGTGCCCAGATCCACCAGCGCCTGGTCGGGGCCGGTCAGCGTATTTTCCGGGATCACCGTGCGCCCCAGCAGCCAGGGCTGGTCATCGCCCAGCAGCACCACTTCGCGCAGCCAGTAGCGCGGGCTGTCGGGCAGGTGCTTCGCCTCGTCGCCCAGCGCCTCGCGCGTGACGAAGCATTCGCGCTGCGGTTCGACGCGCACCTGGGCGCAATGGCGTTCAAATCGGCGGGTCATGGAGCCTAACTCCATCAGCCAGTCGCTGACGGTGGCGGGCGCCGGAGGATCCTGTTCGGACAACCACTCCAGCGGCGGCAGGATGGAATCCCTGATGCCAGACATTGCTTTACTCCTCGCCTGAACCGCAGCCGGTAAGGCGCGCCAGACGATACAAACTGTTAACAGGCCCCCATTGTAGCGCAGAAATGCGAAAGCGGCAGGCTGATTCGTGGCGAAAACGGCAGGCCTATCGGCCGGAAAAACCGGGGTTCTGTCATCTTTTTGCCATCCGTATTCTCTATCTTCGTTCCCCGGCACGATGACGATTCTGTGATCGCCTGCAAAGTTTCATCTTTGTCGCGTTGTTTTATCTACGCGCGTAGATACTCTGACACCGCAGCGTTGAATCGCCATGCGTCCGACATCATTTGTCGGCACACCTTTGTTGCCGGCACCAGGGAAACCATCTTTAACCGCGCCCCTCCAGGCGCAGAACAAAAGAGGATAGCACCGTCATGAGCGAAACAACGCTTGCCACTCCACAGACCGCCGACGCCGCGCTGGCGGCCGATGAACGCCTGGCAACCAAAGAGGGGCGCAGCCAATTTTGGCGCGCCACCTTCTCCTGCTGGCTCGGCACCGCCATGGAATACGTCGACTTCGCGCTGTACGGCCTAGCGGCCGGCATGGTGTTCGGCGATGTGTTCTTCCCCGAGGCCACGCCGCTGGTCGCCCTGCTGGCCAGCTTCGCCACCTACTCCGTCGGTTTCGTCGCGCGGCCGATCGGCGCGCTGGTGTTCGGCTGGATCGGCGATCGCAAAGGCCGCCGCGTGGTGCTGATCACCACCGTGGCGCTGATGGGCATTTCCACCACGCTGATCGGCCTGATCCCCTCCTATGCGCAAATCGGCGTCTGGGCGCCCACCTGCCTGGTGATCCTGCGCTTCGCGCAGGGATTCGGCGCCGGCGCGGAGCTGTCCGGCGGCGCGGTGATGCTGGCGGAATACGCGCCGGCCAAGCGGCGCGGGCTGGTGGCCTCGATCATCGCCATCGGCTCCAACAGCGGCACCCTGCTGGCGTCGCTGGTATGGCTGCTGGTGCTGCAACTCGACAAGGAAGATCTGATGAGCTGGGGTTGGCGCATTCCGTTCCTCGCCAGCATTCTGATCGCCGGGGTGGCGCTGTACCTGCGCCGTCACGTGCGCGAAACGCCGGTGTTCGAGCGCGAGCTGCAACAAAACCACCAGCGCATGCTGGACGCCGCTCAGGCCGCGCCGGACTCACGCAGCTACCTGCAGCGCACCAAAGCGTTCTGGGTGATGCTCGGCCTGCGCATCGGCGAAAACGGCCCCTCCTATCTGTGCCAGGGCTTTATCGTCGGCTACGTCGCCAAGGTGCTGATGGTCGATAAATCGGTGCCGGCGCTGGCGGTGCTGATCGCCTCGCTGTGCGGTTTTCTGGTGATCCCGCTGGCCGGCTGGCTGTCCGATCGCTTCGGCCGCCGCGTCACCTACCGCTGGTTCTGCCTGCTGCTGGTGCTGTACGCCTTCCCGGCGTTCTGGCTGCTCGACAGCCGTGAACCGGCGATCGTCATCTCGGTGATCGTGGTCGGCATGTGCATCGCATCGCTGGGGATTTTCGGCGTGCAGGCGGCCTACGGCGTCGAACTGTTCGGCGTGAAGAACCGCTACTCCAAGATGGCGTTCGCCAAGGAGCTCGGCTCGATCCTCTCCGGCGGCACCGCGCCGCTGATCGCCACCGCGCTGCTCTCCGGCTTCGGTCACTGGTGGCCTGTCGCCGCCTATTTTGTTGTAATGGCGGGCATCGGCTTAATCACCACCTTCTTTGCTCCCGAAACCCGCGGCCGCGATCTCAACCTGCCGCAGGATGCCGCGTAGCGAGAAGGCGAACAGGATCTCAATTTGGATAATCACTCCGCGCGACGCGTTACCCGCGCCGACGTGGCCCGCGTAGCGGGCACCTCCGTCGCCGTGGTCAGCTACGTGATCAACAACGGCCCGCGCCCGGTGGCGGAAGCCACCCGGCTGCGCGTGCTGGCGGCGATCGAGCAGACCGGCTACCGGCCGAACGACATCGCGCGGGCGCTGGCCTCCGGCAGCACGCAAACCTACGGGCTGGTGGTGCCGGATATTTCCAACCCGTTCTTCGCCACTCTGGCGCGGGCGCTGCAGCAGGAAGCCTTCAGCCGCGGCCGCGTGCTGCTGCTGGGCGATGCCGGCGACGATCGTCAGCGCGAGTATGAGCTTATCAACAACCTGCTGCGCCGCCAGGTCGATGGCCTGCTGTACACCAGCGTCGATCGCCACCCGTGGTTCGATCTGATCCGCGCTTCCGGCACCCCCTGCGTGATGATAGACACCATCGATAGCCAGGCCGGCGTTTGCGCCATCCGCGTCGACGAGCGCGACGCCGCTTGCCAGGCGACCCGCCATCTGCTGCAGCACGGCTATCGCGACATCGGCATTTTTATCGGTCCGCTGACCATGCTCAACGCGCAGGATCGCCTGAACGGCTGGCGCGATGCGCTGCTGGAGGCGGGCATCGCGCCACGCGACGCGTGGATTTTCGAAGCGCCTTACACCCGCCAGGGCGGTTACCAGGCCACCCAGCGCCTGGTGCAAGGCCCGCGCCCGCGCGCCGTTTTCACCTCCAACGAGCAGCAGGCGCTCGGCTGCCTGTCGGCGCTGGCGGAGCATGGGCTGCGCGCGCCGGACGATCTGGCGCTGATCTGTTTTAACGGCACGCAACAATCCGAATTCAGCGTGCCGCCGCTCAGCGCGGTCGAGCAGCCGATCGACGCCATGGCCAAGCGGGCCATCGCCATGCTGGCCGCCGGCGCCGCGCCCGCCGAGCTGCATGAGTTCGCTTTTCAACTGCGCATCCGCCGTTCGTGCGGCTGTTAGCGGTTTTTCAGGACACCTTATATGCGTTTAATCATTGATTGCGATCCCGGCAACGGCGTTCCCGGCGCCAACGTCGACGACGGCCTGGCGCTGGCCCTGGCGCTGGCGGCCAAACCGCAGCTGCAGCTGGAGTTGATCAGCATCGTGGCCGGCAACACCCCGCGTGAAGTGGGCTTCGCCGTCGCCAGCGATCTGCTGGCGCAGAGCGGTTATCAGGTGCCGGTCGCCCTCGGCGCGGCGCGCGCCCTGAGCGAACCGCCGGAGCCGTGGCGCGCACACCTGGACCGCCCGATCGCCGATCCTAAGCTGGCGGCGCTGTGGCGTGACCTGCCCGCGCCCTCGCTGGCCAACGCGCCCGCGCCGGACGCCGCCATCGCCATCGGCGAACTGATCTGCCGGCATCCCGGCGAGATCACGCTGGCGGCTATCGGCCCGCTGACCAACGTTGCGCACGCCATGCAGCTTTACCCGCAGATGGCGCAGGCGGTGAAAGAGATCGTGATTATGGGCGGCGTGTTCAACGTTGAGGGATATATCAAAGACACCAATTTCGGCCTGGATCCGGAAGCGGCGCGGCTGGTGTTGAACAGCGGCGCCGCTATCACGCTGGCGCCGCTGGATGTCACCACTCAGACCATGCTGACCCAGGCGGATCTGGCCGCGTTGACCCAGCCGGATACCCCGCTGTGCCGCTATTTGCGCGCCACGACGCAGCCGTGGATCGACTATTCGCGCCATACGCGGCGCCTGCCGGGCTGCTGGATCCATGATGCGCTGGTGATAGCCTGGCTGCTGGCGCCGCAGCTGGTCACCACCGAGATGTTTCATGTGGATGTGGCGCTGGAAGGGGCGTTGACGCGCGGCAGCTCACGCCGCTGGCGGCCGGACAGCCTGCGCCTGACGGTCGGCATGCCGGCGCCGCAGGGCAAGCCGGTGCGCGTCATGCAACAGGTGGACAACGCCCGTCTGCTGGCGTTGATCGGCGCAACGCTGGCCCGCGGATGAAAAAAGGTGCGCCAAAGCGCACCAATCATCGAGCCAGCATCGGCAGCGCCGGGTGTTACCCCTTGCCTTTAACGCTGCTGATAAACGTTTTACGCGCGGTGCTCGAGCCCAGTTTCTCGGCCTCATTCATCAGCTTCAGCGCCTTGTCGATATCGCCCGCCTTCACCGCCTGCTTGATGCCGTTATTGAAGTAGCTTTCGGTATCGTTGAGCATCGGCTCCGCCGGTTTCTCCGGCGCTGGCGCAGGCGCCGCCACGGCAGCAGGGGCGGTCGAGCCCACCACCACCGGCGCCACGGTCGGCGCAGGCTGCAGCATGCCGATCATCACGTTGCCGGTGCCCTGTTCCGCGGTCACCTTAAGCTTCAGCGTGCCGGTCGTCGCGTGGCCGGCGATCGGATCCGGGATATCCGGCACCGCGTTGCCCACGCCCTGCGCATAGGCCTTGGCCGGGTTGGTCAGCTGCGTGGTTTTCGCCAAGTCCTGACGGGTGGTGTACACCAGCAGGTAAATCTGTTTTTGACCGAGCGCCGGCGTCAGTTTCAGCGTGCCTTCGAGGCGATCGGAGGACATCGCCCCCGGCGGCTGATACGGGAAATAGCTGCTCGGGTAATACGCCGCCGGGCGCAGATGCTCATCCAGTACCAGCACGCTCGGCGCATACAGCGAATTGTTTTTGGCGAGGCTGCTCAGCGTCACTTCCAGCGAACCGCGATCGGCCGGCAGCGTATAGGCGGCGATCGCTCCCTGAATCTCGCCCTGATTGAGCTGCGGGCTGACGGCGTCGAGCTTCACCTCTTGCGACACCGGCGGCTGCAGCGGCTGCCACGGCAGGCTTTGCAGCGTGGCGGCGCTGATGGCCGGCGCGACGGAAACGTTGGCCGGCGTGTCGGCGTTGGCCGCCAAAGGCGCGCCGACGGTCAGCGCCAGCGACAGGCAGAGTGACAGCAGATTCTTTTTCATCGTTATATCCTCTTTCAGCGCCGCGGCGGATCAGGCAAGAGATCCGGCCGCGGCGAATGCGGTTGGGGGAGAGCCGATGGCCCTCCCCGCCCTGTCGTCGTTACCACCAAATTTCCATCTGGGCGCCGAAGGTGACTTCGTCATCCTTGCCGCGGCTGAAGGTATGCATGCTGGTGTCGTTGTAAGCGGTGCCGGTATTATACCCGGTGTCGTCACCGGTGGCGTAGCCCCACTTCTCATCCCACTTGGCGTAGGTGGCGAACAGGCGGATGGCCGGACGCGACCAGATGCTGTTGCCCGCCTGCCACTGCTGCGCCAGGGTCACTTTATACTGGCCGTTGCGATCGCCGGTGCGCTGGGATTTGACGTTGTCATAGCCGGCTTCCAGCAGGGTGCTCATGATCGGCGTCCATTTGTACATCGGGCGCACGCCCACGGTGTACCAGGTGGTGCCGTTGTTGTTATCGCGGTCGATGTCCTGGAACATGGCGACGTACATCAGCGCCCATTGATCGTTGAAGTCGATGGCGCCGTGATCCAGCACGCGGATCATCTTGCCGTTGTTATCGATGGTGGCGCCTTCGTTGCGGCCGTTGTTCTGCGAGGTCATCGAGTCGGTGGCGTACTGCAGCACGAATTTGTTGTAGCCGCTCAGGATGCTCTGCGTGTGTTCCGCGGTGAACATCCAGCCGTCTTTGCTGGCGCCGTCGGCCAGGCGATAGTTATCCTGCGCATTGGCGCGGCCGTAGTCCACGCCCAGCTCCAGGGTGCCGCCCGGGTTCAGCTCCAGGCCGGCCAGACGCAGGTCGAAGGTGTCGTTGACGGTTGGGCGCTGTTTCCATTCGTTATCCAGGTAGCCGTAAGAGCCGCCGGATTCGGAGTTGCGGGTCACGGCGGCGGACAGCTTGCCGAAGCCCAGATCGATGTTTTCCAGACCGGCGCCCGGGCCGGAGATATCCCAGTAGTAGAAGTCGATCATGTGAACGTCATGACGCTGATAGAAGCGCTTACCGGCCCACAGCGTGGAGCCCGGCAGCCAGTCGATCAGGTTTTTACCCTGCACGTTGACTTCGCGGAAGCCCGGGGTCACGTCTTCCCAGTCGGAACGTTGCGAGACCGAATAGGCCAGGTTGGTGTCGAAATAGAAGCTCTTGTCGCCTTCTTTCCACACTTCCTGCCCCAGTTTCAGTTCGGCGTAGGTTTCGCATTCGTTGCCGAGACGGTATTTGCTCGCGGCACCGGTGGCCTTGAAGCACTGTTGCTCACCGCCGCTGCCGGTCCAGCCGATGCCGGAACGGGCGTAACCGTGAAAATCCACGGCCAGCGCCTGGGTAGAGAGAACACCGGCGGCGACAGCCAGTGCCAGAGGAAGTTTGCGCAGAGTAGTCATCATTATTCTCCTGTTATACCGACTTTGATGCTTTAAACGCCCGGCTCCTGGTGCAGCCGTTTACATGCCGTACCGTCTTCACGGAACAGGTGGCAACGATGAGGCGGCAGGCCGATGGCGAATGTGGCACCTTCTTCTACCAGCACCACGTCATTCTGGCGGTACACCAGGTTTTGACGGATGGCCGGGATTTGGATGTGGATTTGCGTCTCGTTGCCGAGCTGCTCCACCACCTGTACGTCGCCGGTAAGCCGCACTTCTGAGGCTTCGCCGGGCAGCAGATGTTCAGGGCGAATGCCCAGTGACAGGTTGGCGCCGGGCTGAACGCCCTCGCCTTCCACCGGCAGCCAGACCAGCTGGCGGTTGGGCAGTTCGACCTGCACCTGTTGCGGCTGCGCCGCGGTCACCTTGACCGGCAGGAAGTTCATCTTCGGCGAGCCGATAAACCCGGCGACGAAGCGGTTGGCCGGGTAGTGATACAGCTCCAGCGGCTTGCCGACCTGCGCCACGCGACCGGCGTCGAGCACCACGATCTTGTCGGCCAGCGTCATCGCTTCGACCTGATCGTGGGTGACGTAAATCATGGTGCGCTGCAGGCGCTTGTGCAGACGGGAAATCTCGATGCGCATCTGCACCCGCAGCGCGGCGTCGAGGTTGGACAGCGGTTCGTCGAGCAGGAACACGTCCGGCTCGGCCACCAGCGTGCGGCCGATCGCCACGCGCTGACGCTGCCCGCCGGACAGCGCCTTCGGCCGCCGATCGAGCAGGTGCGCCAGCTGCAGCACCTCGGAAACCTGATTCACCCGTTGATTGATTTCCGCTTTCCTGGCGCCGGCCAGCTTCAGGCCGAACGACATGTTGTCCGCCACCGACAGGTGCGGATACAGCGCGTAGGACTGGAACACCATGCCGATGCCGCGCTCGGAAGGCGGTACCTCATTCATACGTTTCTCGCCGATCAGCAGGTCGCCGGAGGTGATGTCCTCCAGCCCGGCGATCATGCGCAGCAGCGTCGATTTACCGCAGCCCGACGGCCCGACAAACACCACAAACTCGCCGTCTTCGATGGTCAGATTGACGTCTTTGGAAATCACGGCCTCACCGAAGGCCTTATAAACGCTGCGCAGTGTCACGCTAGCCATGCGTTACTCCCCTGCTTTCGCAGTTAACATGTCGTGTGAAAATGGCGGAGGCAAAGCCCGCCAAAACCCATTGATGACCCTCTTGCTGCGCGCCGTGCTGCCATGCCAACGGCAAGGTCGCCTCAGACGGCGCGGCCGCCTGAGTATAAGGCTGCAGGTTTATCAGCGCTTCAAGGCATTGATCCTGATGGGTAATAAGTAAGCGCACCACGCCGTCCCGCTGGCTGATCGCGTTCAATTCGCCGCGCTGGATGAGCGGCGAACGGCGCAGGGCCAACAGCGCCTGGCAGTAACGTAAGGTGGAGTGGCTGTCGTGCTGTTGGCGGCTGATGGCCAATGCGCGGTGTTCGATCGCCACCTGTTGATACCAGCTGATTTCGCCGGCGGTGACCTGTTCGGGGGCTTCATGCCACGGCATCGGCGTTTGCGCGCCGCGCGGATCCTGCAGCCCGGCGGCATGCGGCAGCCCCAGCTCCTCGCCCTGGTACAGGCAGATCGGCGCCGGCAACATCGCCAACAGCGTCAAAAAGGCGGCGGCGGAACGCAGGTCGCCCTGCCCCCAGCGGCTGACCACTCTTGGCTGATCGGCGTCGCCGGTGCTCCACAGGCTGTCCGCCAACGTGGCGCGGCGGGCGTGCAGCACCGCCACCAGCTTCTCCGCGCTGAACGGCATCACGTCCAGCGCCAGCGCGCCGTGGACGAACCGCTGTGGCGCAACGGCATTGCGAACGCGGTTGGCTTCATCGCCATACCACAGCGTCAGCCCTTCGGCCGTCACCGTCGCCTCGGCCTCCGGCGCCAGCGTCTGCGGCAGCAACAGGCCGTCGATCGACAGCGCTTTCAGGTACGGCAGCGCCGCCAGCATGCCGTGCGCGTCGCCCACGCCGTCCCCGTTTCCGTCACGGAAACTGGCCGGATGGATCCGGTACAGGGTGGGCTGAGTGGCGATAGGCATTGACGACATAAATCCGGTATCCCTGCTGCGCGTGGCGTTAAAAATCAATGGGCCGATAGTGCGGGAGTCGCCGGAAAGGGTAATCATCCGTAACAGGATTTTTCATGGGGGAGGAGGCGGGAGGATGAGAGAACGACCGCGGCGATGAGAAGTTCCGCGCTTAAGGCAAATCTGTGATCCGTCTGGCAAAAATCGCCCCCCTATTTTGTGCCTGACGCCACAGAATAGAGCGCAACGTTAACTGGATCACACTCCTCATCTCAGGGGCGTAGAGGGGGGGAGGATGAGAATATGTCGCGTTGTGACCCACTATTACCGCGAAACGTCACTCCTTGATTTATGTGCCCACAAAAAGAAGGACTGGATTATGACTCGCAGCATTACCCTCGCCCGCACGCTGGCGCTCTCGGCACTGGCCACCCTGGTGCTCTCTTCTTCCGCCTTCGCCAAGATCGAGGAAGGCAAACTGGTTATCTGGATCAACGGCGACAAGGGCTATAACGGCCTGGCCGAAGTCGGCAAGAAATTCGAAAAAGACACCGGCATCAAGGTTACCGTCGAACACCCGGACAAGCTGGAAGAAAAATACCCGCAGGTGGCCGCCACCGGCGACGGCCCTGACATCATTTTCTGGGCCCACGACCGCTTCGGCGGCTATGCGCAGTCCGGCCTGCTGGCCGAAATCCACCCGTCCAAAGCCTTCCAGGACAAGCTGTTTCCGTTCACCTGGGACGCCGTGCGTTATGACGGCAAGCTGATCGGCTACCCGATCGCCGTCGAGGCGCTGTCGCTGATTTACAACAAAGACCTGGTCAAACAGCCGCCGAAGACCTGGGAAGAGATCCCGGCGCTGGACAAGCAGCTGCGCGCCAACGGCAAGAGCGCCATCATGTGGAACCTGCAGGAACCCTACTTCACCTGGCCTATCATCGCCGCCGACGGCGGTTATGCCTTCAAGTATGAAAACGGTAAATACAACATCAAGGATGTCGGCGTCGCCAACGCCGGTTCGCAGGCCGGTCTGCAGTTCATCGTCGATCTGGTGAAAAACAAGCACATCAACGCCGATACCGATTACTCGATCGCCGAAGCCGCGTTCAACAAAGGCCAGACCGCGATGACCATCAACGGGCCGTGGGCCTGGAACAACATCGAGCAGAGCAAAATCAACTACGGCGTGACGCTGCTGCCGACCTTCAAAGGCAAACCGTCCAAGCCGTTCGTCGGCGTGCTGACCGCCGGCATCAACGCCGCCAGCCCGAATAAAGAGCTGGCGACCGAGTTCCTCGAGAACTACCTGCTGACCAACGAAGGGCTGGCGGACGTCAACAAAGACAAGCCGCTGGGCGCGGTGGCACTGAAGTCCTACCAGGAAACGCTGGCCAAAGATCCGAAGATCGCCGCCACCATGCAGAACTCGCAAAACGGGGAAATCATGCCGAACATCCCGCAGATGAGCGCCTTCTGGTACGCCGAACGCAGCGCGGTGATCAACGCCGTCAGCGGCCGTCAGACGGTGAAAGCCGCGCTGGACGACGTGCAGACCCGCATCACCAAGTAACGACGTCGTGCGGGGTGCCACGGTGCCCCGCCGTTGCTTCACAGAAAGGAACGCCCTATGCAATTCGCTCACGCCGGGACGCCTGCGCGTAAAAAATCGAAGTGGTGGCAAAGCGACGCGCTGAAATGGCTGGTAGTCAGCCTGTTCAGCCTGGTGACCTGCTACCTGATTGTGTTGATGTATGCACAGGGTGAATACCTGTTCGCTATCCTGACGCTGATCCTGGTCAGCGCCGGGCTTTACGTCTTCGCCAACCGCCGCGCCTACGCCTGGCGCTATGTGTATCCCGGCGTCGCCGGCATGGGGCTGTTCGTCCTGTTCCCGCTGATTTGCACCATCGCCATCGCCTTCACCAACTACAGCAGCACCAACCAGCTGACCTTCGAGCGCGCGCAATCGGTGCTGATGCAGCGCCAGTTCCAGAGCGGCAAAACCTTTACCTTCGGCCTCTACCCGGCGGAAAACCAGCAGTGGCGCCTGCAGCTGACGCCGCCGGACGGCGAAGCACCGCTGATCTCCGAGCCTTTCCGCCTCGACGCCGCCGCGCCGCAAACCCTGAAACTGACGGCGCAGAGCGCCGCGCCGCAGGGCGAGCGCGCCACGCTGCGGGTGATCACCCAGAACCGGCAGGCGCTGAGCCAGCTGGTGGCGCAGCTGCCCGACGGCGGTGAATTGCGCATGAGCTCCCTGCGCCAGTTCTCCGGCACCCGCCCGCTGTATGCGCTGGACCAAGACGGCAGCACGCTGACCAATAACCAGACCCAGGTGCGCTACCGGCCGAACGGCGACACCGGCTTCTATCAGGCGATCAACGCCGACGGCGGCTGGGCGCAGGAAACCCTGAGCCCGGGCTATACCGTCACCACCGGCTGGAAAAACTTCCTGCGGGTGCTACAAGACGAGGGCATCAAAAAGCCGTTCGTGTCGATCTTCATCTGGACCATCGTGTTCTCGGTGATGACGGTGATCCTCACCGTGGCGGTCGGCATGGTGTTGGCCTGCGTGGTGCAGTGGGAGGCGCTGAAAGGCAAGGCGATCTACCGTGTGCTGCTGATCCTGCCCTATGCGGTGCCGTCATTCATCTCGATCCTGATCTTCAAAGGTTTGTTCAACCAGAGCTTCGGCGAGATCAACATGATGCTCAGCCATCTGTTCGGCATCAAACCGGCCTGGTTCAGCGATCCGCTCACCGCCAAGAGCATGATCCTGATCGTCAACACCTGGCTCGGCTACCCGTACATGATGATCCTGTGCATGGGGCTGCTGAAGGCGATCCCGGACGATCTGTACGAGGCCTCGGCGATGGACGGCGCCAACCCGTGGCAAAACTTCTTCCGCATCACCTTACCGCTGCTGATCAAGCCGCTGACGCCGCTGATGATCGCCAGCTTCGCCTTCAACTTTAACAACTTCGTGCTGATCCAGCTGCTGACCAACGGCGGCCCGGACATGATCGGCACCACGACGCCGGCCGGCTATACCGATCTGCTGGTCAGCTACACCTACCGCATCGCCTTCGAAGGCGGCGGCGGGCAAGACTTCGGGCTGGCGGCCGCCATCGCCACGCTGATCTTCCTGTTGGTGGGCGCGCTGGCGATCCTGAATTTGAAAGCCAGCAAGATGAACTTCGATTAGGGAGAATGACGATGGCCATGGTTCAACCCAAATCCCAGCGCCTGCGCCTGTGGATCACCCATATTTTGATGCTGTGCTTTATCGCCCTGATCATGTTCCCGCTGCTGATGGTGGTCGCCATCTCGCTGCGCTCCGGCAACTTCGCCACCGGCAGCCTGATACCGGAAACCCTCTCCTGGGATCACTGGCGGCTGGCGCTCGGCTTTAGCGTCACCCACGCCGACGGCAGCGTGACGCCGCCGCCGTTCCCGGTGCTGCTGTGGCTGTGGAACTCCATCAAGATCGCGGCGATCACCGCCATCGGCATCGTGACGCTGTCTACCACCTGCGCCTACGCCTTTGCCCGCATGCGCTTTCGCGGCAAGAGCACGTTGCTGAAAAGCATGCTGATCTTCCAGATGTTCCCGGCGGTGCTGTCGCTGGTGGCGCTGTACGCCCTGTTTGATCGCCTGGGCCAGTACATTCCGTTTATCGGCCTGAATACCCACGGCGGCGTGATCTTCGCCTACATGGGCGGCATCGCGCTGCACGTCTGGACCATCAAGGGCTATTTCGAAACCATCGACAACTCGCTGGAAGAGGCGGCGGCGCTGGACGGCGCCACGCCGTGGCAGGCGTTCCGTCTGGTGTTGCTGCCGCTGTCGGTGCCGATTCTGGCGGTGGTGTTTATTCTGTCGTTTATCGCCGCCATCACCGAAGTGCCGGTGGCATCGCTGCTGCTGCGCGATGTGAACAGCTACACGCTGGCGGTGGGAATGCAGCAATATCTCAACCCGCAGAACTACCTGTGGGGCGACTTCGCCGCCGCCGCGGTGCTGTCGGCGATACCGATTACCGCCGTGTTCCTGCTGGCGCAGCGCTGGCTGGTGGGCGGCCTGACGGCCGGCGGCGTGAAGGGGTAATTTGTGCCACTGCAGTGCGTTTGATGTCTTTTCTTATCTTTTACCCTATGGATTTCAAGTTACAGCGAGTGCAGTCAACAACGCTGTAGCTTGAAAGACGTCGGGTAATGATATCCTGTGTCTTCGGCGGCCTTGGGCCGCCATTTTTATCGCTACTCTCGTTTCAGCCGGTCGGTATTAGCCAGATAAAGCGTCACCACCAGCACCAATATCGCCGCGGCGTAGATCAGGGTATCGATAGGATTTTTGTGATCCACGATAATCAAACGAATAATCGCGGTAATGCCAATGTAAATAAAATAGCGCAGCGGGAAATGATAACCCGACTCAAAATACTTGACGATCAAGGCGATAAATTCAAAGTACAGGAAATAAATCACAATGCCTTCAATCAACAGGTAAGAGGACGACTCTTCGCTGTTGATAAATAACACCTTCGCCAGATGGAGGGTTTCCTTGACCAGAAACACCACCAGAATGGCCGCCAGCAGCAGCAAGCCCACGTTCAGCACCCGCTGCAGCCCCTTCGCTATCATTATCGAACGCGACGTTTTTGCCATAAAACCTCTCTCTGAATACCGCGTATATGATTCAACCGTGCCAATATAGGCATTGTCCTAAAAATTCCGCCCCTCGCGAAAGCACTTTAAACCCCATTTAATTCATCACGTTATAATAAGATGTTTCTGACCTATAGATTTGTAGCAAATCGAAATGTCAACTATCATGGGACACAGAGATCTTTACATAAAACCAATAACCTCGAATTAACAAGGGAATTCTTTATGCGCGCTAAACTTAACGGACTGGTCGCTGCGGGCCTGTTTACCTGTGCATTGTCCGGCCACGCCGCCGGCCTGGTAGCCCCTGACAACGATCTGCGTAACGATCTCGCCTGGCTGTCTGACCGCGGCGTCATCAACGTCAGCCTGTCCACCTGGCCGCTGAGCCAGGAAGAGATCAGCTCCGTTATCGCGCAGGCCAAGCCGGTGACCAACACCGAGAAAAACGTTATCGACCGCGTACAACGCCGCGTCGATGCCCTGAAAGCCAACATTCGCGTCAGCGGTTACGCCTCGACCGATAAACCCGGCACCCCGCAGGGCTTCGGCCAAAACGAATACGCCGACGATCGCCTGACCATCGGCGCCGGCGCCAACGGCGAGTTCTGGGACGTGCGTCTGCAGGGCTCGGTGGAAGGCGATCAGCGCGTCAGCGACGGCTCCAAATTCAACATGAACGGCTCCTACGGCGCGGTGAAAATCTGGAACCAATGGCTCTCCTTCGGCGAGGTTTCCCAGTGGTGGGGCCCTGGCTACGACGGCAGCCTGATCCGTTCCGACGCCGCGCGCCCGGTGGCTGGCTTTATGCTGCAGCGCGCCGACCAATCGCCGTTTGAAACCCCGTGGCTGTCGTGGATCGGCCGCTGGCAATACCAGTTGTCCGCCGGCCAGCTGTCGCAGTACGCTACCGTGCCGGACACCAAGCTGATCGGTGGCCGCCTGACCATGATGCCGACCGACTTCCTGGAGTTGGGCGCTTCACGCGTCATGATGTGGGGTGGTGATGGCCGTCCGCACTCCTGGAGTTCCTTCTGGGATGGCGTCACCGGCAACGACAATACCGGCGATCCGAAAAACGATCCGGGCAACCAGTTGGGCGGTTTTGACTTCAAACTCAAGCTGCAGCCGCTCATCGGCATGCCGGTCAGCCTGTATGGCCAGATCACCGGTGAAGATGAAGCAGGCATGTTGCCTTCGCATAACGCCTACATGCTGGGGCTTGAAGGCCATCCGGAATGGGGCCCGACCACGATCAACTGGCATATCGAAGGTACTGATACCCGCTCTAACGGCAACGCCAACAACGTGATGTACAATCATTACATCTATCGGGGCGGTTACTACCAGCAAGGTTACCCGCTGGGCCATGCGATGGGCGGCGACGGTCAGATGCTGTCCGGCCGCGTGGAAATGGTGCTGGACGACGGCCAGCGTTGGAGCACCCGCCTGGTGTACGCCAAGGTGAATCCGAACAACCAAACCATCAACCGGGCGTTCCCGCGTTCCGATACGCTGAAAGGCATTCAGCTCGGCTGGGGTTACAGCTTCGATTCTCAGGTTAAATTCGATACCAGCCTGTGGTACACCAACAGCGATCACAGCACCGCCGACGACGTGGGCGCCGGCGTCAGCTTCGAAGTGCCGATCAACCTGTAATTTTTTGCAGACGTAAAAAAACCCGCCGCGGCGGGTTTTTTATTGGCTTCAGCTCAGGCGCTTAGCGCCATTCCTTGAAGCGGTTGATCAGCGCATTGGTCGAGCTGTCGTGGCTGCTGATTTTCTCGCTGCCCGCCAGCTCCGGCAGGATGCGGTTAGCCAGCTGTTTGCCCAGCTCCACGCCCCACTGATCGAAGGTGAAGATGTTCAGGATCGCGCCCTGGGTGAAGATCTTGTGCTCGTACAGCGCGATCAGGCTGCCCAGGCTGAACGGGGTGATTTCGCGCAGCAGGATCGAGTTGGTCGGGCGGTTGCCTTCAAACACTTTGAACGGCGCCACGTGCTTGACCTGCTCAGGGGTTTTACCCTGCGCCGCGAACTCGGCCTCCACCACGTCCAGCGACTTGCCGAACGCCAGCGCTTCGGTCTGAGCGAAGAAGTTGGACAGCAGTTTGGCGTGATGATCGCCCAGCGGATTATGGCTGATGGCCGGCGCGATGAAGTCGCAAGGCACCAGCTTGGTGCCCTGATGGATCAGCTGGTAGAACGCATGCTGGCCGTTGGTGCCCGGCTCGCCCCAGATGATAGGGCCGGTCTGATAATCCACCGGATTGCCGTTGCGATCGACGTACTTGCCGTTGGATTCCATGTTGCCCTGCTGGAAGTAAGCGGCAAAACGGTGCATGTACTGATCGTACGGCAGAATGGCTTCGGTTTCGGCGCCGAAGAAGTTGTTGTACCAGATACCGATCAGCGCCAGCAGCACCGGCAGGTTCTTCTCCGCCGGCGTTTCAGCGAAGTGCTTGTCCATGGCGTGCGCGCCGCTCAGCAGCTGCTCGAAGTTGTCATAACCGATGGACAGCGCGATCGACAGGCCGATCGCCGACCACAGGGAGTAACGGCCCCCTACCCAGTCCCAGAACTCGAACATGTTGTCGGTATCGATGCCGAACTCGGCCACCGCTTTGCCGTTGGTGGACAGCGCGGCGAAGTGCTTGGCCACGTGTTGTTGATCGGCGGCGCTGCTCAGGAACCAGTCGCGCGCGCTGTGGGCGTTGGTCATGGTTTCCTGAGTGGTGAAGGTTTTGGAGGCCACCAGGAACAGCGTGGTTTCCGGGTTCAGCGGCTGCAGCGTTTCGGCGATATGGGTGCCGTCGACGTTGGAGACGAAGTGCATGTTCAGGTGGTTTTTATACGGGCGCAGCGCTTCGGTCACCATGTAAGGGCCGAGATCCGAACCGCCGATGCCGATGTTCACCACGTCGGTGATCGGTTTGCCGGTGTAGCCTTTCCACTCGCCGCCGATGACGCGCGCGCAGAACTGTTTGATCTTGGCCAGCACCGCGTTCACTTCCGGCATCACGTCTTTGCCGTCGACCAGGATCGGGCTGTTGCTGCGGTTGCGCAGGGCAATGTGCAGCACCGCGCGATCTTCGGTGCGGTTGATTTTCTCACCGGCGAACATCGATTTGATGGCGCCTTGCAGATCGGTTTCTTTCGCCAGCGCCTGCAGCTTCTCCAGGGTTTCCTGCGTGATACGGTTCTTGGAATAGTCCACCAACATTTGGTCGTTGAAGGTCGCGGAGAACCTGGAGAAACGATCGCTGTCCTGGGCGAACAAGTCGGCGATCCGTACGTCTTTCATCTGTGCATAATGTTGCTGCAGGGCTTGCCAAGCAGCGGTTTGACTAGGATTGATATTTTTCATAGCAACACTCTTAGGCTTGAGAATAAAAATGACGCGTTGTCCGATTGTAGCCTGTTCGACTGTGATTATGATCTCTTTTCTTGCGATAGGCGCTAACTGTCAACGCAGTGCCGCCTCGTTTCAGCTTTCACTCTATACTTTTGGCTAACGGCCTGTTATCGGGGTTGCCGAATTGTCATCAGGCTGTGTCATCGTTGCTTATTTCGTCATTTGAAAGGGATCTCGCTTATGGAATTATCTGCCCCGCTCATGTTGGTGCTTATCGGCCTAGCGTCGCTGCTGGCGCAGTGGCTGGCCTGGCTGCTGCGCCTGCCGGCCATTTTGCCGCTGTTGCTGTTCGGCATCGTGCTCGGCCCGACGGTGCATCTGGTGCAGCCGGATCTGCTGTTCGGCGATCTGCTGTTTCCGCTGGTGTCGCTGTCAGTGGCGATCATCCTGTTCGAAGGGGCGCTGACGCTGCGTTTCGAGGAGATACGCGGCCTCGGCGGCGTGGTGCGCAATCTGGTCACCGTCGGCATGCTGGTCACCTTTCTGGTCATCAGCCTCGCCAGCTGGTGGCTGCTGGATTTCCCGCCGGAGCTGGCGGCGCTGATCGGCGCGGTGACGGTGGTGACCGGGCCGACAGTGATCGCCCCGCTGATGCGCGTGGTGCGGCCGAACGCCAACATTAACCAGGTGCTGCGCTGGGAAGGGATCGTCATCGATCCGGTCGGCGCCATCTTCACCCTGCTGGTGTTCGAATTCATCGTGCTGAAACAGAATGCGGAGTCCTATACCCATCTGTTTTGGACGCTGGGCATGACCGCAGCCGTCGGCCTGATCGCCGGCGCACTGTTCGGCTACCTGCTCGGCCTGGCGCTGCGCCGCGTCTGGCTGCCGCGCTACCTGCAGAACCTGGCGGTGCTGGCGATCATGCTGACCGCCTTCGGCGTTTCCAACGCCATCGCCGACGAATCCGGCCTGCTGACCGTCACGGTGATGGGCATCTGGCTGGCCAACATGCGCGACGTGGACACCAGCGATATTCTGGCGTTCAAAGAGGAGCTGTCGGCGATCCTGATCTCGGCGCTGTTCATCATTCTGGCGGCGCGGCTCGATATCCAGGCGCTGTGGAACATGGGCTGGCCGCTGCTCCTGCTGCTGCTGGTGGTGCAGTTCATCGCCCGGCCGCTGTGCATCGCGGTGTCGACCTGGCGCTCTTCCCTGCACTGGCGCGATCGGCTGCTGCTGTGCTGGATCGCCCCGCGCGGCATCGTCGCCGCGGCGGTCAGCTCGCTGTTCGCGCTGACGCTGCAGCGCAGCGGCTACCAGGGCGCCGACCGGCTGGTGACCGTGGTGTTCGCCATCATCATCGGCACCGTGGTGCTGCAAAGCCTGACCAGCGGGATGATGGCGCGCTGGCTGCGGGTGCAGCAGCAAAAGCCGCGCGGCGTGCTGATCGTCGGCGCCAACAGCGTGGCGCGCATGCTGGCGCAGGCGCTGATCAAGCTGAACGTGCCGGTAATCGTCACCGACAGCAGCTGGGAATACTACCGCCAGGCGCGCATGGAAGGCATCCCGGCCTACTATGGCCACGCCTACTCCGAACACGCCGAGAACTATCTCGATCTGAGCAATATCGCCCAGGTGCTGGCGCTGTCGCCCAACCGCCACCAGAACGCGCTGGCGGTCTACCACTTCGGTCATCTCTTCGGCGAGGATCACGTGTTTGCCATCCGTTCGGGTGCGCCGCTGAAAGGGCGCGGCGCCAGCGCGGAAAGCTCGCGTTTCCGCCGGCATGAAATTTTATTTAATCAGGAAGCCACCTACGGCCGCCTGAGCAGCCTGCTCGCCAGGGGAGCCACCATCAAAGCGACCAAATTGAACGAAAATTTCGGTTGGCTGGAGTATTTGGAGAAACATCAGGGCGTTATTCCGTTATTCAGCCAAAAGGAAGACGGTTCTCTGCAACCGATTGGCGCCGGTTCCACGCCCGCGATGCCCTGTACGCTTATCGCGCTGGTGCAAGATGAAAATCCCTCACCGTCTGTACGTTGACAGAATGGCGATAACCGGCTATTCCTAACAGCCTACTTGCGCACCCGGTGCGCAAGCCAGAAGAGGCGCGTCGCCCAGGTAGAGTGTCAGAGGAGCCGTTTCTCCGTTGACGGCACCCGAGGGGGAGCGACGCCGAGGTAGGGTAATGGCCGGCCATTATCCTATCGACTACAGGGGCTGAATCCCCTGGGTTGTCACCAGGGGATCGCCCGCAGGGCGATCGACAAGGTGGGGCGCTTCTGGGTGTATCGTAGCCTGACCTCTACGCCTGCCCCCTGTTTACCGCTCTCCCCCTTGTGCCAAGGCTATGGAATTACAGTGCCCCCAAACGGGCATCCCTGACACGAGGTTTCTAGATGAACCAAGCAGCACCCCAGAATTCCACCGTGGTAGCCAAATTCGGCGGCACCAGCGTCGCCGACTTTGAAGCCATGAACCGCAGCGCCGACGTCGTGCTGGCCAACCCGCAGGTCCGCCTGGTGGTGTTGTCCGCCTCGGCGGGCGTCACCAACCTGTTGGTCGCCCTGGCCGAGGGTTGCGAGGCCGACAAGCGCAACTACCGGCTTGATGAGATCCGCCGCATCCAGTACGCCATCCTCGATCGCCTCACGGCGCCGGCGGTGATCCGCGAAGAGATCGACCGCCTGCTGGAAAACATCGCCATGCTGTCGGAAGCCGCGTCGCTGGCCACCTCGACGGCGTTGACCGACGAACTGGTCAGCCATGGGGAGCTGATGTCCACCCTGCTGTTCGTTGAAATCCTGCGCGCCCGCAACGTGCAGGCCGAATGGTTCGACGTGCGCAAAGTGATGCGCACCGACGATCACTTCGGCCGCGCCGTGCCTGACAGCGCCGCGCTCAGCGAACTGGCCCGGGCGCAGTTGCAGCCGCGCCTGCAGGAAGCGCTGGTGGTCACCCAGGGCTTTATCGGCAGCGAGCCGAAAGGCCGCACCACCACGCTCGGCCGCGGCGGCAGCGACTATACCGCCGCGCTGCTCGGCGAGGCGCTCGGCGTTGGCCGGGTGGATATCTGGACCGACGTGCCGGGCATCTACACCACCGATCCGCGCGTGGTGCCGGCGGCCAAGCGCATCGACAAAATCGGTTTCGAAGAGGCGGCGGAAATGGCCACCTTCGGCGCCAAGGTGCTGCATCCGGCCACCCTGTTGCCGGCGGTGCGCAGCGACATTCCGGTGTTCGTCGGCTCCAGCAAGGATCCGGCGGCCGGCGGCACGCTGGTGTGCAACACCACCGAGAATCCGCCGCTGTTCCGCGCGCTGGCGCTGCGCCGCAAGCAAACGCTGCTGACGCTGCACAGCCTGAACATGCTGCACGCGCGCGGCTTCCTGGCGGAGGTGTTCAACATTCTGGCGCGCCACAACGTCTCCGTCGATCTGATCACCACCTCGGAGGTCAGCATTGCGCTGACCATGGACACCACCGGCGCCACCTCCGTTGGCGGCAGCCTGCTGACCACCTCGCTGCTGACCGAGCTGTCGTCGCTGTGCCGGGTGGAAGTGGAAGAAAACCTGGCGCTGGTGGCGATCATCGGCAACCAGCTATCGCGCGCCTGCGGCGTAGGCAAAGAGGTGTTCGGCGTGCTCGATCCGTTCAATATCCGCCTGATCTGCTACGGCGCCAGCAGCTATAACCTGTGCTTCCTGGTGCCGGGCGAAGAAGCCGAACAGGTGGTGCGCACCCTGCATCACAACCTGTTCGAATAAGTCATTATCCCCGATTGCGGGCGCAGCACGCTGCGCCCCTGCGTCTAAAAAATCCGTTCAAAACCGGCAGGGGTTCAGCATGTTGAACCCGCAAAAAACACGACCACACCCACCGTTCTCAATCTGGCTAAGGAAAACCTGCATGTTGGCATTACTCACGCGTTTATTCCCCCTGTGGGCGATACTGCTGTCCGTCGCCGCCTATTACACGCCGACCACCTTTACCGGCATCGGCCCCTACGTCAGCCCGCTGCTGATGCTGATCATGTTCGCCATGGGCGTCACGCTGCGGCTGGACGACTTCAAACGCGTGCTGGCGCGCCCCGGCCCGGTGGCGGCCGGCATCTTCCTGCACTATCTGATCATGCCGCTGGCGGCCTGGATCCTGGCGATGCTGTTCCGCATGCCGCCGGATCTGTCCGCCGGCATGGTGCTGGTGGGCAGCGTGGCCAGCGGCACCGCCTCCAACGTGATGATCTACCTGGCCAAGGGCGACGTGGCGCTGTCGGTGACCATCTCGGCGGTCTCGACGCTGGTGGGCGTGTTCGCCACGCCGCTGCTGACCCGTTTGTACGTCGACGCCGAAATCAGCGTCGATATCATGGGCATGCTGCTGAGCATTCTGCAGATCGTGGTGATCCCGATCGGCCTGGGCCTGATCGTCCACCATACCCTGACCAAAACGGTGAAACGCATCGAGCCGCTGCTGCCGGCGCTGTCGATGGTGTGCATCCTGGCGATCATCAGCGCGGTGGTGGCGGGCAGCCAAAGCCATATCGCCTCGGTCGGTCTGGTGGTGATCGTCGCGGTGATCCTGCACAACGGCATCGGTCTGTTGAGCGGCTATTGGGGCGGCAAGCTGTTCGGCTTCGACGAATCCACCTGCCGCACGCTGGCGATCGAAGTCGGCATGCAGAACTCCGGGCTAGCGGCCACGCTGGGCAAAATCTACTTCTCGCCGCTGGCCGCGCTGCCGGGTGCGCTGTTCTCGGTCTGGCACAACCTTTCCGGTTCGCTGCTGGCGGGCTATTGGTCCGGCCGCCCCATCAAGAAAAAATAAACCGCCTGTAGGGACGCAAACAATTGCGTCCCTTTTCTTTCCTGAGAAATTTCGTATTTCCCACTGGTCGGATTGTCATAATTCCCCTCATCCCCTATCATCCGTGAAAAATAAAAATTCAGATTCTTCCTAGCCATGCCGATAATGTTGGCAAGAGGAAGAGACGTTCTACTTTTTTTAATTAATTAAGTCGCCAGGGTTGCCCGCCACAAAAGAAGCAGCCTAATTATTATTTAGATATATACCCACCGTCTTATTTGCCGCGGCAAATCAAGATACCTCGCAATGTGCATGTCGCTCATTATTTCGGGCCGGCCGTCGGCCGCCCGTGGTTAACCTCATGGATTGGGCTGGCTGCCCCGGCGGCCTCTCATAATGGATTACAATGATAAAAAAAATCACCGCTTTGACGCTGTTGGTCAGCACGGCCCTTTCCGCCGAAACCCTGCCGGACGCCCACATGATGCGGGATATGTCGATGGGGGAGTCGCGCCGCGCGCTGCAAGACAGCACGCGTGAAGTCAACCAGTTGATTGAGCAACGCCGCTACCAGCAGCTGAAGCAGCAACGCTTGCTGGCGGAGCCGGAACCGGCCGCGCCCGCCCTGCCGCAGTCCGCGCAGTGCCTGCCGATCGCCGGCGTTTATCTGCAGGGCGTCACCCTGCTCTCGCCGGCCGATTTATCCGCCCTGAGCGCGCTGCCGGAAAACTGCATCAGCAGCAACGATATCAATCGCCTGACCCGTGAATTAACACGCCTTTATGTGCAAAAAGGCTATATCACCGCGCGCGTGCAAATTGTTCGCCCTAATTCACAGGGAGAATTGGGATTAAGCGTCACCGAAGGATTTATCGAGAAAATAGAAGGCGGCGATCGCTGGGTCAACAGCCGTTTATTATTTCCAGGGCTGGAAGGCAAGCCGTTGAAATTAACCGAGCTCGACCAGGGATTGGATCAGGCCAACCGTTTGCAATCGAATACCACCAAGCTGGATATATTGCCCGGCCGCCAGGTTGGCGGTTCGGTCATTCGTTTGCGCAATCAGCATGCCAAGCCCTGGCTGATGACCGTCGGCACGGATAATTACGGCCAAAAAAGCACCGGTCAGTGGCTGGCGCGCGCCACCGCCACGCTGGACAGCCCGTTCGGCCTGTCGGACTTCGTCAGCCTGAACGCCAACAGCACGCTGGAAAACCCGGCTCATCGCTATAACCGCGCCTATACCCTGCTCTATTCGCTGCCGTACGGCGCGTTCACCTTCAGCGGGTTCGCCAGCTTCTCCTCCTATGAGAACCACCAGCAGCTGCCGCACAACCTGGTCAAACTGCACGGCCAGACCCAGCAGTATGGTCTGCGCAGCGACTACGTGTTTTACCGCGATCGCGATCAGATAGACAGCCTGAGCGGCCAGTTGACCTACAAGCGCATCGACAACTACTTCGAAAGCGTGCGCCTCGAGGTCAGCAGCCCCACCCTGACCCTGGCCGAACTGAGCGCCAGCCACCTGCAAATTCTGCCCAACGGGGTGTTCAGCGCCAACCTCAGCGTCGAACAGGGCCTGCCGTGGCTGGGGGCCGGTCGCCACCCAAGCTCGGTGCATCTCGACAGCCAGTTCACCAAAGGCAAGCTGTTCGCCAACCTCAGCCAGCGCCTTCACCTGGGTGACGCCACCTATCAGCTCAACAACCTGTTCTACGGCCAGTACAGCCGCGACCCGCTGCCCGGCGTGGAGTGGCTGAGCCTTACCGATCGCAGCGCCGTGCGCGGCTTCAGCCGCAGCACCCAGTCAGGCGACAACGGCTGGTATCTGCAGAACACGCTGTCGCGCAGCTTCAATCTGGGTGCCACCACGCTGACGCCGCGCCTCGGCGCCGACGTCGGCCGTATTTTGCCGCGCCAGGACAGCTCGGGGTGGCGCAGCAGCGCCGGCCTGAGCAGCGGCGCCACGTTGCGCTATCGGCAGGCGCTGGTCGATCTCGAGGTCAGCCGCGGCTGGATCTTGTCGAATCACGCCACGCCGGAAGATCCCGTTCAGGTACTGGCGCGCTTTTCTTACACCTTTTAATCAGCAGTTTTGCAGGACCCCACGGCAATATACGGAGAAACATGGATGAAAAATAATAACTTCAGGCTTTCAGCAGCGGGCAAACTGGCCGCCGCGCTGGCGATTATTCTCGCCGCTTCCGCCGGCGCCTACGCCGCGGAGATCGTGGCGGCCAACGGCGCCAACGGCCCCGGCGTTTCCACCGCCGCGACCGGCGCGCAGGTGGTCGACATCGTCGCGCCGAACGGCAACGGGCTGTCGCACAACCAATACCAGGACTTTAACGTCAACCAGCCCGGCGCCGTGCTGAACAACTCTCGCGAAGCGGGGCTGTCGCAGCTGGCCGGCCAACTGGGCGCCAACCCCAATCTGGGCGGGCGCGAAGCCAGCGTGATCCTCAATGAAGTGATCGGCCGCAACCCGTCGCTGCTGCATGGCCAGCAAGAGATCTTCGGCATGGCGGCCGACTACGTGCTGGCCAACCCGAACGGCATCAGCTGCCAGGGCTGCGGGTTCATCAACACCAGCCGCTCCTCGCTGGTGGTCGGCAACCCGCTGGTGGAGAACGGCCTGCTGCAGGGCTACAGCACCCTGGACAACCGCAATACCCTGAGCCTCAACGGCGTCCTGAACGCCGGCGGCGTGCTGGATCTGATCGCGCCGAAGATAGACAGCCGCGGCGACGTGATCGTGCAAGACTTCACCCATCGCAACGGCAGCGTGACGCCGGCGGCGATCAACGCCATCAGCGGCCATAACCGGGTGGCGCGCGACGGCAAGGTGCTGGCCAGCGTACAGCCGACCACGGCGCTGGACAGCTACTACCTCGGCAGCATGCAGGCCGGGCGCATCAACATCATCAACACCGCGCAGGGCAGCGGCGTGAAGCTGGCCGGCACGCTGGCCGCCGGCGACGAGCTCAAGGTGAAAGCCTACGATATTCGCAGCGAAAGCCGCGTTGACGACGCCAGCAGCAACCGCAACGGCGGCGACAACTACCAGAACTACCGCGGCGGCATCTACGTCAACGATCGCAGCAGCAGTCAGAAGCTGACCCGCACCGAGCTGAAAGGCAAGAACATCAGCCTGGTGGCGGATAACCACGCGCACCTCACCGCCACCGATATTCGCGGCGAAGACATCACCCTCCAGGGCGGCAAGCTGACGCTCGACGGCCAGCAGTTGAAACAGACTCAGGGTCACACCGACGACCGCTGGTTCTATTCCTGGCAATACGACGTCACCCGCGAGCATGAGCAACAACAACAGGCGGGCAGCACCGTTGCCGCCGGCGGCAACGCCACACTCGTCAGTACCCGGGAAGACGTGAACCTGTTGGGCGCCAACGTCAGCGCCGATCGGGCGCTGAGCGTCAAAGCGGCGCGCGACGTGCACCTCGCCGGGCTGGTGGAGAAGGATAAGTCCACCGAGCGCGGCTATCAGCGCAACCACACCTCCAGCCTGCGCACCGGCAGTTGGAGCAGCAGCGACGAAAGCGAGAGCCTGAAGGCCAGCGAACTGCGTAGCCAGGGCGAACTGACCTTGAAAGCCGGTCGCAATGTCACTACCCAGGGCGCCAAGGTCCACGCCCAGCGCGATCTGACGATCGACGCAGACAACCAGATCCAGGTCGGGGTGCAGAAAACCGCCAACGCCAAAGCGGTACGCGATGACAAAACCTCCTGGGGCGGCATCGGCGGCGGCGACAACAAAAACAACAGCAACCGCCGCGAGATCAGCCACGCCTCCGAGCTGACCAGCGACGGCACCCTGCGCCTGAACGGCCAGCAGGGCGTCACCATCACCGGCAGCAAGGCGCGCGGCAAGGAAGGCGGCCTGGTCACCGCCACCCAGGGCGGCCTGCGCATCGACAACGCGCTGAGCACCACCGTAGACAAAATCGATGCGCGCACCGGCACCGCCTTCAACATCACCAGCAGTTCGCACAAGGCCGACAACCGCTACCAGAGCAGCACCGCCAGCGAGCTGAAGTCTGACACCAACCTGAAGCTGGTCAGCCGTAAGGATACCGATGTGATCGGCAGCCAGGTCGCCAGCGGCGGCGAGCTGAGCGTGACGTCGCAGACCGGCAACATCAACGTCAAGGCCGCCGAACAGCAGCAAAAAATCGATGAGCAGAAGACCGCGCTTACCGTCAACGGCTACGCCAAAGAAGCCGGCGACAAGCAATACCGCGCCGGTTTGCGCATCGAACACACCCGCGACAGCGAGAAAACCACCCGCACCGAAAACCGCGCCTCGACCCTCAGCGGCGGCAGCGTGAAGCTCGAGGCGGAGAAGGACGTGACCTTCAGCGGCTCCAAACTGGTCGCCGACAAAGGCGACGCCAGCGTCAGCGGCAACAAGGTTTCGTTCCTGGCGGCCGACGATAAAACCACCTCGAACACCGAGCAGACCAAGATCGGCGGTGGTTTCTATTACACCGGCGGCATCGACAAGCTCGGCAGCGGCGTGGAAGCCGGCTACGAGAACAGCAAAACGCAGGCGCAGAGCAGCAAGGCGGTCACCTCCGGCAGCGACGTCAAAGGCAACCTGACTGTCAACGCCCGTGACAAGCTGACCCAGCAAGGCGCGCAGCACAGCGTCGGCGGTGCCTATCAAGAAAACGCCGCGGGCGTCGATCATTTGGCCGCCGCCGACACCGCCAGCAGCACCACCACCAAAACCGACGTTGGTGTGAACATCGGCGCCAACGTCGATTACAGCGCCGTGACCCGCCCGGTCGAGCGCGCGGTCGGCAAGGCGGCCAAGCTGGACGCCACCGGCGTCATCAACGACATCGGCGGCATCGGCGCGCCTAACGTCGGCCTGGATATCGGCGCGCAGGGCGGCAGCAGCGAAAAACGCAGCAGCAGCTCGCAGGCGGTGGTCAGCTCGGTGAAAGCCGGCAGCATCGACATCAACGCCAAAGGCGAAGTGCGCGATCAGGGCACGCAGTATCAGGCGAGCAAAGGCGCGGTCACGCTGACGGCGGACAGCCACCGCAGCGAAGCCGCGACGAACCGCCAGGAAGAGCAGAACCGCGATACCCGCGGCAGCGCCGGCGTGCGCGTCTACACCTCCACCGGCAGCGATCTGACCGTAGACGCCAAGGGCGAAGGCGGCACCCAGCGCAGCAGCAGCAACGCCAGCCAGGCGGTGACCGGCACGATCGACGCGGCCAACGGCATCAACGTCAACGTGAAACAAGATGCGGTCTATCAGGGCACCGCGCTGAACGGCGGCAGCGGTAAAACCGCCGTCAACGCCGGCGGCGATATCCGCTTCGATCAGGCCAGCGATAAGCAGAGCGAAAACCACAGCGGTTTCAACGTCAAAGCCTCCGCCAAGGGCGGTTTCACCGCCGACAGCAAAAACTTCGGCGCCGGCTTCGGCGGCGGCACCAACAACGGCGAAAGCAACAGCAGCACCGCGCAGGTCGGCAACGTCAGCGGCCAACAGGGCGTGGAGCTGAAGGCGGGCCGCGATCTGACGCTGCAGGGCACCAACGTCAAGAGCCAGGGCGACGTCACCCTGAGCGCGGGCAACAAGGTTGCGCTGCAGGCGGCGGAATCGACCCAAACGCGTAAGGAGAACCAGCTGTCCGGCAATCTCGATCTGGGCGCCGGCAGCAGCGACAGCAAGGAAAAAACCGGCGGCAGCCTCTCCGCCGGCGGCGCCTTCGACATCGCCAAGGTGAATGAGTCCGCGACCGAACGCCAGGGCGCCACTCTCGCCTCAGACGGCAAGGTCACCCTTTCCGCCAACGGCAAAGGCGATGACGCGCTGCATCTGCAGGGCGCCAGGGTCAGCGGCGGCAGCGCCGCGCTCGAGGCGAAAAACGGCGGCATCCTGCTGGAGTCCGCCAAGAACGAGCAGCACAAGGACAACTGGAGCCTGGGCATCAAAGCCAACGCCAAAGGCGGCCAAACGTTCAACAAGGACGCCAACGGCAAGGTCGATCCGAACACCGGCAAAGACACCCATACGCTGGGCGCCGGTCTGAAGGTCGGCGTGGAACAGCAGGATAAAACCACCCACGCCAACACCGGCATCACCGCGGGCGACGTGGCGCTCAACAGCGGCAAGGACACCCGCCTCGCCGGGGCGCGCGTCGATGCCGACAGCGTACAGGGCAAGGTGGGCGGCGATCTGCGCGTTGAAAGCCGCAAGGACGTCGAGAAAGGCGTGAAGGTGGAGGTGGATGCCGGGCTGAGCCACAGCAACGATCCGGGCAGCAGCATCACCTCCAAGCTGTCGAAGGTGGGCACGCCGCGCTACGCCGGGAAAGTGAAAGAGAAACTGGACGCCGGGGTGAATAAAGTGGCCGACGCCACCACCGACAAGTACAACAGCGTGGCGCGTCGCCTCGATCCGCAGCAGGACACCACCGGCGCGGTCAGCTTCAGCAAGGCCGACGGCAAAGTGACGCTGCCGGCAACGCCGGCCGGCGAGAAACCGCAGGGCCCGCTGTGGGATCGCGGTGCACGCACCGTCGGCGGCGCGGTGAAAGACAGCATCACCGGGCCGGCGGGTCGCCAGGGGCAGCTCAAGGTCAATGCCGACGTGGTGAACAACAACGCGGTCGGCGAGCAGTCGGCGATTACCGGTAAGCACGGCGTGGCGCTGCAGGTCGGCGGCCAAACCCAACTGACCGGCGGCGAGATCCGCAGCCAGCAGGGCAAGGTGGAACTGGGCGGCAGCAAGGTCAGCCAGCAGGACGTCAGCGGCCAACGCTATCAGGGCGGCGGCCGCGTCGATGCGGCGGCCACGGTAGGCGGGCTGTTAGGCGGCGCGGCGAAGCAAAGCGTCGACGGCAACGTGCCGTTCGTCAGCGGCCATGCTTCGACTCAGCAGGCGGACGCCAAAGCCGGCGTGTTCAGCGGCAAATAACGCACCTCTCCTGCACAACGCCCCCGATGAAAACCGGGGGCGTTTTTTTACAGCGTGCTCGGGGTGTCTTCCCAGTCGCGATCGTCATCCTTGGCATCCTGGTCCAACACGTTGTAAGCCACGGCGCAGAACAGCGAGTTCAGGCGCTTCATGTCCCCCAACAATCCCAAATGCAACGAACTGGTCTCGATGCTCTGCACGTTTTGCTGATGCAAGCGATCGACGTGCGCGTGCGCGTAGCGGCGATCCAGAATGCGGAAGCGATGCTTGGAACGGCGCAGGCGCTTGGCGCTGGTGACGTCGCCGGACAGGAACACCGACAGCCCCAGGCGCAGGTTGCCGATCAGCCGCTCGTGCAGCCCATCCAGTTCCGCCAATCCTTCCGCCGAGAAGGCGCGGCGCGCGGCGTGCGACTTGGCGCCCACGTCGCCGGCCATGCGCTCGATGATGTCGCCCGCCTGTTCCAGGTTAAGCGCCATTTCGATGATCTCCGCCCAGCGGCGCGAGTCTTCCTCGCCCAGATCTTCCTTCTGGATCTGCGCCAGATACAGCTTGATGGCGGTGTACAGCACGTCGACGTCATCGTCGAGGCGCCGCACTTCTTTATCCACGCCTTGCTTGCCGTGCAGCACTTCGCGCTGCAGGATCATCATGTGTTCCACCACGTCGCCCATGCGCAACGTTTCGCGCGCCGCATTGGCCAACGCCAGCGTCGGCGTGTCCAGCGCGCTGGCGTCCAGATGGCGCGGACGCATGCGCGGATCGTCGGCCGCCACGTCGACGATCAGCCGCTCGCACAGCGTCGCCATCGGCCCGGCCAGCGGGATCATCACCAGACAACGGATCAGGTTGTAGAACACGTGGAAGTAGATCACCAGCTCTTCGCTGCCGCCCGGCAGCTGAGCCATCACATCCGCCAGATAGGAAACGAACGGCAGCACCAGCACACAGCCCACCAGCTTGAACAGCAGGCTGCCGAGCGCCACGCGCCGCCCGGCGGCGTTCTGGCCGCTGGCGTTGATCATCGCCAACAGGCCGCTGCCGAGGTTGGCGCCGATCACCAGGCAAAGCGCCACCTTCAGCGAAATCACGCCGGATGCGGTCAGGGTGGCGGTCAGCAGCACCGCCGCCAGGCTGGAATAGCTGACGATGGCGAACAGCGCGCCGGTCAGGGCGTCCAGCATCACGTCGCCGGTCAGCGACGAGAACAGCACTTTCACCCCGGCCGCCTGGGTGATCGGCGTGGCGGCGGCCACGATCAGCTCCAGCGCCAGCACGATCAGCCCAAGGCCGATCAGGACGCGCCCGATCTGGCCGATCCGCATCTGCTTGCGGCTGAGGAACAGGAAGACGCCGATCAGGATCAGCAGCGGCGACAGCCAGGAAAGATCGAAGGTCAGCACGCGCGCCATCAGCGCGGTGCCGACGTCGGCGCCGAGCATGATCACCAGCGCAGGCGCCAGCCCCACCAGCCCCTGCGCAACGAAAGAGGTCACCAGCAGCGCCGTGGCGTTGCTGCTCTGTACCAGCGCGGTCACGCCGATGCCGGAAACGAACGCCAGCGGCTTTTTCTCAACGCTGTCGCTCAACACGCGCCGCAGATTGGCGCCGTAAACCCGCATGATCCCGGTGCGCACGATGTGGGTGCCCCACACCAACAGCGCCACGGAGGAAAGCAGGTGAAGAAGGGTCAGCACGGAAGATACGCTCCATTAACGCCCGGCCAAAGGAGGCTGGTACCCGATGCCTGTCAGGCGGTGCGGAAAGACGGAACGGTTCTGTTCGCCTTAGCCGCAGCCGGTAGGCCAAAAGATGACGGGTACAGCGCGCGGTCCCGCCTGCCGGGCGTAGGTCTGGCAGGACAGCGGGCGGGCGGCAGACCGCAGAAGAGAAGGGTTAATGCGGCGGCGGAAAGGCCCCGGCGCCGCGCTGCGAAGTCATGCAACTTCCCGCAATACAACAGGTTCCAAGTGTAGCCCAATTTGCTCGCCGTCGGGCCGCAGGTCGGCCACCGACCGGTTGAGCACGTCAACCAGCAATTCTACACCGCGAACCTGAATCCGATAGCGTACCACATTCCCGAGCAAACTGTGGCCCAGGATCACCCCGCCGATCCCCTGCCCGGCCGGCAACAGGCCGATCGATTCGGGCCGGATCGCCACCTTGCCGACATAGCTGCGCCCGGTCAGCTGGGCGGCCTGTTCGGCGGTCAGCAGATTATAGTTGCCGATAAACCCGGCGGCGAAGGCGTCCGCCGGCTGGGTATACAGGGTTTCCGCATCGCCGCTCTGCACGATCTGCCCCTTGTTCATCAGCACGATGCGATCCGACAAGGTCAGCGCCTCTTCCTGATCGTGGGTGACGAAGATCGCCGTCAGGTTCAGCTCGCGTTGAATGCGCCGGATCTGCTCGCGCAGGTGTTTGCGGATGCGCGCGTCCAGCGCCGACAGCGGTTCGTCGAGCAGCAGCAGCCGCGGGCGAGTGACCAGCGATCGCGCCAGCGCCACGCGCTGACACTGGCCGCCCGACAGCTGATGCGGATAGCGCTTCGCCAGATCGCTCAGCTCCACCAGCGCCAGCACCTCCTGCACCCGCTGGCCGATCTGCCCGGCGGCCAGCTTCTGCATTTTCAGCCCGAAGGCCACGTTGCCTTCCACCGTCATATTGGGAAACAGCGCATAGCTTTGGAACACCATGCCGATGCCGCGCTTTTGCGGCGCCAGCGGCACCAGATCCTGACCCTGCAACAAGATTTGCCCGCTGTCGACCGGGGTCAGGCCGGCCAGACAGCGCAGCAGCGTCGATTTGCCGCAGCCGCTCGGCCCCAGCAGGGTGACGAACTCCCCCTCTTCGGCGGTGAAATCGATATCCTGAAACACTTGGGTCTGGCCATAGTGTTTGTTCAGGCGGGTGACGTTGAGATAAGCCATCGGGTTAACCCTTGTTTTTATTCAGCAGGTTCGCCAGCCAGGTGACGAGCAGCACCACGGCGAAATAGGAGATGACCAGCGCGCTGGTGAAGTGCCCGCTGCCGTTGCGCATGTTGTACAGGTAGACCTGCAGCGTTTCATACTGGCTGCCCACCAGTAGGTTGGCGAACACGAACTCGCCGATCAGGAACGAGAACGACAGCAGCACGGCGATCGTTCCGCCCTTGCGCAGGTTCGGCAGCACCACCCACAGCGCCGCCTGCCAGGTGCTGGCGCCGAGCAGGTGCGCGGCGTCCATCAGATCGCGCAGGTTGATCGCCTGCATGTTGTTGCTGATGGCGCGGTAGATAAACGGCAGCGCGATGGTGAAATAGCAGCCCACCAAAATCCAGGGTGTGCCGAGCAGCGGCAGCGGATCGGCGGCGAACAGCTGCATCAGCCCCACCGCCGACACCACCGGCGGCACGGCGAACGGCAGCAGAATCAGCACGTTCATCACCGCGTCCAGTTTGGGGAAGTAGTAAGCGATCACAAACATCGCCGGCAGGATCACCACTACCGACAGCAGCAGCGTGCCGAAGCAGATCAACAGCGAGTGCCACAGCGCCTGCAAAAAGCGCGGGTCGCTCCACAGCGCCGTCAGCCACTTCAGGGTAAAACCGTCCGGTAAAATGGTGGCGCCCCACTGGGTGGCCAGCGCGTAAATCAGCGTCGCCGCCAGCGGCAGCAGCAGGATCAACAGCAGCAGGCCGGTCACCGTGCGATGGTACAGGCGTTCAGCACGCGACATGAGCATTCTCCATCCGATTATGAGCGCGCATTGAGGTAGCTCCTGCGCAGCATCCATTGGTGGATCACCGTGATAAACGCCATCATCACCACCAGCAGCATCGCCAGCGCGCTGGCCAGGTTCGGATCGAGGGAGATGTCCCCTGCCACCAATGCCGAGATGCGGATCGGGATCACGTTGAAGTTGCCGGTGGTCAGCGCGTACACCGTGGCGTAGGCGCCCAGCGCGTTGGCCAACAGAATGACGAAGGTGCCCATCAGCGCCGGCGCCAGCACCGGCAGGCCGATATGCCGCCAGTAGCGCCAGGGGCCGGCGCCGAGCAGCGCCGCCGACTCGCGCCAGTCGGCGCGCAGCGCGTCGAACGCCGGATACAGCAACAGCACCCCCAGCGGGATCTGGAAATAGGTATACAGCACGATCAGGCCGCTCTTCGAATAGAGATTGAAACTCTCCATCAAACCGTATTTGCGCAGCAACAGCGTCAGGCAACCGTTCAGCCCCAGCAGAATGACGAAGGCGAACGCCAGCGGCACCCCGGCGAAGTTGCTGGTCATGTTGGTGAACGACATCACGAAGTCATGAAATCGGGTCTGGCCGAGCTGGCGCAGCGAGTAACTGCCCACTAACGCAATCAGCAAGCCGTAGACGCTCGACCACAGCGAGATCTCCAGCGAGAACTGAAAGGCCTGCAGGTAGAACGGCGAGGTGAGGATATCGACATAGTTGCCCCATCCCCAGCCGCCGGTCTCGCTGAAAAAGCTGTGAACGGCGATCCACACCAGCGGGGCGATCTGAAACGCGCCGAACAGCACGATAAACGGCAACAGGCACAGCGCGGCGATCCATTTGGTTTTGCCGTTCATCGCGCATCCTGCGCCAGCAGCGCCCGGCAGCGCGGCTTGTCGTGCGGCGCCTGCAGCAGATCGCAGATCGTGCCGCACAGCTCGGTTTGCTGCGGATTGGCATCGTCCTGGCTGAAGCCCGAGCCGAACACGAACAGCGGCACCTGGCGCTCTTCCGGCAACACGCCGCCGTGGCTGCGATCGTCGTTCATGCCGTGGTCGGCAGTGACCAGCACCTGATAACCGGCCGCCAGCCACTCGGGCAGATAGCGCGACAGCGAGCCGTCGGCGCGCCGCGCCGCGTTGCGGTACTGCGGCGAAGAGAGGCCGAAGCGGTGCCCGGCGTCGTCGATGTTCATCGGGTGGATCAGCAGGAAATCCGGCTGATGCCGCAGGCGCAGGCTTTCGGCGTCGTCGAACAGATGGCTGTCGGGATAGCCGTCGTCGTAATAGAAATGCCCGTGCTGGATCGGCAGCTCGGGGGCGTCGGTATGGCGGTCGCGCGCGGCGTCGAATGGCGTGCGGTTATACAATTCGCTGAACCAATGATACGCGGCGGCGGCGGTGGTCAACCCGGCGGCGCGCGCGTAATGAAACACGCTTTGTTGATGAGAAAGGCGCGAGACGTGGTTGTGCACCACGCCGCTCTCCACCGGCGTGACGCCGGTGAGGATGCATTCATACAGCGGCCGGGAGAGCGAGGGCAGCTCGCTCTCCAACAGGTACAACCGTCCGCGTCCCGCCGCGCATTCGGCCTGCAGATAGCCCATGGCGTCGTGCGCCACCCGGTAGTTGAGGCCGTCCAGCAGCACGAGGATCGTTTTCATGGTGCGTTAACTCACTGCTGCATAAACATAATGACGTTTTCCTGCCACATACGCGGCAGCGCTTTGGCGCTCTGTTCCCAGGCCGCCGGATCGGCGATCGGGTGCGCGTTCTTGTACTGCTCGGCCGGCAGCAGCTTGGCCTTGACGTCGTCCGGCAGCGTCAGATGCTCGGCGCGGATCGGGCGCGCATAGCCGCGCGCCAGGTTGATCTGGCCGGCGTCGGAGAAGATGTATTCGCGCGCCAGCTTGGCGGCGTTCGGGTGCTTGGCATATTTGTTGATGATGGTGGTGTAGCCGGAGGTGATCGAGCCGTCCGACGGGATCAGCACTTCAAAACGGGTTTTGTCGATCTGGTCGCGGTAATTCAGGCCGTTGAAGTCCCACACCACGCCAACCTGCACTTCCCCTTTTTCCAGCGATGCGATCACCGGGTTACTCAGGCTCAGGCGGCCGGCCTTAGCCAGCTTGCCGAAGAATTCCAGGCCCGGCTTGAGGTTTTTCTCGTTGCCGCCCATGGCGTAGGTGGCCGCCAGCACGCCGCTGGCCGCCTGCGACGCGGTGCCGACGTCGCCGATGGTGACCTGATAGCTGCCCTTCAGCAGATCGGCCCAGCTGTGCGGAATGTCTTTCACCTGCTGTTTGTTGATGATGAAGGCGATGGTGCCGGTGTAAGCCAGCGCCCAGTGGCCGTCTTGGTCTTTCGCCCACTCCGGCACCTGATCCCAGGTAGAGGGTTTGTACGGCTGCGTTACGCCCTTCTGCACCGCCACCGGGCCGAAGGCCGCGCCGACGTCACCAATGTCCGCCGTGGCGTTGTTCTTTTCCGCATCGAATTTGGCGATCTCCTGCGCGGAGCTCATGTCGGTATCGACATGCTTCAGGCCATATTTGCTCAACAGATCTTGCCAGGTGCCTTTCCAGTTGGCCCAGCTGTCCGGCATGCCGACGCTGTTGACTTCACCTTCTTTCTTCGCGGCCTGCTCCAGCGCCGCCAGATCGGTATCCGCGGCCCAGCTCATGTGGCTGGATAACACGATGGCACTGGTGAACACAGAAGCGCACAAACGTTTCATAACTGATGCTCCAGGTGGTAGTGTGGGGAGGGCTGGACTAGTCCAGCAAGGACCAAACCAATCTAACGGACGAATGTGATAATTATATGTCAGCTTAAAAAAGCGACGGTTTTATCACCCATTGCAACGGCGAAAACGCGACGCTGGTCTACCTTAAGGGAGGCCAAACGCACTGAAACGGGACACCCGCTGTATGAGTGAAGCACCGACGACCGTAGCCACCATCTGCCAAACACTGAACGCGCGCATCGCCGCAGGCGAGTTCGCCGTGGGCGGCAAGCTGCCCTCCGAACGCGCCCTGAGCGAACAGTTCGCCACCACCCGCATTACCTTGCAGGAGGCGCTCGGCCAACTGGAGGCGCAGGGGGTCATCTACCGCCAGGTGCGGCGCGGCTGGTTCATTTCGCCCCCGCGTCTTATCTACAACCCGCTGCAGCGCAGCCATTTTCACGCCATGGCGCAGCAACAGGGGCGCGCCGCCTATACCGAGGCGATCGACAGCGCGGTAGTCACGCTCGACGCGCCGCTGGCCGGCCGCCTGGCGCTGCCCCCCGGTGCCGAGGCCTATCGCATTCGCCGGCTGCGCTACATCGACGGGCGCGCGGTGCTGTACTGCGAGCACTACCTCAACCCGGCCTACTTCCCCGGCATACTGGACGAAGATCTGACCCAGTCGCTGACCGCGCTGTACGCCGCGCGCTACGGCATTCACTACGGCCGGGTGCGTTTCGACATGCTGCCCACCCTGCTGCCGCAGCAGGCCGCCGCCATGCTGAAGGTGACCTACGGCAGCCCGGCGCTGTTCATTACGCGGGTGAACCGCGATCAGCACGACCGGGTGATCGATTGCGATCTGGAGTATTGGCGTTACGATGCGCTGCACATCGACGTGGAAGCGCAGTAAATGACAAGGGCGCATCGCTGCGCCCTTAAAGAGGAAATCAGTCGGCGTCGTAGCCGAGGTTAGGCGCCAGCCAGCGTTCGACCTCGCTCACGCTCATCCCTTTACGCGCCGCGTAGTCTTCCACCTGATCGCGCTGGATCTGCGCCACCGCGAAGTACTTGCTTTCAGGATGGCTGAAGTACCAGCCGGACACCGCCGCCCCCGGCCACATGGCGAAGGACTCCGTCAGCTCCATGCCGGTGTGGCGGTTGACGTCCAGCAGCTGCCAGATGATCGCTTTTTCGGTGTGTTCCGGACAGGCCGGGTAGCCCGGCGCCGGCCGGATGCCCTGATAGTTTTCGCGGATCAGCTCTTCGTTGCTCAGGCTCTCGTCGGCGGCATAGCCCCAGTGCAGCTTGCGCACCTGCTCATGCAGGTATTCGGCGAAGGCCTCCGCCAGGCGATCCGCCAGCGCCTTGACCATGATTTTGTTGTAATCGTCGTGCTGCGCGTCGTACGCCGCCGCCAGCGCGTCCTCCTCCAGCCCGCCGGTCACCGCGAAGGCGCCGAAGTAGTCGGCCTTGCCGCTGCTTTTCGGCGCCACAAAGTCCGCCAGGCAGTAGTTCGGGAAGTCGGTTTTTTCCGTCTGCTGGCGCAGATGGCGGCTCACCGCCAGCACCTCGTCACGCCGTTCGTCGCGGTACACCTCCACGTCATCGCCGACGCGGTTGGCCGGGAACAGACCGTAAACGCCGCGCGGGTTGAGGCTGCGCTCGGCGGCCAGCCGATCCAGCATCTGATTGGCGTCGTGGAACAGGCGCTTGGCCTCTTCCCCCACCACCTCGTCTTCCAGGATGCGCGGGTATTTGCCCGCCAGCGACCAGGTCATGAAGAACGGCGTCCAGTCGATGTAGTGGCACAGCGTCTCGATGCCGGCCGCCACCGGGAACACGCCGAGCTGCCGCGGCACAGGCGGCTGATAATCGGCCCAGTCCAGCGCCATGGCGTTAGCGCGCGCCTTCTGCAAATCGACCGGCGGCGTGCGCGGCTTTTTGCGCGCATGCTGAATGCGCACCGTTTCATACTCTTTGCGGGTGCGCGCCACAAACTCGTCGCGCTGGGTGGCGGACAGCAGCGCCGACACCACGCCCACGGTGCGCGAGGCGTTTTGCACGTAGGTGGTCGGGCCGCTGTAGTTCTGCTCGATTTTCACCGCGGTGTGCGCCTTGGAGGTGGTGGCGCCGCCGATCAGCAGCGGCAACGTAAAGCCCTGGCGCTCCATCTCTTTGGCCACGTTGACCATCTCGTCCAGCGATGGCGTGATCAGGCCCGACAGGCCGATGATATCGACGTTCTCCTCGCGCGCGGTGCGCAGGATTTTCTCCGTCGGCACCATCACGCCCAGATCGACGATTTCATAGTTGTTACACTGCAGTACCACGCCGACGATGTTCTTGCCGATGTCGTGCACGTCGCCCTTCACCGTCGCCAACAGGATTTTGCCCGCGGAGGTGCCCTGCTGCTTGCTGGCCTCGATGTAGGGTTCCAGGTAGGCCACCGCCTGCTTCATCACGCGGGCGGATTTCACCACCTGCGGCAGGAACATCTTGCCCTCGCCGAACAGATCGCCGACCACGTTCATCCCCGCCATCAGCGGCCCTTCGATCACTTCGATCGGGCGTTCGGCCTGCTGCCGCGCTTCTTCGGTGTCCAGCTCGATAAATTCGGTGATGCCCTTCACCAGCGAATACTCCAGCCGTTTCTCCACCGGCCAGCCGCGCCATTCGGCCTGTTGCACCGCCACGTCATTATCTTTGCTGCCACGGTATTTTTCGGCCAGCTCCAGCAGGCGTTCGGTGCCGTCCTCGCGACGGTTGAGGATCACGTCCTCCACCGCGTCGCGCAGCTCGGCGCTTAAATCGTCATAAATCGCCAATTGCCCGGCGTTGACGATGCCCATGTCCATGCCGTTGCGAATGGCGTGATACAGGAACACCGCGTGGATCGCTTCACGCACCGGATCGTTGCCGCGGAACGAGAACGACACGTTGGACACGCCGCCGGAGATCATCGCGTGCGGCAAGTGGGTTTTGATGTCGGCGCAGGCTTCGATAAAGTCGACGGCGTAGTTGTTGTGCTCTTCGATACCGGTAGCGACGGCGAAAATGTTCGGGTCGAAAATGATGTCTTCCGGCGGGAAGCCGACGCGCTCGGTTAGAATGTTATAGGCGCGGCGGCAGATCTCGAACTTGCGCTCGCGGGTATCAGCCTGCCCCACTTCGTCGAACGCCATCACCACCACCGCGGCGCCGTAGCGGCGCACCAGTTTGGCGTGGTGGATAAAGGCCTCTTCGCCCTCCTTCATCGAGATCGAGTTGACGATGCCCTTGCCCTGGATGCATTTCAGGCCTTTCTCGATAACGGACCACTTGGAGGAGTCGATCATGATCGGCACCCGGGCGATATCCGGCTCGCCGGCGATCAGGTTAAGGAAGCGCACCATCGCCGCTTCGGCGTCGAGCATCCCCTCGTCCATGTTGATGTCGATGATCTGCGCACCGCTCTCGACCTGCTGGCGCGCCACGTCGAGCGCCTCATTGTATTTCTCTTCTTTGATCAGCCGTTTGAATCGCGCCGAACCGGTGACGTTGGTGCGCTCGCCGACGTTGACGAACAGGGTGTTGGCATCGATGGTCAGCGGCTCCAGGCCCGCCAGGCGGCAGGCGACCGGGATCTCCGGCAGCCGGCGCGGCGGCACGCCCTCGACCGCGTTGGCCATCGCGGCGATATGTTCCGGCGTGGTGCCGCAGCAGCCGCCGATGATATTGAGGAAGCCGGCCTGCGCCCATTCCCCGACCTGGCGCGCCATCTCGGCCGCATCCAGATCGTACTCGCCGAAGGCGTTCGGCAAACCGGCATTCGGGTGCGCGGTGACGTAGGTCTCCGAGATGCGCGCCAGCTCGGCGACGTACTGACGCAGTTCATCCGGGCCCAGGGCGCAGTTCAGGCCGAAGGTCAGCGGCTTGACGTGGCGCAGCGAATTGTAAAACGCTTCGGTGGTCTGGCCGGACAAAGTGCGGCCGGAGGCGTCGGTGATGGTGCCGGAAATCATGATCGGCAGTTCCACCCCCAGCGCTTCGAATTCGGTTTCCACCGCAAAGGCGGCGGCCTTGGCATTCAGGGTGTCGAAGATGGTTTCGATCATGATCAGATCGACGCCGCCCTCCACCAGCGCACGGGTCGATTCACGGTAAGCCGTCACCAGCTCGTCGAACGAAATGTTGCGGAACGCCGGATCGTTGACGTTCGGCGAGATGGACGCGGTGCGGTTGGTCGGCCCCAACACCCCGGCGACGTAGCGCGGTTTTTCCGGCGTGCGCGCCGTCCATTCGTCGGCGCAGGTGCGCGCCAGGCAGGCGGCCTGATAGTTAATCTCGGCGGACAGCGACTCCATGTGGTAGTCGGCCATGGCGATGGAGGTGGCGTTGAAGGTATTGGTTTCAAGGATATCGGCGCCCGCCTCGAGATAGGCGTAATGAATGGCGGCGATCACTTCCGGCTTGGTCAGCACCAGCAGATCGTTATTGCCTTTCAGATCGCTGCGCCAGTCGGCGAAACGCTCACCGCGGAAATCGCGCTCATCCAGACGATAGCTCTGGATCATGGTGCCCATGCCGCCGTCCAACACCAAAATGCGCTGCGCTAACTGGCGGCGCAGTTGTTCTACTCGATTCGTCACTGTAACCCCTTCCATTGCCATCCAGCCCATTGCTCAACTGCCGCAAAAACCAACGAGTCATCCTAGCACAGCTTGTAGGGACAAAGGGGCAGACGACAATTGAGAGTTTTTCAGGTTGTGCGCCAACACCTCCGATGAGCTGACGGCGACTTGCAATTCATCGACAAAAAACGAAAATGAATTCCATCATACGGAAAAAGGAATCTCACCCATGGCCACCCCTGCTCCCGCCAAACGCGGCAAGAAGCCCCGCGCAGCAGCCCCGGCCGCCAGTGCGGCGACCGGTCAGGTACAATCATTGACCCGTGGCCTGAAGCTGTTGGAGTACATTTCGGAAGCCCAGGGCAACGTGGCGCTGACCGATCTGGCCCAGCAGGCCGGCCTGCCGAACTCCACCACTCACCGCCTGCTCACCACCATGCAGCAGCAGGGATTCGTGCGCCAGGTCGGCGATCTCGGCCTGTGGACCATCGGCTCGCACGCCTTTGTGGTCGGCAGCAGCTTCCTGCAAAGCCGCAACCTGCTGGCGATGGTGCACCCGACGCTGCGCCGCCTGATGGAAGAGTCCGGCGAAACCGTCAACCTGGCGGTGCTGGATACCAGCGAGTACCAGGCGATCATCATCGATCAGGTGCAGTGTACGGCGCTGATGCGCATGTCGGCGCCAATCGGCGGCAAACTGCCGATGCACGCCTCCGGCGCCGGCAAGGCGTTCCTCGCCACCCTGCCGGACGATCAGGTGACCAAACTGCTGCACAAGAAAGGCATGCACACCTACACGCCGCACACCCTGACGCCGCACAACCTGAAAGAGGGGCTGGCGCAGATCCGCAAACAGGGCTTCTCCTTTGACGACGAAGAGCACGCGCTCGGCCTGCGCTGCGTGGCGGCCTGCATCTTCGACGAGCACCGCGAAGCCTTCGCCGCCATCTCCATCTCCGGCCCGGTGTCGCGCATCACCGACGATCGCGTGATCGAGCTGGGGGCGCTGGTGATCCACGCGGCGAAAGAGATCAGCCTGGCCTACGGCGGCGTGCGCTGATCCACCCCCTCCGAGGGGCGCCCCTGTGCGCCCTCTCTCCTGATTCCTTGCTCTGTTGTCAGCATGTAACAGGCTATCGGCATCCTGTGTAGCGCACGGGAAAAAAGCTTGAAGCCGATCACAGTTAACGATCCTCACGGCGAAAGCCCATTGCAACCGCTCAAACTTCCTTCGACAATGTTACCGATAACATGTTACCGGTAACAAACAAGCTGAACGAAGGTAACGTCACCCGGTGTTTTGGAGCCAAGCCATGACCAACAATCAAAATCGCATTTACGTCGTTATGGGCGTTTCCGGCAGCGGCAAGTCCGCCGTCGCCGCCGCCGCGGCCCGCCAACTCTCCGCCGGCTTCCTCGACGGCGACTTCCTGCATCCGCGCAGCAACATCCTGAAGATGGCCGCCGGCGAAGCGTTGAACGACGACGATCGCGCCCCGTGGCTGGCCGCGCTCAACGACGCCGCCTTCGCCATGCAGCGCACCAACAACGTGTCGATCATCGTCTGCTCGGCGCTGAAAAAGCAGTATCGCGACCGCCTGCGCGCCGGCAACGGCAACCTGTCGTTCATCTATCTGCACGGCGAGTTCCCGGTGATCGAATCCCGCCTGGCGGCGCGTAACGGCCACTTCTTCAAACCGCAGATGCTGGTCACCCAGTTCGCCGCGCTGGAGCAGCCGGGCGCCGACGAGAACGACGTGATGGCGATCGACATCAACCAGCCGCTGGACGCGGTGATCGCCGATACCGTGCGCCATATCCAGAGCTTCCTGCCGCAGGACGTGTGCGCGTGAGTACCGTAACGCTGGTCGGTACCGCAGTCGGCTCGGTTTTACTGCTGTTATTCCTGGTGATGAAGGCGCGCATGCACGCCTTCGTCGCGCTGATGCTGGTGTCCATCGCCGCCGGCATCTTCTCCGGCATGCCGCTGGACCATATTGCCGACACCATGCAAAAAGGCATGGGCGACACGCTGGGCTTCCTGGCGATCGTGGTGGCGCTCGGGGCGATGTTCGGCAAGATCCTGCATGAGGTCGGCGCGCTCGATCAAATTGCGGCGCAATTGCTGAAACGATTCGGACAAAGCAAGGCGCACTACGCGCTCGGCATCGCCGGCCTGATCTGCGCGCTGCCGCTGTTCTTCGACGTGGCGGTGGTGCTGCTGATCGGCATCGTGTTCGCCGTGGCGCGCCGCACCGACGGCAATATCGTCAAGCTGGCCATTCCGCTGTTCGCCGGTGTGGCCGCCGCCGCCTCCTTCCTGCTGCCGGGGCCGGTGCCGATGCTGCTGGCTTCGCAGATGAAGGCCGACTTCGGCTGGATGATCGCCATCGGCCTGGTGGCGGCGGTGATCGGCATGCTGATCGCCGGCCCGCTGTACGGCAGCTTTATCAGCCGCTTCGTCAACTGGCCGATGCCGCCGGAAGAGAACGAGCCGACGTTGACCAAGGGCAATTTGCCGTCGTTCGGCTTCAGCCTGGCGCTGGTGCTGTGCCCGCTGGTGCTGGTCGGCATGAAGACCATCGGCGCGCGGCTGGTCACCCCCGGCTCGCAGCTGCAGCAGTGGCTGGAGTTTATCGGCCACCCGTTCACCGCCATTCTGCTGGCCTGCCTGATCGTGATTTACGGCCTGGCGAAGCCGCGCGGCATGAGCAACGAACAGACGCTGGCCATCTGCTCCGCCGCGGTGCAACCGGCCGGGATCATCCTGCTGATGACCGGCGCCGGCGGGGTGTTCAAACAGATCCTGGTGGATTCCGGCGTAGGGCCGGCGCTGGGTGACGCCATGATCGGCGCCGGCCTGCCGATCGCCGTGGCCGCCTTTGCGCTCTCCGCCATGGTGCGGGTGATTCAGGGCTCGGCCACCGTCGCCTGTCTGACCACCGTCGGCCTGGTGCTGCCGGTCACCAGCCAGCTCGGGCTGAACGGCGGGCAGCTGGCCGCGCTGGCTATCTGCATCGCCGGCGGCTCCATCGTGCTGAGCCACGTCAACGACGCCGGTTTCTGGCTGTTCGGCAAATTCACCGGCGCCAACGAACTGCAAACGCTGAAAACCTGGACGGTGATGGAAACGATTCTGGGCAGCGTCGGCGGCGCTATCGGCATGATTGCATTCACGATGTTTTAAATCCTAAATCGCCCCCGGCCTTGCACACCAGGGCTGCAAATCATCCCCGGGGGCACCGCCACAGGCGGCGACTATAACAACAGCAATGTGAGGAAGGCATGATTAACCCAACCTTGTCCCGTGTCACGCAGCGCATCATCCACCGTTCCCAGGCCAGCCGCGCCGCCTATCTGGCGCGCATCGAGGCGGCCCGTTCCCAAACCGTCCACCGCGCGCAGCTGGCCTGCGGCAACCTGGCCCACGGCTTCGCCGCCTGTCAGCCCGATGACAAGACGGCGCTGAAAAACATGGTGCGCAGCGATATCGCCATCATCACCGCCTACAACGACATGCTGTCGGCCCACCAGCCGTACGAACACTACCCGCAGCGGCTGAAGCAGGCGCTGAAGGCGGTGGGCGCCGTGGGCCAGGTGGCCGGCGGCGTGCCGGCGATGTGCGACGGCGTGACGCAGGGGCAGGACGGCATGGAGCTGTCGCTGATGAGCCGCGACGTGATCGCCATGTCGGCCGCCGTCGGCCTGTCGCACAATATGTTCGACGGCGCGCTGTTCCTCGGCATCTGCGACAAGATCGTGCCGGGGCTGGTGATGGCCGCCCTCTCCTTCGGCCACCTGCCCGCGCTGTTCGTGCCGGCCGGCCCGATGAGCAGCGGCCTGCCGAACAAGGAAAAGGTGCGCGTGCGCCAGCTGTACGCCGAGGGCAAGGCCGATCGTCTGGCGCTGCTGGAAGCCGAGGCCGCCTCCTATCACGGCATCGGCACCTGCACCTTCTACGGCACCGCCAACACCAACCAGATGGTGATGGAAGTGATGGGCCTGCACCTGCCGGGCGCCTCTTTCGTGCATCCGGATACGCCGCTGCGCGACGCGCTGAACGACGCCGCTGCGCGCCAGGTGACGCGACTGACCGACACCGCCGGCAACTACCTGCCGATCGGCCGCCTGGTGGACGAGAAAGTGGTGGTGAACGGCATCGTCTCGCTGCTGGCCACCGGCGGCTCCACCAACCTGACCATGCATCTGGTGGCGATGGCGCGGGCGGCGGGCATCATCATCACCTGGGACGATTTCTCGGAGCTGTCGGAGGCGGTGCCGCTGCTGTGTCGCATCTACCCGAACGGCCCGGCCGACATCAACCAGTTCCAGGCCGCCGGCGGCGTGCCGCTGGTGGTGCGTGAGCTGTTGCAACACGGGCTGCTGCACGAAGACGTGCACACCGTGGCCGGTTTCGGCCTGCACCGCTATACCCAGGAACCGTGGCTGGACAACGGCCAGCTGGTGTGGCGCGAAGGCGTGGCCGGCTCGCTCGACGCCAGCGTGATCGCCAGCGTCGCTCAGCCGTTTGAGCATCACGGCGGCACCAAAGTGATGGCCGGCAATCTGGGCCGTGCGGTGATGAAAACCTCGGCGGTGCCCGCCGACAACCAGATCATCGAAGCGCCGGCGGTGGTGTTCGACAGCCAGCACGACATCGTGCCGGCGTTTGAAGCCGGCAAGCTGGATCGCGATTGCGTGGTGGTGGTGCGCTTCCAGGGGCCGCAGGCCAACGGCATGCCGGAGCTGCACAAACTGATGCCGCCGCTGGGCGTGCTGATGGATCGCGGCTTCAAAGTGGCGCTGGTTACCGACGGCCGCCTGTCCGGCGCCTCCGGCAAGGTGCCTTCCGCCATCCACGTCACCCCGGAAGCCTATACCGGCGGCCTGCTGGCGAAAGTGCGCGACGGCGATCCGATCCGCGTCAACGGCCGCAGCGGCGAGCTGCAGGTGCTGGTCGACGCCGACGAACTGGCCCAGCGCACGCCGTGCCAACCCGATCTGAGCGCAGAACACATCGGCTGCGGCCGCGAGCTGTTCGGCGCACTGCGCAGCCAGCTGTCCGGCGCCGAGCAGGGCGCCTGCTGCATCACATTTTAATCGATAGCCTGGCCGCATCGCCGCCTGGCGGCGGCCACAAAGGAGAACGTCATCATGAACAAGTGGAAAACAAGCGCCGAGCAGATCCTGACGGCGGGGCCGGTGGTGCCGGTGATCGTGATCAACAAGCTGGAACATGCGGTGCCGTTGGCGAAAGCGCTGGTCGCCGGCGGCGTGCGGGTGTTGGAAGTGACGCTGCGCACCGCCTGCGCCATGGACGCCATTCGCGCCATCGCCCAAGAAGTGCCGGAAGCGATCATCGGCGCCGGTACCGTGATCAATCCGCAGCAGCTGCGTGAAGTGACCGAGGCCGGCGCGCAGTTCGCCATCAGCCCGGGGCTGACCGACGAGCTGCTCAAGGCGGCCACCGCCGGGTCCATTCCGCTTATTCCGGGCATCAGCACCGTTTCCGAACTGATGCTGGGCATGGATTACGGCCTGCGCGAGTTTAAATTCTTCCCGGCGGAAGCCAACGGCGGCGTAAAAGCGCTGCAGGCGATCGGCGGCCCGTTCCCGCAGGTGCGCTTCTGCCCGACCGGCGGCATCTCGCCGGACAACTACCGCAGCTATCTGGCGCTGAAAAGCGTGCTGTGCATCGGCGGCTCCTGGCTGGTGCCGGCGGACGCGCTGGAAAGCGGCGACTACGCGCGCATCACCGAACTGGCGCGCGCCGCCGTCGCGGGCGCCCAGGCCTGATTTACATCGCAGCGGTGGCGGCCGGCAGCGCCGCCCCGCTGCGCTGGCTGAACCGCTGCTTCTTGCGGTAAGCGAACACGTCTTCCACGTGCCCCTCGCGGATGCGCTGCTGTAACCCGCGCCAATACTCCGCGGTAAACAGATCGCTGTGCAATTCTTCAAACACCTGCCGAATGCGCCGATCGCCGCACAGGAAGTGGCGGAACTCCTCCGGGAACACGTCGTTGGGCGCGATGCTGTACCACGGCTCGCTGGCCAGCTCGTCCTCCGGATAGCGCGGCGGCGGAATGTCGCGGAAGTTGACCTCGGTCATGTAGCAAATTTCGTCGTAGTCGTAGAACACCACCCGCCCGTGGCGCGTCACGCCGAAGTTCTTGAACAGCATGTCGCCGGGGAAGATATTGGCGGCGGCCAGCTGCTTGATGGCATTGCCGTACTCTTCGATCGCATCGCGCATCTGCTGGTCGTTGGCCTGCTCCAGATACAGGTTCAGCGGCGTCATGCGCCGTTCCATATACAGATGTTTGATCACGATGCGATCGCCGAGATCTTCCAGCTTGCCCGGCACTTCGCGCTGCAGCTCCGCCAACAGCGCCGGGCTGAGGCGCGCCTTGTCGACGACGAAATTCTCGTACTCCTGGGTATCCGCCATGCGCCCGACGCGGTCATGCTCTTTCACCAGCTGATAGCAGGCCATCACCTGCGCCTGCGTCACCTCTTTTTGCGGGGCGAATTCGTCTTTAATCACTTTAAACACCCGATCGAAGGATGGCAGGGTGAACACCAGCATCACCATGCCCTTCACCCCCGGCGCGATAATGAACTGCTCCTGCGACTGCGCCATAAAGGTCAGGTATTCGCGATAGCATTCGGTTTTGCCGTGCTTCTGGCAGCCGATCGCCATGTACAGCTCGGCGGTGGTTTTGCCCGGCAGGATCTCGCGCAGCCACTCCACCATCGCCGCCGGCAGCGGCGCATAGACCATGAAATAAGATCGGGCGAAGCCGAAGACGATGCTGGCCTCGGCCTTACCGGTCAGGCAGGCGTCGATAAACAGCGCGCCCGACTCGCTGTGGTGGATAGGCAGCAAGAACGGATAAACGCCGTCGGCCAGACGCAGCTTGCCGACCAGCCAGGCGGCCTTGTTGCGATAGAACAGTTCGTTGGCGATCTGGAAGGTTGCCCCCGCCAACTGCTGTGCGCTGAAGGCGCGTTGCAGCGCCTGAGTGATGTAGTGAATATCGCGCGTCAAATCCTCCCACGGCAGCCGCAGCGGCAGATCGCTCAGCACGCTGCGCAGCATCGCCGGCAGATCGCCATTGGGGGTGAAATCGCGCGCCAGCGGACGCGGAATGTCGCGAAAGCGCCGCTCCGGCTGCGAACTGAACACGAACAGCTTGTCCGGCGTCAGATCGCGGTGCTTGAACAGCCGACAGTAGACCGAGTTAAAGAAGCTTTCGGCGATCTCGAAGCGCGGGTAGTCCGGCAGCAGGTCGATATAGACCGCTTTGACCCGGCTGGGGAAGTCAGCGTCGAAGTATTTCTGCCCGGTGATGCATTTGAGCTGCTCCACCACCAGGCCGACGTGATGGTCATACAGATGGATGCGTTTTTTCATCGCCCGCTGCACCGCCGGCCAGTCCGCCTGCTCGAAGCGCTGCTGCGCGCCGGCGGTCACTTCCAGAAAGCGGCCGTACTGCGCATCGAAGCCTTGCAGGATCGTCTGTGCGATCAACAACTCCAGTTTTGCCGCCATCCTTACCCCCGCCAGAAAAAGAAGCCTGCGCATGCAGGCTCCGGATGAAACGTCTTCAAGCTTGCCGCATCAGAACTGCTGTTCTTCCGTCGAACCGGTCAGCGCAGTGACCGAAGAGGCGCCGCCCTGAATAATGGTGGTGACCTTGTCGAAGTAGCCGGTGCCCACCTCTTGCTGGTGCGACGCGAAGGTGTAACCGCGATCCACCGCGGCGAACTCCGCCTGCTGCACCTTCTCGACGTAGTGTTTCATGCCCTCGCCCTGCGCATAGGCGTGCGCCAGGTCGAACATGTTGAACCACATGCTGTGGATGCCCGCCAGCGTAATGAACTGATACTTGTAGCCCATGTCCGACAGCGCCTGCTGGAAGCGGGCGATGGTCTGGTCGTCGAGGTTCTTTTTCCAGTTGAACGACGGCGAGCAGTTGTAGGCCAGCAGCTTGCCCGGGTATTTGGCGTGGATGGCGTCGGCGAAGCGCTGAGCGGCATCCAGATCCGGCGTTGAGGTTTCGCACCACACCATATCTGCGTAGGGGGCGTAAGCTAGGCCGCGGCTGATCGCCTGCTCGACGCCCGCATGGGTGCGGAAGAAGCCTTCCGCCGTGCGCTCGCCGGTGACGAAGGCGCTGTCATACGGATCGCAATCGGAGGTCAGCAGGTCGGCCGCATCGGCGTCGGTGCGGGCGATCACCAGCGTCGGCACGCCGAGCACGTCGGCCGCCAGGCGCGCGGCGACCAGCTTCTGAATCGCTTCCTGCGTCGGCACCAGCACTTTGCCGCCCATATGGCCGCATTTCTTCACCGCCGCCAGCTGATCTTCAAAGTGCACCCCGGCGGCACCGGCGGTGATCATCGCTTTCATCAGCTCGAAGGCGTTCAGCACGCCGCCGAAGCCGGCTTCCGCATCGGCGACGATCGGCAGGAAATAATCGGTGTAGCCTTTGCTGCCCGGCTCAATCTGGTTAGCCCATTGGATCTGATCGGCGCGGCGGAAGGTATTGTTGATGCGCTCGACCACCTTCGGCACCGAGTCCACCGGATACAGCGACTGGTCAGGGTACATGGCCGCTGCGCTGTTGGCGTCCGCCGCCACCTGCCAACCGGACAGGTAGATAGCCTCGACGCCGGCCTTGGCCTGTTGCAGCGCCTGGCCGCCGGTGAGCGCGCCCAGGCAGTTCACGTAGCCTTTGCGCGCCTTGCCGTTCAGCAACGCCCACAGTTTGGCGGCACCGTTTTGCGCCAGAGTGCATTCCGGGTTGACCGAACCGCGCAGGTTGATCACGTCTTCGGCGCTGTAAGGGCGGGTGATGCCTTCCCAACGGGCCGATTTCCATTCCTGTTCCAGCTGCTGGATCTGTTGAGAGCGAGAGGTAGACATAATTTTTATCCTTTCAGTCATGTAGGGTTGATTGGGAAAATTCAGGCCAGCAGCTCATAGCCGGGCAGCGTCAGGAAATCGATTAACTCATCTTGCGTGGTGATGCGCTCCATCAGGCGCGCCGCCTCTTCGTACCGGCCGGCGTTAAAGCGCGCTTCCCCCACTTCTTCACGCACCACCAACATCTCTTCTTGCAGCATCTGGCGGAACAGCGCCTTGGTGACCGGGCGCCCGTCGCTCAGGCTCTTCTCGTGGTGGATCCACTGCCAGATAGACGTACGGGAGATTTCCGCCGTGGCTGCATCTTCCATCAAACCGTAAATCGGCACACAGCCGTTGCCGGAGATCCAGGCTTCGATGTACTGCACCGCCACGCGGATATTGGCGCGCATCCCCGCTTCGGTACGCTCGCCGTCGCACGGTTCCAGCAGCTGTGCGGCGCTGATCGGCGCGTCTTGCTCACGCAGCACCTCCAGCTGGTTTTGGCGATCGCCCAGCGCTTTGCCGAACACTTCCATCACCGTGTCCGCCAGCCCCGGGTGCGCCACCCAGGTGCCGTCGTGGCCGTTGCTGGCCTCCAGCTCTTTGTCCGCCCGCACCTTGTTCAGCACCCAGGCGTTTTTCTCGGCGTCTTTGCTCGGGATAAACGCCGCCATGCCGCCCATGGCGAACGCGCCGCGCTTATGACAGGTTTTGATCAGCAGGCGCGAATAGGCGCTGAGGAAAGGTTTCTCCATGGTCACCGACTGACGATCCGGCAGCACGCGATCGCCGTGATTCTTCAGCGTTTTGATGTAGCTGAAGATGTAATCCCAGCGGCCGCAGTTCAGACCCACGATGTGATCGCGCAGGTGGTAGAGGATTTCGTCCATCTGGAACACCGCCGGCAGGGTTTCGATCAGCACGGTCGCTTTGATGGTGCCGCGCGGCAGATCGAAACGATCCTCGGTAAAGCTGAAGACATCGCTCCACCAGGCCGCCTCTTCCCAGGACTGGGTTTTCGGCAGGTAGAAATATGGGCCGCTGCCCTTGGCCAGCAGCTGACGATAGTTGTGGTAGAAGTACAGCGCGAAATCGAACAGGCCGCCGGGAATGGCTTCATCACGCCACAGCACGTGTTTTTCCGGCAAATGCAGGCCGCGCACGCGGGCGATTAACACCGCCGGGTTCGGTTTCAGCTGGTAGATCTTGCCGGCTTCATTGGTGAAGGAAATGGTGCCGTTAACCGCATCGTGCAGGTTGATTTGGCCGTCGATGACTTTGTCCCAGCTTGGCGCCAGCGAGTCTTCGAAGTCCGCCATGAACACTTTTACGTTGGCATTAAGCGCATTGATCACCATCTTGCGCTCAACCGGCCCGGTGATCTCGACCCGGCGGTCACGCAGATCTTGCGGAATGCCGCGGATCTGCCAGTCACCTTCACGAATGGAAGTGGTTTCCGAAATAAACCCCGGCAGTTCGCCGCGATCGATATTTTGCTGCCAGCGGACACGCGCCGCCAGCAGCTCGTTGCGCCGCGGCGTGAATTTCCCCACCAGTTCCGCCAGGAATTCAACCGCTTCATCGGTCAACACCTGGCGCTCCGCTGCGGCGAAACCCTGCGTAAACCTTAACTCCGTGCCTGCTATCTGTTGCGTCATGACCTTGCTCCTTCCCATCGTTGCGCCCGCGCGACCGGCGCATTTTCATCAGAAATCACTGTGGATCAGGGCGGATGAAACGATCCTCAACTGGTCAGATCTCATCCCGATAGCTCTAAGAATACTCAACAAAAAATAAAAATCAAAAACCATTTCCATTTTATTATTAAATATTTTATTAACACTTTATTATCAATTGGTTAGATAAGATAACAATAATGACAGGTAAGGAAATCGCTTCCAGTAAATTGATGAAGACGCACTAACGCCTTGTTGAACAAAGAATTTACTGGAGAAGTGACGGATAAAAAGAGGATCTTGCAGAGGATCAACGGAGCGGCGGCCTCGATTCAGCCGCCGGCAGGCAGAAAAGATCAGTCGAGCGTCGGATTCATATGACGCAGATCGTACGGCGTGATCTGGTAGACGTAATAGTTGAGCCAGTTGGAAAACAGCAGATGGCCATGGCTGCGCCAGGTGGCTTTCGGTGTCAGTGCGGGGTTGTCATCGGGGAAGTAGTTGAGCGGAACGGCGGGATCGAGGCCAGCTTCGTGGTCGCGACAATACTCCCCCGCCAGGGTCAGCGCATCATACTCCGGATGGCCGGTGACGAACGCCAGGCGCTTATCCCTGCTGGCGAACAGGTAGGCGCCCGCCTGTTCGGATTCGGCCAGAATATCCAGGTCGGTATATTGGCGAATCACCTCAGTCGGGAAATCGGCATAGCGTGAATGCGGCGCCAGGAAACTTTCGTCGAAGCCGCGCGTCAGCAACGCATGCTGCTGTAGCGTTTGGTGCGGGTAAACGCCGGAGAGCTTCACTTCGCGCGTCATCTTGGGAATGCCATACAGAATATTCAACGCCGCCTGTACCGCCCAGCACACGAACAGCGTGGAGGTAACGTGGTGCTTGGCCCAGTCGATCACCCGTTCGATCTGCGGCCAGTAGGCAACATCGCAGAAATCGACCAGCCCCAGCGGCGCGCCGGTGACGATCAAACCATCGAAGTTCTCGTTCTGGATATCCTCGAAGTCGCAGTAGAAGTTATTCAGATGCTCGGCCGGCGTGTTCTTCGATTCGCGGCTGTCGATACGCAGCAACTGGATATCAATCTGCAGCGGCGAGTTGGACAACAGGCGCAGAAACTGGTTTTCCGTTTCGATCTTCTTTGGCATCAGGTTGAGGATCAGCACTTTCAGTGGCCTGATTTCCTGTGTTTTTGCCCGCGAGGATGTCATCACGAAGACATTCTCACCGCGCAAGAAATTGACCGCAGGTAACTCATCAGGAACACGAATCGGCATTGCTTAACCCTCACACATCCATTTATACGTTTAGACTTCTAGATGCCCGAAGATAGCGTTTTTTTCCGTCGCTGTCGAGCATTCAGCGGAAAGGTGAAAATGTTTCATTGCGCGATCTGCCCCAAGATATGAGTAGAGAGAGTAAAAGGACTGAAAAGCAAAAAGGCCATCCTTTCGGATGGCCTTTTTGCTTATTTGATGCTTGGCAGTGTCCTACTCTCGCATGGGGAGACCCCACACTACCATCGGCGCTACGGCGTTTCACTTCTGAGTTCGGCATGGGGTCAGGTGGGACCACCGCGCTATTGCCGCCAAGCAAATTCTTTTTTCTGCCGAACTTCTATACCCACTTTAAATAAAGTGGTGCTGATACCCAGAGTCGAACTGGGGACCTCACCCTTACCAAGGGTGCGCTCTACCAACTGAGCCATATCAGCACGCTTAATTTGATGCCTGGCAGTGTCCTACTCTCGCATGGGGAGACCCCACACTACCATCGGCGCTACGGCGTTTCACTTCTGAGTTCGGCATGGGGTCAGGTGGGACCACCGCGCTATTGCCGC
>NZ_JBJNLK010000013.1:0-120122 GCF_052169115.1 Serratia sp. CY33525 | reverse complement strand
TAGCCCGGAGAGTCAAGCGTTTATTTCGCTGTCTTCTCGCTGACCCGGCGGCTTGTCAGTCGTTGTTCCCGGTCAGTGGAGGCGCATTATAGGGAGTTCTCGGCAGGCCGCAACCCCTATTTTCAATATTTTTTCCGACCGTTGAATGTTTAACCAAAACACCGTTAAAGCGGCAGTTTTTTCAACGATTTAAAGCCGTAGCTCTGCAAAACGGGCAATAAAGCGTCAGTATCTTCATTCAACGCCATGCAATAGGCCAGATTCTCTTCCTGGCTCGAGACCAGATTTTCCTGCGTCGAGATGAGCCAGGCGGTACGACGGGCAATCGCCGCGCCGGAATCCACCAGCCGGGTGCCTTCCGGCAACACTTGCATCAGCTCTTCAGCTAATAGAGGGAAATGGGTGCAGCCCAGCACGACGGTATCCGGCGGCTCGCGCATGCTCAGCCACGGATGCAGGATCTTCTTCAGTACCGGCAACGGCACGGCTTCGCCGTGCAGCTTGGCCTCCGCCAACTCCACCAGCTCTGAAGAGCCCAGCAGTTCAATCTTGCAGTCGGTAGCGAAACGGGAAATCAGTTCGTGGGTGTAGCTGCGTTGTACGGTGCCGCGGGTCGCCAACAGGCCGACGATGCCGTTAACGGTAAGACGGGCGGCAGGCTTGATGGCGGGCACCACGCCCACGACCGGGAAGCTGAAACGCTCGCGCAGGGCCGGCAAGGAAACGGTGCTGGCGGTGTTGCAGGCAATGACGACAATCGCCAGAGGATGCCGCTGCTGCACTGCGCCGACAATTTCCAGCACGCGCTCAACGATAAACTCTTCGGACTTCTCACCGTAGGGGAACGCCACGTTGTCGAAAGCGTATATATAGTGGAGATCCGGCAGCAACTGCCGAATCTCCTGATATACCGACAGCCCGCCGACGCCGGAATCGAAAACCAGCACCGTCGGGCGAGGTGTGGCGGTGCTGTTAGAAGGTATAGCTTCCAGTGAGGTAGTATTCTCTTCCTGGAGTAGCGTAGCCATAGGCCGTCTCATAATCTTTATCAAACAGGTTGGCAATTCTACCACGAACTGTCAGATGAGATGTGACCGGATACGAAACTGCGAGATCCCACAGGCTCACGCCGCCGAGTTTCACACTCTGCTCCGGATAGGTACTGTAGTCCTTGTCATAACGTTGACCCAAATATTGATAAGTCACCGCCCAGTCAAAGTCATACAGCTGCCAGTCCAGCTCATATTTCACCTGCTGTTTGGCGCGGCGCAGCAGCACTTCGTGAGTTTTTGCGTTGCGCGGATCGACATAATCGTAACCAATCTGGTGCGTCAGCGGGCCGGTATCAAAAGACGCCGTCGCTTCAATCCCTTTGATGGTCGCCTTACCCACGTTGTAGTAGACGTAGTTGGTTTCCCCCGTGGAATCGATCAAATTGTCGATGTCGTTGCGATAACCGGAGATGCGCCAGGTCACCGGCCCGGTCAGCCCTTCAAAACCGCCTTCCCACTGCTTGCTTTCTTCCGGCTTCAGATCGGTGTTATTGCCAAAGTTGCCGTATAGCTGGCCCATATTGGGTGCTTTGAACGCCGTGCCATACGACGCGATAAAACGGTATCCCTCGACGAACTCCCAGGCCGCGCTGGTTTGCCAGGTGCCGTGCCAGCCAAACTCGGAATGATCGTCACCCCGAACCGCGCCTTCCAGCGTCACCGGGCCAACCAGTTGCTGCGCGGTCAGATAGATGCCTGCATCACGTTGGCTTTTTTCACCCTTTACGGTGGTAGAGTCCGGTTTGATTTTCTGTTGCTGCCAGTCGACGCCAGAGCTTACGGTACCCTGTCCAACCTGCAGCGTATTGCCCCACTGCAGGTTGTACTGTTCGGAATCCACCAGGCTGGCCGAGCTGTCATGCATACCGCGGCGAGGATCGTAATCGTAATCCTTGCTATGGCTGTAGCTGCCGGTCAATTGTGTTGCGTAAATGCCTTCTTTATAACGCAATCCGGTATCCCAGGTTTGGCTGTACAGCTTGCGAGTATCGAGCAGAGAGCTGGCCGGAGAGGAATAGTAACTATCGTACGCCGTGCGGTTGTCGTAGCCATACCCACGTACAAAACCGCTGACCGATTCGCTGAACTGATGCTCAAGCGCACCATACAGTGATTTACTCATAAAACCATCGCGATCCTGCTGGCTTTGCATACCGGTACTGCCATAGGCCACCACGTCATACCCTTTGGTATAGGTGTAGTCGCCCGCCACCGTCGCCACGGTGCTGTCGCCCAGCTGCTGTTGGGTCGACGCGTCATAGGATTGATAGCCGTTGGAGCCGAGGCCGGCGGAAAGCGTCGTGCCGTTCTTTTCGCGGGTGGTAATGATGTTGACCACGCCGCCGATGGCGTCGGAGCCGTACACCGCCGAACGCGGGCCGCGGATGTATTCGACTTTCTGCACCAGCGAAATTGGGATTTGGCTAAGATCGGAAGAGCCGCTGACGCCCGCCTGATTAAGGCGAATGCCGTCAATTAGCACCAGCACGTGGCTGGAGTTGGTGCCGCGAATAAACAGCGAGCTCTTTTGCCCCAGCCCGCCGTTCTGGCCAACATCCACGCCCGGCAGGCGGCGCATCACGTCGGTCAGGCTCTTGGCCTGCCAGCGATCGATATCGTTGCGGGTGACGATGGAAGTCGGCGCCAGCACGGAAGAAACCGGCTGCGGGAAGCGGTTGGCGGTCACCACCAGGTTATCGCCATTCGTGGTTGTGGTGTTGTCTTGCGCCCATCCAGAAAAAGCCGTGACGGAGGAAACCACCGCCAGCAGCGTATTTTTTGTAATTGTCATGAGAAAAGCATCCAAACTTAATTGGCGGATGCCGCAGGATCATGGCCGATAGTTCGCGACGGCCACGGACATTGCGACGTAACACCGGCAGGTCTTCGGGCTTGGGATTTGCAGGCCGCGGGGCGCGACCGGCAACGGGCGATGACTTCCCATCCTGCAATGGACAGTGTCTGCGTCGAAACGCTATCGCCGTGACTTCCCCTTACCGCTGCGCGTCAGCTCCGGATTCACACCGGATTCCCTTTTCACTCGCTGCTTGAGGCCGGACGGCAATGCTACGATCAATGAAAATAGATGTCTAGACTGCTACTAATGTTACAAATAATAAACGCGACAAAACTGGACTTCACGGGCTGATTCCCTACAATCCCCGCTGATCAAATTTGCCTGACGAGAAGACACACATGACGCCCGAGAATTTGCCTATTGAACGTTACGATGACCAACTGGCGGAGAAAGTCGCCCGCCTGAAGACGTTGATGTCACCGTTCGCGGCGCCCGAGCCGGAAGTGTTCCGCTCGCCAGTCGATCACTACCGCATGCGCGCCGAATTCCGCATCTGGCACGACGCGGACGACATGTACCACATCATGTTCGATCAGCAGACCAAGCAGCGTATTCGCGTCGATCGGTTCCCGGCCGCCAGCGAACTGATCAACCGCCTGATGAGCGCCCTGATCGCCGCGCTGAAACCGGAACCGATCCTGCGCCACAAGCTGTTCCAGATCGATTATCTGTCGACGCAAAGCGGCAAAATCATCGCTTCGTTGCTGTATCACCGCAAGCTGGATGACGTTTGGCAACGGCACGCCGAGCTGCTGCGTGACGATCTGCGCGCGCAGGGTTTCGACCTGCAGCTGATCGGCCGGGCATCGAAGACCAAAATCATGCTCGACCAGGATTATGTTGACGAAGTGCTGCCGGTCGCCGGCCGCGACATGATCTACCGCCAGGTGGAAAACAGCTTCACTCAGCCCAACGCGGCCATGAACGTGCAGATGCTGGAATGGGCGCTGGCGGTGACCGCCGGTTCCAAAGGCGATTTGCTGGAGCTGTATTGCGGCAACGGCAACTTCTCGCTGGCGCTGGCGCGCAATTTCGAGCGCGTGCTGGCGACCGAGATTGCCAAACCGTCGGTGGCGGCGGCGCAGTACAACATCGCCGCCAACCATATCGACAACGTGCAGATCATTCGCATGGCGGCGGAAGACTTCACCCAGGCGATGAACGGGGTGCGCGAATTCAACCGATTGAAAGGCATCGATCTGAGCGGCTACAACTGCGAGACGATTTTCGTCGATCCGCCGCGCAGCGGGCTGGACGAGGAAACGGTGAAGATGGTGCAGGCCTACCCGCGCATTCTCTATATCTCATGCAATCCGGAAACGCTGTGCGCCAACCTGGAAACGCTGCAGGCCACGCACCGGGTCAGCCGCCTGGCGCTGTTCGATCAGTTCCCGTATACCCATCACATGGAATGCGGCGTGTTGCTGGAAAAGCACCGCTGATACGACAGGGGCGCCATCATGGCGCCCCGTTTCATTACGACTCTTGAGTCGGCGCATCCGGCGCCTTACGCGCCTTCAGTTTCATCCCGATCCACAGCACCAACGCCACGCAGATCACCGACGGCAGGAAGTTGGAACCGATCTGCGGGTATTCGGCGCGCACGATGGCGCTGTACATCAGCAGCCCCAGCAGGAAACAGGCCGCCGCAAGCTTCGGCATGCCGTCCGGCATAGCGCGGTTCAGGTAACGCTGATGTAGGCAGTACACCGCCAGCACCAACGCAATCAGCGGGAAGATCGAAAACGGCACCACCGAGCTGAACAGCGCGGCAAACGAACCGTTGATCGAAAGGCCGGCAATCAACGCCAGCAGTAAGGTGCCATTTTCACGGCCTGGTTTTTCCATCATTTTTTACCTTTTTTATACGTGGGACACAGAAGCTTTTTCTTGTTCGCGGCGATACCAGTAATACGCCCCTTTGGAGATCATCCGCAGCTGCAGCACCAGCCGCTCTTCCAGCTGCTGCCGCTGCTCGACGTCGATATCCAGCGCTTCCGCGCCGGCGCTGAACACGATGGTGACCATCGCTTCCGCCTGCGCTTCGGTAAAGCTGCGCGGCATGTGGTTTTCCAACTCGAGGTAGTCCGCCAGTTCGGCGATGAAATGCTGGATCTCGCGCGCCACCGCCGCACGGAATGCCGCCGACGTGCCGGAACGCTCGCGCAGCAGCAGGCGGAAGGCGTTCGGGTTGTTGCCGATAAATTCCATAAAGGTGGACACCGAGGTGCGGATCACGCTGCCGCCCTTGGCGATGCGTTGGCGCGCCTGGCGCATCAACTGGCGCAGCATCAGGCCGCTTTCGTCCACCATGGTCAGCCCCAGCTCATCCACATCGCGGAAATGGCGGTAAAACGACGTGGGCGCGATGCCCGCCTCGCGTGAAACTTCCCGCAGGCTCAGGCTGGCGAAGCTGCGTTCGGCGCTCAGCTGGCTGAATGCGGCTTCGATCAGGGAACGACGAGTCCGTTCTTTTTGTTGTGCTCTGACGCCCATATGCATATCCGGATAGGTTCCATTCTCTCAGTCTAACGCCCTAGACTCGGCAATATAGCAAATTTTATTGCAACAGCATTTATACTAACGCGCTCTATCACACTTCCGCCCTGAGCCGATTGTGCTTTGCCTCAAAAAGCCTAATGGTGATTGGGTGAGCAGCGCTATGATGTTAAGATACCGTTGTAATCTTGTATAAAAAACAGGTCTCTCCTACATGCAACAGCACTATCAATTTGATGCCATTGTGATTGGCTCGGGCCCTGGTGGTGAAGGTGCCGCCATGGGGCTGGTGAAACAGGGCGCCCGCGTGGCCGTTATCGAACGGTACAACAACGTAGGCGGCGGATGTACCCACTGGGGCACCATCCCTTCCAAAGCCCTCCGCCACGCCGTCAGCCGCATTATCGAATTCAACCAGAACCCGCTTTACAACAACTCGCGCACGCTCAGCGCGACCTTCCCTGACATTTTACGCCACGCCGATAACGTCATCAGCCAGCAAACCCGCATGCGCCAAGGGTTCTATGAGCGGAACCAGTGCAAACTGTTCGCCGGCGACGCGCGTTTCATCGACGCCAACACCGTCAGCGTCAGCTATATGGATGGCACTCAGGACACCATCCGCGCCGACCACATCGTGATCGCCTGCGGCTCGCGCCCTTATCACCCGGCCAGCGTCGATTTCAATCACCCGCGCATCTACGACAGCGATTCCATTCTCGAGCTGAGCCATGAACCGCGCCACGTGATCATTTACGGCGCCGGGGTGATCGGCTGCGAATACGCGTCTATCTTCCGCGGTCTGAACGTCAAGGTCGATCTGATCAACACCCGCGATCGCCTGCTGGCATTCCTCGATCAGGAGATGTCGGATTCGCTCTCTTACCACTTCTGGAACAACGGCGTGGTGATCCGCCACAACGAGGAGTTCGAGAAGATTGAAGGCACCGAAGACGGCGTGATCGTGCACCTGAAGTCCGGCAAGAAGGTGAAAGCGGACTGCCTGCTGTACGCCAACGGCCGTACCGGCAACACAGATTCGCTGGGGTTGGAAAACGTCGGCCTGGAATCGGACAGCCGCGGGCTGCTGAAGGTGAACAGCATGTACCAAACCGCGCTGTCGCACATCTATGCGGTCGGTGACGTGATCGGCTATCCGAGCCTGGCTTCCGCCGCCTACGATCAGGGCCGCATCGCCGCGCAGGCGATCGCTTCCGGCGAAGCCAGCGGTCACCTAATCGAAGATATCCCGACCGGCATCTACACCATTCCGGAAATCAGCTCCGTCGGCAAAACCGAGCAGGAACTGACGGCGATGAAGGTGCCGTATGAAGTGGGCCGCGCCCAGTTCAAGCATCTGGCGCGCGCGCAGATCGCCGGGATGAACGTAGGCAGCCTGAAGATCCTGTTCCATCGCGACACCCTGCAGATCCTCGGGATCCACTGCTTCGGCGAGCGTGCGGCGGAGATCATCCACATCGGTCAGGCGATCATGGAACAGAAAGGTGAAGGCAATACTATCGAGTATTTCGTTAATACGACCTTCAACTATCCGACCATGGCCGAAGCCTACCGGGTGGCGGCGCTTAACGGCTTAAACCGCCTGTTTTAACGCGTTGTCGATGTAGCCCTGCATGTGCTCGCGGATCGCTTCGGCCAACTGCTCATAACGGCTGCGCAGTGGGGAACCGGGGCGATACACCAACGCGATGGTGCGCTTCGGTTCCGGCTTGTAGCAATCCAGATAGCAGACGCCGTCGCGTTCGCGCTGCGGCGGCACCGCCAGTGACGGCAGCAGGGTAATGCCGCTGCCGGCCGCGACCATATTGCGCAGCGTTTCCAGACTGGTGGCGCGGAAGTGGGTATCTTCGTCCGCGCCCGCCTGGAAGCAGAAGCCCATCGCCTGATCGCGCAGGCAGTGGCCATCCTCCAGCATCAGCAGCTTCTCTCCCGCCAAATCCGGCATCGCCACGCGCTCGCGCTGCGCCCACGGGTGATCGGAATACACCGCCAGCTTCATCGGTTCATCGAACAGAGGCACTTCGATAAACGCCTCGGTTTCCTTCACCAATGCCAGAATGGCGCAGTCCAATTTGCCGCTGTCGAGTTGCGCCAGCAGTTGCTGGGTTTGCGCTTCGTGCAGGTACATTTCCAGTTTCGGGAAGGTTTTGTGCAGCGTCGGGATGATCTGCGGCAGCAGATAAGGCCCCACGGTCGGGATCAGGCCGATGTGCAGCGGCCCGGACATGGCTTCGCCCTGCTGGCTGGCCATCTCCTTCAATACTTTCACTTCGCGCAGCACGGTACGCGCCTGCTCCACCAGCAGCAGACCCGCCTGGGTGAACAGCACCTTGCGGCTGGTGCGCTCGAGCAGCATGACGCCCAACTCGTCTTCCAGCTTGCGGATCTGCCCGCTCAGCGTGGGTTGGCTTACATGGCATGAATCGGCCGCGCGGCGGAAGTGCCGGTGCTCGGCCAAGGCGACCAGATACTCTAAATCACGAATATTCATTGTTTCCCTCCATTCCATGATAGCTCATGGCGATAGATAAGATAGCAATGAGCGATTAGATCTATCAACCCCCAGCGACAATAATGTGTCCCAACGAAGCGATATCGCGCTAAATGCTAAAAATTAATTTTGCTAATTAAGGGGTTAATCAATGTTTACCAGTCAAGAAGGCAAGAAAGTTCCTCAGGTTACTTTCCACACCCGTCAGGGCGACCAATGGATTGATGTGACCACTGATGACCTGTTCAAAAACAAAACCGTTATCGTGTTCTCGCTGCCGGGCGCATTTACGCCAACCTGTTCTTCGAGCCATCTGCCGCGCTACAACGAACTGTCCAGCGTATTCAAGCAGCACGGCGTCGACGGCATTCTGTGCGTCTCGGTGAACGATACCTTCGTGATGAACGCCTGGAAAGCCGATCAACATGCGGAAAACATCACCTTCGTGCCGGACGGCAACGGTGAATTCACCAAAGGCATGAACATGCTGGTCGAGAAAGCGGATCTGGGCTTTGGCCCGCGTTCATGGCGCTACTCGATGCTGGTGCGCGACGGCGTGGTCGAGAAAATGTTCGTCGAACCGAACAAGCCGGGCGACCCGTTTGAAGTGTCCGACGCCGACACCATGCTGAAATACCTGGCGCCGGAATTCAAAGTGCAGGAGTCGGTCTCCCTGTTCACCAAGCCGGGCTGCCCATTCTGCGCCAAAGCCAAGCAAATGCTGCAAGAGCGCGGCATTCAGTATGAAGAGATCGTACTGGGCAAAGACGCCACCACCGTCAGCCTGCGCGCCGTCAGCGGCCGCGCCACGGTGCCGCAAGTATTCATCGGCGGCCGTCACATCGGCGGCAGCGACGATCTGGAAACTTTCCTGTCAGCTTAATAAGTAATAACAAAGCCAACGTGAACTTTGGCGGGCTACGGCCCGCCCTTTTTTTACCTTTCAGGAGCGGATATGAAACTGTTGAACGTTGATGTTGCGGTCATCGGCGGCGGCACCGCAGGGCTCGGCGCCTATCGCGCGGCCAAACTGTCTACCCCCAGCGTGGTGATGATCGAAGGCGGGCCTTACGGCACCACCTGTGCGCGCGTTGGCTGCATGCCATCCAAATTATTGATAGCCTCCGCCGAAGCGGTGCATCAAATCGAACGCGCGCCGGGCTTTGGCGTGCACCCAACCGGTACAACCCGCATCGACGGGCGCGAAGTGATGGCGCGCGTCAAACGCGAACGCGATCGCTTCGTCGGCTTCGTGCTGGAAGGCGTGGACGAGATCCCGGCCGGCGACAAAATTCAGGGCTATGCCCGCTTTATCGACGACAACACGCTGCAGGTCGACGAGCATACGCGCATCGTGGCGCAGCGCATCGTGATCGCCACCGGTTCCCGCCCCAGCTGGCCGGCGCCGTGGAACGAACTGGGCGATCGTCTGATCGTCAACGACGATCTGTTCAACTGGGATGATTTGCCGCAGTCCGTAGCGGTATTCGGCCCTGGCGTCATCGGGCTCGAGCTGGGGCAAGCGCTGCACCGCCTCGGTGTCGACACCAAGGTCTTCGGCATCGGCGGCGCCGTCGGGCCGCTGACCGACAGCGCCGTGCGCGACTACGCCGCCAACGCGCTGGGGGAAGAGTTCTATCTCGACGCCGACGTGAAGGTAGAGATGATGCAGCGCGAAGGCGACCGCGTATTTATCCGCTATCGGGATCTGCAGGGCCAACCGCAGGAGATCCTGGTGGACTACGTGCTGGCCGCCACCGGCCGCCGCCCCAACGTCGATCGGCTGGGCCTCGAAAACACCGGCTTACAGCTCGACGCCCGAGGCGTGCCGTTGGCCGACCGCCTGACGATGCAAACCAGCGTGCCGCATATTTTCATTGCCGGCGACGCCAGCAACCAGCTGCCGCTGCTGCATGAGGCCAGCGATCAGGCGCACATCGCCGGCGCCAACGCCGGCAGCTTCCCGGAGATCAATCCGGGCCTGCGCCGCAGCGCGATTTCAGTGGTGTTCTCCGATCCGCAGATCGCCATGGTCGGCTCGACCTTCCGCGAGCTGAGCGAGAAGTTCAGCGCCTGCGGCTGCTTTGAAGTGGGCAAGGTCTCGTTTGAGAATCAGGGCCGCTCGCGGGTGATGCTGCGCAACAAAGGCATTCTGCACGTCTACGGCGAGCAAGGCACCGGCCGTTTCCTCGGCGCGGAAATGATCGGCCCGGACGCCGAACACATCGCGCACCTGTTGGCCTGGGCGCATCAGCAACAGATGACCGTCGATCAGATGCTGGACATGCCGTTCTATCACCCGGTGATCGAGGAAGGCTTGCGCACTGCGCTGCGTGACCTGCAGGCGAAACTCAAACTCGGCACGACCGAAATCGAGCGCTGCCAGCGCTGCCCGGGCGAATAACCTCTCATTCTCCGCTCATCCCCACCGGGCCTTCAGGCCCGGTTTTTTTGCGCAGCACTTTCCACATTTTCCTCCCTCCTCTTGCCTCACGGCCCTTCTGCGTTCATTTTTTATGCTTCGACATTGAAGTGATACCAATAACGATACTAGAATAAAGAAGGGAGCCAGAATGGAGGAAGAACATGGAAAAGCATGAACACTATACCTATCGCATCACCTGGTCAGCGGATGATCGTGAATATGTCGGGCTATGCGCCGAATTCCCCTCGCTGTCCTGGTTGGCCGCCACGCGTAGCGGCGCGCTGGAGGGTATCGAAAAAGTGGTGAGCGAAACGATCGCCGATATGTTGGCGCAAGGCGAAACGCCGCCGCAGGCGCTGGCGGAAAAGAACTTCAGCGGAAAACTGGTGTTGCGCATGACGCCGGAACAGCATCGGCGGCTGGCGATCGGCGCGATGGAGGAAGGCGTGAGCCTGAACCGTTATCTGTGCGCACGACTGGCGGGGTAGAGGTTCAAGGGCGGCACCGGGCCGCCCTTGTCGTCGTCAAGCCAAACGCTGTTTCGCTGCGGCGATTGCCGCGGCCACCTGCTGCGGTGCGACGCCGCCTTTGGCCGCACGCTTGTCCAGGCAGGATTGCAAGGCCAGGATCGGGTAAACGTCGTCGCCGATCGTTGCGCTGAACTGCTGCAAGTCCGCCAGTGGCAGCGCTTCCAGCGGTTTGCCCTGGCGAATCGCTTCTACCACCGCCTCGCCGACGATATGGTGCGCCTCGCGGAACGGCACGCCCTTGGCGACCAGGTAATCCGCCAGTTCGGTGGCGTTGGCATAGCCCTGCTCCGCCGCTTCCTGGCAGCGCGGGCGCTTCACCTGAATGCCGTCCAGCACCAGCGCCGCCATCTGCAGGCAGTCCATCCAGGTGTCGAGCGCGTCGAACAGCCCTTCTTTATCTTCCTGCATGTCTTTGTTGTACGCCAGCGGCAGGCCTTTCAGCGTCATCATCATGCCGGTCAGCGCGCCCTGCACGCGGCCGCACTTGCCGCGGATCAGCTCCAGCGCGTCCGGGTTTTTCTTCTGCGGCATCAGCGAAGAGCCGGAGGTCACGCGGTCGGACAGCTCGACAAACGCCGCTTCACCGCTGTTGAAGAAGATCAGGTCTTCGGCGAAGCGCGACAGGTGCACCATGCTGATGGCAGCATTGGACAGCAGCTCCAGCACGTGATCGCGATCGGATACGCTGTCCAGGCTGTTGCGGGTCGCCGAGGCGAAGCCCAGCCAGCCGGCCAGCTGCTCGCGATCGATAGGATAAGCGGTGCCGGCCAGCGCGCCGCTGCCCAGCGGGCTGACGTCCAGCCGTTTCAGGGTATCCTGCAGGCGGCTCTCATCGCGCGCCAGCATCTCGACATAGGCCAGGCACCAGTGCGCGAAAGTCACCGGCTGCGCGCGTTGCAGGTGGGTATACCCCGGCATCACCGCATCCTGGTTGGCTTCGGCGGTTTCCACCAGCGCCTGCTGCAGCTGGACGATCGCCTGATGCAGATCGCCGACTTGCTGTTTGCACCACAGCTTCAGATCGGTCGCGACCTGATCGTTGCGGCTGCGGCCGGTGTGCAGCTTCTTGCCCAAATCGCCGACCTTCTCGATCAGCTTCTGCTCCACCCAGCTGTGGATGTCTTCGGCATCGCTTTGGACGATCGCCAAAGGATCGGCCTGAACTTCCGTCAGTAGCGCATTCAGCGCCTGCTCCAGCTGCTGTTGCTCCGTTGCCGTCAACACGTTAACGGTCACCAGCGCCTTCGACCAGGCCACCGAGCCCACGATATCCTGCTCCGCCAGGCGATAATCGAACCGCAGCGAATCATTGAGTTGCTTGAACCGCTGATCCGCCGCCTGAGTGAACCGTCCGCCCCAAAGTGCCATATCTTACTCCTGAATTTTTATGCGAAAGGGCGCAGCATGCTGCGCCCTTGCAGAGTCACGCCAATCGATTATTTATTCTTTTTCTCGTTCAACGCGCGGATGCGTGAAGACAGAGAGAACAGGCGGATAAAGCCGCCCGCGTGGCTGTGATCGTAAACTTCGTCTTCACCGAAGGTGGCGAACTCTTCGGAGTACAGGCTGTTGGCGGATTTTTTCTGGATCGCCGTCACCTGGCCTTTGTACAGCTGCAGCACCACTTCACCGTTCACCTCTTCAGCCAATGCTTCGGCAGAGGCCTGCAGCGAGCGGCGCAGCGGCGCGAACCAGCGACCGTCGTACACCACATAAGACATCTCCAGGCCCAGCTGCTCGCGCCATTTGAAGCTGTCGCGGTCCAGCACCAACTGCTCGACGGCGCGCAGCGCCGCCACCATGATGGTGCCCCCCGGGGTTTCATAGCAGCCGCGGGATTTGATGCCCACCAGGCGGTTTTCCACGATGTCGATACGGCCGACGCCGTGTTTGGCGCCCAGCGCGTTCAGGGTTTCCAGGCACTGGTACGGCGACAGCGCTTTACCGTTAACCGCCACAACGCGGCCTTTCTCAACGGTCACGGTCACCTGCTCAGGCTGGTCCGGCGCTTCCTGCGGATCGACGGTCCACACCCAGCAATCTTTGTTCGGCGCATTCCACGGGCTTTCCAGCACGCCGCCTTCGGTGGAGATGTGCCAGGCGTTTTCATCGCGGCTGTAGATCTTCTCCAGCGACGCGGTGGTCGGGATGTTGCGCTCTTTCAGGTAATCCAGCAGCGCTTCACGGGAACGCAGATTCCACTCACGCCACGGCGCCACCACTTTCAGCTGCGGCGCCAGCGCGGTGTAGGTGGTCTCGAAACGCACCTGATCGTTGCCTTTGCCGGTCGCACCGTGGCACAGCGCGTCGGCGCCCACTTTCAACGCCAGCTCGACCTGCGCCTTGGCGATGATCGGCCGCGCCATCGAGGTGCCCAGCAGGTAGCTGCCTTCGTACAGGGCGCCGGTCTGCAGCACCGGATAAACGTAATCGCGGATAAATTCTTCACGCAGATCGACCACGTGACATTCAGAGGCACCGGACTGCAGGGCTTTTTGCTCCACGCCTTCCAGATCGCTGCGCTCCTGACCGATGTCCGCCACGAACGCCACCACTTCACAGCCGCCGTAGTTCTCTTTCAGCCATGGAATGATGGCCGAGGTATCCAGGCCGCCGGAGTACGCCAGAACGATTTTTTTGATGCCTTGGTTTTGCATGATCTATTCCTTTCTAATTCTAAAATTAAGCGAGGATCCGGGTGCCAATCGACACGCCGTTAAACAAAGCAGGAAGCTGATCGGCATGGCGCCAGCTGGCGATATCCACCGGGCGGCCGAGGGTGCGGGCTGCGTCGAGCGCCGCATTCACCTTCACCACCATACCATCGGTGATAATGCCTTGCGCGATCAGTTGTTCCGCTTTTTGCGCCGTCATTTCCGCAATGCGTTGCCCCTTGCCGTCGAGGATGCCGCTGACGTCCGACAGCAGGATCAGATCCGCCCCCAGCGTCGCCGCCAGCGCCGTCGCCGCCTGATCGGCGTTCACGTTCATTAACTGCCCATCGGCGGTGATGCCGATGGAGCTGACAACCGGCAGGTAGCCGGCGCTCAGCAGGGTATTGAGCAGCGCGGGGGAACCGGGCTGCGCGTTGCCGACGTGGCCCAATGCCGGATCGAGCGGGGTCACGACTGCGCTGCCGCCGTCCGCCAGGCTCAGGCCGACGGCGTTGATTTGGTGTTTAATCGCCCACGCCAGCAGCGTTTTGTTGGCGGTGCCGGCCAGCGCGCCGGTGATGATGTCGATCTGATCGGCCGGCGTGACCCGCAGGCCGTTCTTTTTCACTACCGGCAAAGAGAGCTGCTTCATCAGTTCGTCCACCACGCAGCCGCCGCCGTGCACGATCACCAGCGGGCGCTGATGCTGCTGCCGGTAACTGTCCAGCGCGGTAAACAGACGCTCCAGCGCTTCTTCACTGTCTAATAACACGCCACCTAACTTGATAATTAACGGGTTCATTGCTGTTTACTCACGCTGGTTTAAAGGAGTGACTGGGTTTCCGGGAAGCCGAAACGGATATTCAGGCATTGCACCGCCTGCGCCGCCGCGCCTTTCAGCAGGTTGTCTTCCACCGCCACGGCAATCAGATGCTCGCCCTGCACCGCAAAGCCGATGTCGCAGAACGGCAGCCCCACCACCGCTTTCAGCGCCGGCACGCCCTGGTCGTACAACCGCACCAGCGGCTTGTCGTCATAGGCGACGTGATAGGCGGCGGCCACGTCCTGCGCGGTCACGCCGGCCTTCAGGCGGCAGGTGATGGTTTCAAGGATGCCGCGCGGGAAGTTGCCCAGGTGCGGCGTAAAGATGACCGGCACGCCCAGGTGCGCGGCGATCTCCGGCTGGTGCCGGTGGGTGAAAATACCGTACGGCTGCAGGCTCACTTCGCAGAAGCTGGTGGTCATGCTGGCCTTGCGACCGGCGCCGCTGACGCCGCTGGTGGCGTTGATCACCGGCCACTGGTCGAGGTTCAGCAGCTGTTTTTCGATCAACGGCTTCAGCGCCAGCTGCGCCGCCGTCGGGTAACAGCCCGGCACGGCAATCAGCTGCGCCTGTTTAATCTTGTCGCTCTGCCATTCCGCCAGGCCGTATACCGCCTGCTCCAGCAGGGCGCCATGCTGATGTTCAAAACCGTAGTACTGGCTATAAAAACCGGCGTCCTGCACGCGGAAGGCGCCCGACAGATCGAACACCACGCAGCCCGCCGCCAGGAAGGCCGGTGCGATATCGTGGCTGACTTCATGGGCGGTGGCGAGGAACACCACATCGATGCCCTGCGCCGCCTTGGCGACGTCAGTCAACGGCTGCAGCGGCAGATCGACGATACCTTTCAACTGGGGATGGAGATCGGAAAGCAACTTTCCTGCATCTGCACTTTGCGCTGAAACCGCTAAAGCGGTTATGTTCATGTGTGGGTGGCGATTCAGGTAAGCCGTGAGCTCCGCTCCGGCGTAACCGCTGGCACCAACGATCAGCGTATTCAACATGTGGCCTTTCACCTTCTAAACTGACGTGCGGTCGCTTGCGACCCAGGTAACAGGGCTAGCCAGCGTTGTTGCGCCGTTCACCCACGGAGCCAGGCGTTGATGCTTTTATAAACATCCGGGTATCGGGTTCCCTTACGCTTCGGCTTACTGTATTTTTATTCAAAATAAATGCATGAATATTGATACTATCCTAACCAAAGGCTGTCAACAGTGAAGATGAAATTACCTCCATTTATTGAGCTGTACCGGGCGTTGATCGCAACGAAGTCGATCAGCGCCACCGATGCCGGCCTCGATCAGAGCAATGAGGCGTTAATCAACTTGCTGGCCGGCTGGTTTGCCGACCTGGGCTTTCGCGTCGACGTACAGCCGGTGCCGGAATCGCGCCACAAATTCAACCTGCTGGCCAGCATCGGCGAAGGCAGCGGCGGCCTGCTGCTGGCCGGCCATACCGATACGGTGCCTTACGACGAAGGCCGCTGGACGCGCGATCCCTTCACCCTGACCGAGCACGACAACAAGCTCTACGGCCTGGGCACCGCCGACATGAAAGGCTTCTTCGCCTTTATTCTGGATGCGGTGCGCGATATCGATGCGAGCAAATTGACCAAGCCGCTGTACATTCTGGCGACCGCAGATGAAGAAACGACGATGGCCGGCGCACGTTATTTCGCCGCCTCCACCGCCATTCGTCCGGATTTCGCCATCATCGGCGAACCGACCTCGCTGCAGCCGGTGCGCGCGCACAAGGGCCACATGGCCAACGCCATTCGCATCGTCGGCCAGTCCGGCCACTCCAGCGATCCGGCGCGCGGCGTCAACGCCATCGATCTGATGCACGAATCCATCGGCCGCCTGATGGAGCTGCGCAAAACCCTGCAGGAGCGCTACAACAATCCGGCGTTCGCCGTGCCTTATCCCACCATGAACTTCGGCCATATCAGCGGCGGCGACGCGGCCAACCGCATCTGCGCCTGCTGCGAGCTGCACCTGGATATCCGCCCGCTGCCCGGCATGACGCTCGACAACATCAACGAGCTGATGCATCAGGCATTGGAGCCGGTGAGCCAACGCTGGCCGGGCCGCCTGACCATCGAAGAGCTGCACGCGTCGGTGCCGGGTTACGAATGCCCGACCGACCACCGCATGGTGGCGGTGATCGAGGAGCTGCTGGGCACCCGCACGCAGGTGGTCAACTACTGCACCGAAGCGCCGTTCGTGCAGCAGGTCTGTCCGACGTTGGTGCTCGGGCCCGGTTCCATCGATCAGGCCCACCAGCCGGACGAATACATCGACACCGCGTTTATCGAACCGACGCGCAAACTGCTGGGCCAGCTGGTCAATCACTTTTGCCGGCAGTAAACCCGACATTTAACAGGGGAAACGCGCTATGCTTCCCCTAACTCAAAATAAGTAGAAAACGGCGAAATAAGCCACGCTGATAACCGATGCGGCGTAATTAAATTTCAGAAAATGCGCCGATTTTGATGTTTTTTTGCTAAAAATAGTGTCAATTGACGATTGGACAGGAACGCGATGTGATCAGGCAGGCGGTCTGCGCCTGACGCGTGAAATTTATTTACAAGATAAAAATCATACAGAACTGGGTCAGGGGTTATATGAACGAACAATATTCGGCAATGCGCAGTAATGTCAGTATGCTCGGCAAATTGCTCGGCGATACCATCAAAGAAGCGCTGGGCGAGCATATTCTCGATCGCGTTGAGACCATCCGTAAGCTTTCCAAATCCTCACGCGCCGGCAACGAAGCGCATCGCCAGGAGCTGCTCTCCACCCTGCAGAACCTGTCCAACGACGAGCTGCTGCCGGTGGCGCGCGCCTTCAGCCAGTTCCTCAACCTGACCAACGTCGCCGAGCAGTACCACAGCATTTCGCCCAACGGCGAGGCCGCCAGCAACCCGGAAGCGCTGGCACAGCTGTTCAGCCGCCTCAAAGACAAAAAGCTCAGCGACAAAGAGCTGCAGCACGCGGTGTCGCAACTTTCCATCGAGCTGGTACTGACGGCGCACCCGACGGAGATCACCCGCCGCACCCTGATCCACAAGCTGGTGGAGGTCAACACCTGTCTCAGCCAGCTCGATCACAACGATCTGGCCGACTACGAGCGCAACAAGATCATGCGCCGCCTGCGCCAGCTGGTGGCCCAGTCGTGGCACACCGATGAAATTCGCAAACATCGCCCTTCCCCGATCGACGAAGCCAAATGGGGCTTTGCGGTGGTGGAAAACAGCCTGTGGGAAGGCGTGCCGGCGTTCCTGCGCGAGTTCAACGAGCAGTTGGAAAACTCCATCGATTACAGCCTGCCGGCGGAAGCGGTGCCGGTGCGCTTCACCTCCTGGATGGGCGGCGACCGCGACGGCAACCCGAACGTGACCGCCGAAATTACCCGCCATGTGCTGCTGCTCAGCCGCTGGAAAGCCTGCGACCTGTTCACCCGCGATATTCAGGTGCTGGTCTCCGAGCTGTCGATGACCGAATGTACCCCGGAGCTGCGCGCCCGCGCCGGCGGTGACGAGGTGCAGGAACCGTACCGCGAAATCATGAAGCAGCTGCGCAGCCAGCTGATGAGCTCCCAGGCCTATCTGGAAGGCCGCCTGAAGGGCGAACGCGTGCTGAAGCCGCACGACCTGCTGGTGAACAACGAGCAGCTGTGGGAGCCGCTGTATGCCTGCTACCAATCGCTGCAGGCCTGCGGCATGGGCATCATCGCCAACGGTCAGCTGCTGGATACCCTGCGCCGCGTGCGCTGCTTCGGCGTGCCGCTGGTGCGCATCGACGTGCGCCAGGAAAGCACCCGCCATACCGAGGCCATCGCCGAGCTGACCCGCTACCTGGGGCTGGGCGACTATGAAAGCTGGTCGGAAGCCGATAAACAGGCGTTCCTGATCCGCGAACTGAACTCCAAACGCCCGCTGGTGCCGCTGAAATGGCAACCGAGCGCCGACACGCAGGAAGTGCTGGAAACCTGCCGGGTGATCGCCGAAGCGCCGCAGGGCTCGATCGCCGCCTACGTGATTTCGATGGCGCGCACGCCTTCCGACGTGCTGGCGGTGCACCTGCTGCTGAAAGAGGCCGGTTGCCCGTTCGCGCTGCCGGTCGCTCCGCTGTTCGAAACTCTCGACGATCTGAACAACGCCGACGACGTAATGACCCAGCTGCTGAATATCGACTGGTATCGCGGCTTTATTCAGGGCAAACAGATGGTAATGATCGGCTACTCCGACTCGGCGAAAGACGCCGGCGTGATGGCCGCGTCCTGGGCGCAGTACCGCGCGCAGGACGCGTTGATCAAAACCTGTGAAAAAGCCGGCGTGGCGCTGACGCTGTTCCACGGCCGCGGCGGTTCCATCGGCCGCGGCGGCGCACCGGCGCATGCGGCGCTGCTGTCGCAGCCGCCGGGCAGCCTGAAGGGCGGCCTGCGCGTCACCGAACAGGGCGAGATGATCCGCTTCAAATTCGGCCTGCCTGAAGTCACCATCAGCAGCCTGGCGCTGTATGCCGGCGCGATCCTCGAGGCCAACCTGCTGCCGCCGCCGGAACCGAAGAAAGAATGGCGGGCGCTGATGGACGATCTGTCAGACACCTCCTGCCGGATGTATCGCGGCTACGTGCGTGAAAACCCGGACTTCGTGCCTTACTTCCGCGCGGCTACGCCGGAGCTGGAGCTGGGTAAACTGCCGCTGGGCTCACGCCCGGCCAAACGCAAGCCGAACGGCGGCGTAGAGAGCCTGCGCGCCATTCCGTGGATCTTCGCCTGGACGCAGAACCGCCTGATGCTGCCGGCCTGGCTCGGCGCCGGCGCCGGATTGCAGGAGGCGGTGAAAGCCGGCAAACAGGCGGAACTGGAGGCGATGTGTCGCGACTGGCCGTTCTTCTCCACCCGCATCGCCATGCTGGAAATGGTGTTCGCCAAGGCCGACCTGTGGCTGGCGGAATACTACGATCAGCGCCTGGTGGATAAATCGCTGTGGCCGCTGGGCCAACAGCTGCGCGATCAGCTGGAAAGCGACATCAAGGTGGTGCTGACCATCGCCAACGATGCCCACCTGATGGAAGACCTGCCGTGGATCGCCGAATCCATCGCGCTGCGCAACGTTTATACCGACCCGCTGAACGTCTTGCAGGCCGAGCTGCTGCACCGTTCACGCCAGCAGGAGCAGCCGGACGCCCGCGTCGAGCAGGCGCTGATGGTCACCATCGCCGGCGTCGCCGCCGGGATGCGCAACACCGGCTAGCGAGCCTCATCGCGGCCCCGTTTATCGGGGCCGTTTTTTTATGTCTTGTCTTCCCCACAAAAAAAGGGCGCCGCGGTAAGTGACGCCCTTTTCAATGGAACAGGCCTGTCAGGCGGCTGCCACCGGGCGCACGCCCAGCGTGTGGCAGATGGCGTAGCTCATCTCGGCGCGGTTCAGCGTATAGAAGTGGAAATCTTTCACGCCTTCGCGGCTGAGGATCTTCACCATGTCCATGGCGATGTTGGCACCGACCATTTTGCGGGTCTCCGCATCGTCGTCCAGCCCTTCGAACATGCTGGTCATCCAGCTTGGCACCCGCACGTTGGTCATGGTGGCGAAGCGCTGCAGCTGCTTGAAGTTGGACACCGGCAGAATGCCCGGCACGATTTCCACGTCGATACCGGCGGCGACGCAGCGGTCGCGGAAGCGCAGGTAGCTCTCAACGTCGAAGAAGAACTGGGTGATGGCGCGGCTGGCGCCGGCGTCGATCTTGCGCTTCAGGTTGATTAAATCAGCCTGGGCGCTCTTCGCCTCCGGGTGCACTTCCGGGTAGGCGGCGACGGAAATGTCGAAGTCGCCCACGTCTTTCAGCAGCGCCACCAGATCGGTCGCGTACATGTCCGGCTTGCCGCCGCCCGGCGGCAGATCGCCGCGCAGCGCCACGATATGGCGAATGCCGCTGTTCCAATAATCGGCCGCGATGTCGCGCAGCTGCGCCGGGCTGGCGTCGATGCAGGTCAGGTGCGGCGCCGCCTCCAGGCCGGTGCGCTCCTTGATCCCCTTGATGATGCTGTGGGTGCGATCGCGCTCGCCGGAGTTGGCGCCGTAGGTGACGGAAACGAATTTGGGTTTGAGGATGCTCAGACGATCGATCGACTGCCACAGGGTCTCTTCCATCTCGCTGGTGCGCGGCGGGAAGAACTCGAATGATACGTTAATCTGGCCGTTCAACTCCGCCAGACTCTGATTCAGCGCTTCCCGCTGGTTTGCGTGGAAAAAACTCATACCCTGCTCACCTCTTATCAATCACTGTTTTTTTCATCTTGATGAGCGTCTATACGTTTAGACGTCTAGATAGAAAATGCCGCATGTTGGCTAAAGAGTCAACAGGAAAATGAGGGGAATAAGATGATTAATCTTCACCCGCTCAACGAGGGAATTTCATGACGGCGGCAGGGATAAGTATGGCAGGAAAAGCAAAGGGGCGCGGTGAACCCGCGCCCGCAGAGGATTAAAGCAGCTGCGCCAACCGGTTAAGGTCTGACTGGATCGCTCCGGCGGTCACGTCGCGGCCGGCGCCCGGCCCGCGGATCACCAGCGGATTATCGCGATACCAGCGGCTTTCGATGGCGAACACGTTGTCGCACGGCAGCAACGAGGCCAGCGGATGCTCAGGACGCACCGCCTCCACGCCGACCCGCGCCTTGCCGTTGGCGTCGAAACGCGCCACGTGACGCAGCACCAGGCCCATTTCGCTGGCGGCCTCAAAGCGCTGCTGCATCTGCTGGTTCAGCGCCTCGCCGTTCTCGAAGAACTGATCGACGGAGCCCTGCTCGCAGCCCGCCGGCACCAGCGACTCGACCCGCACCTGGTTAGGTTCGATGTCGTAGCCCGCTTCGCGCGCCAGGATCACCAGCTTGCGCATCACGTCCTGGCCGGAGAGGTCGACCCGCGGATCCGGTTCGGTCAGCCCCTGCTGCCAGGCCTGATCCACCAGCTCGGTGAACGGCACCGTGCCGTCATACTGCAGGAACAGCCAGGAAAGCGTGCCGGAGAAGATGCCGCTGATCGCCAAAATGCTGTCGCCGCTGTCGCGCAGATCGCGCACCGTGTGGTTGACCGGCAGACCGGCGCCGACGGTGGCGTTGTACAGCCAGTGGCGGCCGGTTTTGGCGAAGGCGTCGCGAATTTGGCGATAGGTATCGCTGCACGAAGCTCCCGCCAGCTTGTTGGCGCTGATCACGTGGAAACCGTAGCTGGCGAAATCCAGATACTGCCCGGCCAGCTCTTCGCTGGCGGTCACGTCGAGCACCACCAGATCGTCGAACGGGTGCGCGCGCATCCACAGGAACAGCGACTCTTCGTCGAGCGCCTGCGCCTCGTCCTCAAAGAACGCCAATGCGCGGCTGGCGTCCAGCCCTTCGTAGTTCAGCAGGCTGCGGCGGCTGTCCACCACCCCCGCCAGGATAAATTCGAAGCCGCTGCGCGCGGAAATATTGGTCTGCTCGCGGGCAAACAGCTCCAGCCAGCGCGACCCAATGTTGCCCTTGCCGAACAGCACCAGACCGATGCGCTTCTCGGCGCGGAACAAGCTTTGGTGCAGCCCCTGGATCAGCAGCGCGGTCGGCCCCTGGCGCAATACCGCCACCAGGCTGATGCCATCTTCCGCCTGCCAGATAAATTCGACCGGCTGATCTTTCAGCTGCTGATAGAAGCGATGGCTGTGCAGCGGGTTCTTGCACACCCCGGCGCCGACCATCGCCACCAGCGCCAACCCTTCGCGCAGGTGCAGTTCACCCGGCAGCGCCGAGGCCTGCAGGATCGCCAGCGCGCTGTTGACCACCTCGGAGGTGTAGCACAGCTGCACCCGATTGCGATCAGGATGGATGCCCACCGCCAGCGGTTTGATCTGCGCGCGCTTGAGCACCAGATCCAACTCTTTCTGCGCCAGTTTGAAGTCATGCTGAGCGGCGACGTGCAGCTCAATCAGACACACGTCATCGTGGCTGGTGACAATCTTGGCGCCGGTGCCGGACGCCAATACGCGCTCGATGCGCGTCGAGCCCTGCTCCGGCTGGTAGCTGCAGCGCAGCTGAAGATCGATATCGCTGCCGGAGACCGGCTGCAGGGTGCGGGTATGCAACACCGGCGCCGCCAGGCGCGCCAGCTCGCTGGCTTCGTCCAGGCGCAGCAGCGGCAGCAGGCAGGCGTCTTTCACCTTGCGCGGGTCGGCGCTGTAAACCCCGGCCACGTCGCTCCAGATAGTGACGCGCGCCGCGCCGGCCAACGCGCCGACCTGAGTGGCGGAGTAGTCGCTGCCGTTACGCCCCAACAGCACGGTTTCCCCGGCGTCGTTGCGCGAAATGAAGCCGGTCACCACCAGGCGCTTGCCCGGATGTTGAGCCAACAATTGCTGCAGCAGCGGATAAGAACGGCCTTCATCCACCTGCGGCTGCGCGGCGCGCTCGGCGCGCAGGAAATCACGCGCATCCAGCCAGGCCGCCTGCATATCCAGGTGGTTGAGCACCGCCGCCATCAGGCGCGCCGACCAGATCTCGCCGTGCCCGACCACTTCGGCATAGCACACCTCGTCGACTTTGCCGTCCAGCAGCACTGCCAGACGTTCCAGATCCTGAATGAACTCGGCGATCAGCGGCTCGGCGCTTTCCGGCGGCAGCAGGCCGCTGATAAGATCGCTGTGATAACGACGCAACGTCTGCTGCACCTGGTGCGCAGACAGGCGATCGCTCTGGCTGAGCTTCAGCCAGTTGATCAACTGGTTGGTGGTACTGCCGGCGGCCGATACCACCATCATGTCGCCCGGCTGGCTGTATTCCGCCATAATCCCGGCCACACGCAGATAACACTTCACATCCGCCAGACTGCTGCCGCCAAACTTGTGCAGTTGACGCCCACTCACCGGCCCTGCTACAGCAATTGCATTCATGCTTACCTCGTTGCCGCCGCCTGGAAAGCGCGTTCCAGATCGGCAATCAAATCTTCACTGTCTTCAATACCCACGGAAATGCGCAGCAGGCTCTCGGAGATGCCGGCCGCTGCCCGCGCCTCCGCCGCCATGCCGGCGTGGGTCATGGTCGCTGCATGCGAGATCAGGCTTTCTACGCCGCCCAACGATTCTGCCAGAGTAAACAGCTCAAGGGCAGAGAGAAAACGGCGCAGCACCGCTTCATCGCCGTCCAGTTCAAAACTCAGCATCGCGCCGAAACCGCGCTGCTGACGGCGGGCGATCTCATGCCCCGGATTCTCCGGCAGGGAGGGATGATACAGCTTTTTCACCAACGGTTGCTGCTGTAAATAGTCAACAATCGCTTCAGCGTTTTGCTGCGCCGCCTTGATGCGCGGCGACAGCGTGCGCATGCCGCGCAGCAAAAGATAGCTGTCGAACGCGCCGCCGGTCACGCCGATGTTGTTCGCCCACCAGGCCAGCTCGACCGCCAGCTCGGGATCTTTGGCGATCACCGCCCCGGCCACCACGTCCGAATGCCCGTTCAGGTATTTGGTGCACGAATGGACCACCAGATCGGCACCGAGTTCGATCGGCTGTTGCAGGGCCGGGCTGAGGAAGGTGTTGTCCACCACCGTCAACGCGCCCGCCGCGTGCGCGGCGGCGCAGATCGCCGCGATATCCACCACCCGCAGCAGCGGGTTGCTGGGGCTTTCGATCAACACCAGCTTCGGCTTTTGCGCCAGCGCCTGTTGCAGGGCGGCTTCATTACCCTGATCGACGAACAGCACGCGATAGGCACCGCGTTTGCTCAGGCTGTCGAACAACCGATAGCTGCCGCCGTAGCAGTCGTGCGGCGCCACCAGCAGATCGCCGGGCTTCAGCAGCACGGTGGTCACCAGATGGATCGCCGACATCCCGCTGCCGGTCATCACCGCGCCGGCGCCGCCTTCCAGCTCCGCCAACGCGCGTTGCACCACGTCGCGCGTCGGGTTGCCGCGGCGCGAGTAATCATGGGCTCGGGGTTGGTTGAAGTCGGTAAAGTTATAGGTGCTGGACAGATGAATCGGCGGGACAACGCAGCCGTACTGTTCGTCGTCGTTCAGGCCGCTGCGTACGGCAATCGTGGCTGGTTTACGCGTCATGGGCTCGCTCGGCTCTCGGTTCGGTGAATGAGGCCTAAAGAGTAATCGCAGGATTGATAGACGTCAATACATCTGGACATCTAAACTTCTCTGCGTATAGATTGAGCAATGGCACAATACCCGCTAAAATTATGCCGATATGACATGACGATAAGATGTTAAGCCGCAATGCCTGGCCGAGGCGGGGCATTCAGTGACCCTGGTCGCGTAAAATTGACATTTATTTAGTGAGAACAGTGAAGATCGGGCATAATTGGCCGGTTTTTAGAATTTTGTAATTTTTCTGACAAAGTTAAGGTGTCCCATGGCTGAGTGGAACGGCGAGTATGTCAGCCCTTACGCTGAACACGGTAAAAAAAGCGAGCAAGTCAAAAAGATCACGGTATCCATTCCGCTGAAGGTCCTGAAAATCCTCACCGACGAACGGACCCGTCGCCAGGTGAACAACCTGCGCCACGCCACCAACAGCGAACTGCTGTGCGAAGCGTTTCTGCATGCCTTTACCGGCCAGCCGCTGCCGAACGATGAAGACCTGCGCAAAGAGCGCAGCGATGAAATTCCGGAAGCCGCGAAAGTGTTGATGCGCGAACTGGGTGTCGATCCCGATACCTGGGAATATTGAGAACCGCCCGGCGAACGCCGGCGGCAGAAACGAAAAAAGGCGCCAAAGGCGCCTTTTTCATCGGACGATAAGAAATCTTATTTCTTAGCGCCTGGTACGCTGAAACGCTTGTTGAAGCGGTCAACGCGGCCACCGGTAGCAACGTCACGCTGCTTGCCAGTGTAGAACGGGTGGCATGCGCCACAAACGTCCAGGTTCAGATCGTGGCCCACGGTGGAGCGGATCTTCATCACGTTACCGCAAGAGCAGTTAGCAGTAACTTCTTCGTATTTTGGGTGGATACCTTGTTTCATGGGAAACCTCAGTTAAGGCCGTGTCGCTATCCAGCCCTGTTTCGCCAGACACCACACGTGGTTGATAATAGAATTTTGGTATCGAATTATACCAAAGGCGGCAAATTATACAGCATTAGCCGGGGCGCGCAATCGGAACCGTACATTTGCCGATGCGCCGTGTAAACTGATGCCCACTTTTTTCAATTTGGATGAGATCATGCCCGTCGTACACGTTGCCTTGCCGGTCCCCCTCGCCCGCACCTTCGACTATCTGCTGCCGCCCGGCATGCAGCCGGTGGCCGGCGCGCGCGTGGGCGTGCCCTGGGGCAGGCAGCATGCGATCGGCATCGTCACCGGCTGCAGCGACACCAGTGAACTGCCGCTGGACAAGCTCAAACCGATCGACAGCGTGATCGACGCCGAATCGCTGTTCTCCCCCAGCCTGTGGCGCATCCTGCGCTGGGCCAGCGATTACTATCACTACCCCATCGGCGAAGTGCTGTTCCATGCGCTGCCGATCCTGCTGCGGCAAGGCAAACCGGCCGAGGCCGCGCCGCTGTGGCAATGGTTCGCCACCGAAGAGGGGCGCGCCACCCCGCCCGAAAGCCTGAAACGCGCGCCGAAACAGCAGCAGGCGCTCGCGGCGCTGCTGCAACGCCCGGTCTATCGCCACCAGGTCAGCCAGCTTGAGCTGACGGAAAGCGCCCTGCAGGCGCTGCGCGCCAAAGGGCTGATCGATCTGCGCGCTCAGGTCGCGGATACGCACGACTGGCGCCCCAACTTCGCAGTGCTCGGCGAGCGGCTGCGGCTGAACACCGAGCAGGCTACCGCCGTCGGGGCGATCAGAAGCGAGGATGAGCAGTTCGCCGCCTGGCTGTTGGCCGGGGTAACCGGCTCCGGCAAGACCGAAGTCTACCTCAGCGTGCTGGAAAACGTGCTGGCCAAAGGCCGACAGGCGCTGGTGCTGGTGCCGGAAATCGGCCTGACGCCGCAAACCATCGCCCGCTTTCGCGAGCGCTTCAACGCGCCGGTAGACGTGCTGCACTCCGGGCTGAACGACAGCGAGCGGCTGGCGGTTTGGCTGCGCGCGCGCAGCGGCGAAGCCGCCATCGTCATCGGCACCCGCTCGGCGCTGTTCACGCCGTTCCGTCAGCTGGGCGTGATCATCATCGACGAAGAGCACGACAGCTCTTATAAACAGCAGGAAGGCTGGCGCTACCACGCCCGCGATCTGGCGGTGTTCCGCGCCCGGGAAGAGGATATCCCGATGGTGATGGGCTCCGCGACCCCGGCATTGGAAACGCTGCACAACGTGCAGCTGGGCAAATATCGCCAGCTGAAGCTCACCCAGCGCGCAGGCAACGCCAAACCGGCGGCGCAGCACCTGATCGATCTGAAGGGGCTGCCGCTGAAGGTCGGTCTGTCGCAGCCGCTGCTGAAGAGCATGCAGCACCATTTAAAAGCCGGCAATCAGGTGATGCTGTTCCTCAACCGCCGCGGTTACGCTCCGGCGCTGCTGTGCCACGAGTGCGGCTGGATAGCCGAATGCCAGCGCTGCGATCACTATTACACCTTCCACCAGCACCAGCGCCAGCTGCGCTGCCACCACTGCGACAGCCAGCGGCCGGTGCCGCACCAGTGCCCACAGTGCGGCTCCACTCACCTGGTGTCGGTCGGCGTCGGCACCGAACAGCTGGAGCAGGAGCTGGCGCCGCTGTTCCCCGACACGCCGATCACCCGCATCGATCGCGACACCACCAGCCGCAAGGGCGCGCTTGAGCAGCACCTGGCGGATATCCATCGCGGCGAAGCGCGCATTCTGATCGGCACGCAGATGCTGGCCAAGGGCCACCATTTTCCCGACGTCACGCTAGTGGCATTGCTGGACGTGGACGGCGCGCTGTTCTCCGCCGACTTCCGCTCCGCCGAGCGTTTCGCTCAGCTGTATACCCAGGTCTCCGGGCGGGCCGGCCGCGCGGGCAAACAGGGTGAAGTGCTGCTGCAAACCCACCATCCGGAGCACCCGCTGCTGCAGGTACTGCTGCAACAGGGTTACGACGCCTTCGCCAAACAGACGCTGGCGGAGCGCAACAGCGTGTTTCTGCCGCCTTACACCAGCCACATCATCGTGCGCGCCGAAGATCACGACAACCAGCAGGCCCCGCTGTTCCTGCAGCAGCTGCGCAACCTGCTGGAAGCCAGCCCGCTGAAGGACGATTCGCTGTGGGTGATGGGCCCGGTGCCGGCGCTGCAGTCCAAACGCGGCGGCCGTTTCCGCTGGCAGCTGCTGCTGCAGCACCCGACGCGGCGCGTCCTGCAACAGCTGATGAAAAGCTCGCTGCCGCTGATCGGCACCCTGCCGCAAACGCGCAAGGTGAAATGGACGCTGGATGTCGATCCGATCGACAGCTGATCCCGGAAAAGTCCGATTTAGCTGCCGCAGTGCAAACGTTTACCCTTGAAATTGCGAGCGAACGCTAAAAAACCTTCTCAGGTCACATTTTTTATGCAAATTAGGTAACAAAGGCGGGGCGTATTCTGTTTAGAATGTCTGCGAGGGCAAATTTTGTCGCCACATCGCAGCGCGACGGAGTGCCCGAACACGAGTGGCGCTCAATGACAACAATTTCGCCACCGCATGCCGGACATTGTGAGCAAACAGCAGTAGTGGCGTCGGCATGGGGCTGACGCAAGGAGAAAGGCGTTGGAACACAAGAAAGAGTTATCCATGGCGACCATGAAAGACGTCGCCGAAATGGCGGGCGTTTCAACGGCTACCGTATCGCGTGCGCTGATGAACCCGGAAAAGGTGTCAACGCCGACGCGCCAGAAAGTGGAACAGGCCGTCCTGGCCGTGGGTTATTCTCCTCATGCTCTGTCACGCAATATCAAGCGCAACGAATCCCGCACCATCCTGGTGATCGTGCCCGACATCTGCGATCCGTTTTTCGCCGATGTGATCCAGGGGATCGAACAGACCGCCGCCCAACAAGGCTATCTGGTGCTGATCGGCGACTGCGCGCAGCAAAACCAGCAGGAGCGCACCTTCGTCAATCTGATCATCACCAAACAGATCGACGGCATGCTGCTGCTGGGCTCCAACCTGCCGTTCGACGCCAGCAAGGAAGAGCAGCGCAACCTGCCGCCGATGGTGATGGCCAACGAGTTCGCTCCCGAGCTGGAACTGCCGACGGTGCACATCGACAACCTGACCGCCGCCTTTGAAGCCGTGCATTATTTACATCAATTGGGCCACCGGCAGATCGCCTGCGTCGCCGGGCCGGAACAGATGCCGCTGAGCCATTATCGGCTGCAGGGTTACGTTCAAGCGCTACGTCGTAATGGCATTACCGTCGAAAGCAGCTATATTACCCGGGGTGATTTTACCTACGAAGCCGGCGCGCAAGCGCTGACGGCACTGATGGCTCAGCCGAAACCGCCGACGGCGGTGTTCTGCCACAGCGACGTCATGGCGATCGGCGTGCTGTCCCAGGCGAAGAAAATGGGGCTGCGGGTGCCGCAGGATCTGTCGATCGTCGGCTTTGACGACCTCAAGCTGGCGCAGTATTGCGATCCGCCGCTGACCACGGTGGCGCAGCCGCGCTTCCAGATCGGCCAGCAGGCGATGTTGTTGCTGTTGGAGCAGTTGAACGGCCAGACGGTGGCCAGCGGCTCCCGGCTGTTGGACAGTGAATTGATTATCAGAGGCAGCACCGCTGCCCCGAAACGCTAGTCAAATATTTTAGGGTTCAGTAACATGACGGACTTATCCTTTCATCAGGACACAGCGGAATAATAGTGGCACAAAAAGACTATGTAAGCCGTGGGCGCGCAGCAGGAGCTAAGCGTAAAACCCCCAGCCGTAAAAAACGCAGTTCTCCGAAGGTTTCCAAAACCGTGCTGGCGTTAGCCGCCGCATTGCTGGTTGTCTTTGTCGGTGGCCTCTATTTCATTACGCACAACAAGCCGGAAGACGCGCCGTTGTTGCCTGCGCACACCACGCGCCCCGGCAACGGCCTGCCGCCGAAGCCGGAAGAGCGCTGGCGCTACATCAAAGAGCTGGAAAACCGGCAGATCGGCGTGCAAACCCCGACCGAACCGACGGCCGGCGGCGAGCTCAATTCCAAAACTCAGCTGACCGCCGAACAGCGGCAACTGCTGGAACAGATGCAGGCCGACATGCAGCAGCGCCCGACGCAGCTGAACGAAGTGCCGTATAACGATCCGGGCCAGGCCAACGCGCGCAGCACTCGCCAGCAGCAGCAGATGCAACAACAGCAAATGCAGCAGCAGCCGGTGCAGCAACAGCAGCAGGTCAGCCAGCCGCCGCGCAACCCGTTCAACAACGGGGCCACCACCGCGCCGGTGCAGCCGCACCCGCAGCCAAAACCGACTACCCAGCAACCGGTACAGGTGAAACAGCCTGAGCCGAAGCCGCAACCGAAACCGGAGCCCAAACCGGAAGTGAAACAGGAAACGGCCAAGCAGGAAACCAAACCAGAATCAAAACAGAAGTGGATGGTGCAATGCGGTTCGTTCCGCGCCACCGATCAGGCTGAATCCGTGCGTGCGCGCCTGGCGTTCGAAGGCATCGAGAGCCGCATCACCGCCGGCGGCGGTTGGAATCGCGTGGTGCTCGGCCCGTACAGCAGCCGCGCCGCCGCGGACAAAACCCTTTCGCGCCTGAAGGGCGTCGGCATGTCGAGTTGCATTCCCCTCTCCGTTGGGGGTTGAAAAGCGTCAATCCCCCCCCATCTATACTCTCAATATGCCTCGTAGCGTCTGCGAAAGCAGGCGCTGCGGGGGCTTCTTTCCGTCTTTAACGAGGGTCTGCTCGTGACAACAATTGTAAGCGTACGCCGCAACGGCCAGGTCGTCATCGGTGGTGATGGCCAGGCAACCCTGGGTAATACGGTGATGAAGGGTAACGTCAAGAAAGTGCGTCGCCTGTATAACGACAAAGTGATCGCCGGTTTCGCCGGTGGCACCGCTGACGCCTTCACGCTGTTTGAACTGTTTGAACGCAAACTGGAAATGCATCAGGGCCACCTGGTGAAAGCCGCCGTCGAGCTGGCGAAAGACTGGCGCACCGACCGCATGCTGCGCAAGCTCGAAGCGCTGCTGGCGGTCGCCGATGAAACCGCTTCATTGATCATCACCGGCAACGGCGATGTGGTGCAGCCGGAAAACGATCTGATCGCCATCGGCTCCGGCGGCCCTTACGCTCAGGCCGCAGCCCGCGCCATGTTGGAAAATACCGAGCTGAGCGCCCGCGACATCGTTGAGAAATCCCTCAACATCGCCGGCGACATCTGTATTTACACCAACCATTTCCACACCATTGAAGAATTGCCTTCCAAAGCGTAAGGATCGAATACCATGTCTGAAATGACCCCGCGCGAGATCGTCAGCGAACTGGACAGCTATATCATTGGCCAAAACAAGGCCAAACGCGCTGTCGCCATTGCCCTGCGCAACCGCTGGCGCCGGATGCAGCTCAACGAGATGCTGCGTCACGAAGTGACCCCGAAAAACATTCTGATGATCGGCCCGACCGGCGTCGGTAAAACCGAAATCGCCCGCCGTCTGGCGAAGCTGGCCAACGCGCCGTTCATCAAGGTTGAAGCCACCAAGTTCACCGAAGTGGGCTATGTGGGCAAAGAAGTGGACTCCATCATCCGCGATCTGACCGATGCCGCCATCAAAATGGTGCGCATGCAGTCGATCGAGAAAAACCGCACCCGTGCCGAAGAGTTGGCCGAAGAGCGCATTCTCGACGTGCTGATCCCGCCGGCCAAAAACAACTGGGGCCAGCCGGAAGAAGGCCAGGAACCGTCCGCCGCCCGCCAGGCATTCCGCAAGAAACTGCGCGAAGGCCAGCTGGATGACAAAGAGATCGAAATCGATCTGGCCGCCGCGCCGATGGGCGTGGAAATCATGGCGCCTCCGGGCATGGAAGAGATGACCAACCAGCTGCAGTCGATGTTCCAGAACCTCGGCGGCCAGAAGCAAAAACCGCGCAAGCTGAAGATCAAAGAAGCCTTCAAGCTGCTGGTGGAAGAAGAAGCCGCCAAGCTGGTGAACCCGGAAGAGCTGAAAGAGCAGGCGATCGAAGCGGTTGAACAGCACGGCATCGTGTTTATCGACGAGATCGACAAAATCTGTAAGCGCGGCGGCCAGAGCTCCGGCCCGGACGTCTCGCGCGAAGGCGTGCAGCGCGATCTGCTGCCGCTGGTGGAAGGCTGCACCGTGTCCACCAAGCACGGTATGGTGAAGACCGACCACATCCTGTTCATCGCTTCCGGCGCGTTCCAGACCGCCAATCCGTCGGATCTGATCCCGGAACTGCAGGGCCGTCTGCCGATCCGCGTTGAGCTGCAGGCGCTGACCACCGAAGACTTCGAGCGCATCCTGACCGAGCCGAGCGCGTCGCTGACCGAGCAGTACAAAGCGCTGATGGGCACCGAAGGCGTCAACATCGAGTTCACCGCCGACGGCATCCGCCGCATCGCCGAAGCCGCGTGGCAGGTCAACGAAAGCACCGAGAACATCGGCGCGCGTCGTCTGCACACCGTGCTTGAGCGTCTGATGGAAGATATTTCCTACGAGGCGAGTGAAATTAATGGCCAATCCATTACAATTGATGCGGATTACGTGCGCAGTCATCTGGATGAACTGGTGGCGGATGAAGATTTGAGTCGTTTTATCCTATAATCGCTCAATCTTTGTCTTGTCAGTCATCTGTGTGGGAGGCATTGCCTCCCACAATTATTTCTAACGGACACCGCAACTTACTGACAGAAGCGAAACATGAGCTCATCGACCCCCACCACCCCGATCTCCGCCTGGCTGGAAAGTCTACGCCCCCGCACCCTGCCGTTGGCCTTTGCCTCCATCGTGGTCGGTTCGGCAATTGCCGCCTGGCACGGCAGCCTGAAACCCGAAGTGGCGCTGCTGGCGCTGTTGACCGCCGGCCTGCTGCAGATCCTCTCCAACCTGGCGAACGACTACGGCGATGCCGTCAAAGGCAGCGACAAAGAAGATCGCATCGGGCCATTGCGCGGCATGCAAAAAGGCATGATCACCCAGGCGCAGATGAAACGGGCGCTGGTGGTGACGGTGGTGCTGATCGCCCTCGCCGGCTGTTCGCTGATCGCCGTCGCCTGCGAGCAACCCAGCGACGTGGTGGGCTTCCTGGTGCTGGGCGGGCTGTCTATCGTGGCCGCCATCACCTATACCGTCGGCAACAAGCCCTACGGGTATTTGGGGCTGGGCGACATCTCGGTGCTGGTATTCTTCGGCTGGCTGAGCGTAGCCGGCACCTACTATCTGCAAACGCACACCTTCGACAGCGTCGTGATGCTGCCGGCCACCGCCTGCGGCCTGCTGGCGACGGCGGTGCTCAACATCAACAATCTGCGCGATATCGAGAGCGATCGCGAAAACGGCAAGAACACGCTGGCAGTGCGTCTCGGCCCGCACAAGGCGCGCATTTACCATGCCCTGCTGCTCGGCGGCGCGGTGCTGTGTTTCGCGCTGTTTACGCTGTTCAATCTCCACAGCCCGTGGGGCTGGCTGTTCGTGCTGGCGATCCCGCTGCTGGTGCGCCACGGCCTGCGCGTACTGCGCGATCCGACGCCGGTCGGCATGCGGCCGATGCTGGAGCACATGGTCAAGGCGGCGTTGCTGGCCAACCTGCTGTTCGCCATCGGCGTGGCGCTCAGTTAAAAACTGATGATTTTGCCAACAGGGCGAATAAAGGGATATACTGAACATTCCAGCGGCAAACAGACGTAAAATCCTATGAAATACGATACTTCCGAACTTTGCGACATCTATCATGAAGAGGTGAACGTTGTTGAACCTCTGTTCTCCAATTTTGGCGGGCGTACTTCATTTGGCGGGCAGATCACCACGGTGAAATGCTTTGAGGATAACGGCCTGTTGTTCGATCTGCTTGAAGAAAACGGCCGCGGCCGCGTGCTGTTGGTCGACGGCGGCGGTTCGGTACGCCGGGCGCTGATCAACGCCGAACTGGCGCGCCTGGCCGCCCAGAACGAATGGGAAGGCATCGTGGTGTACGGCGCGGTGCGTCAGGTGGACGATCTGGAAGAACTCGACATCGGCATTCAGGCGATGGCGGCGATCCCGGCGGGCGCGGTAAGCGAAGGCGTGGGGGAAAGCGATATCCGCGTCAACTTCGGTGGCGTCACCTTCTTCTCCGGCGATCACCTGTATGCCGACAACACCGGCATCATCCTCTCCGAAGACCCGCTCGACATCGAGTGATTTTCGGTCATGAAAAAGGGCGCCGCAGGCGCCCTTTTCGTTGCTGCCTGGCGTGAGGAATCAGACCTCTTCCATCTTGCCCAGCAGAGCGCGCAGGCGATCTTGCCATACGTGCTGTTCTTCTTTCAGCTGTTGGTTTTCGCGCACCAGCGCTTCGTGGTTGCCGGAGGCAGCCTGAACTTCCTGCGACAGAGAGTTGTTTTTGTCTTTCAGCTCTTCAATTTCCATCTGCAACAAGGTGATGGTATCAATCGCCTGCTGTACTTTTGCTTCCAGTTTCTCAAATACTTCAAATGACATGCTTCAGTCCCCTCATGATAGCAAGGCGTACATCTATAAGTAGCGGCCGCAACGTCGGCTGCAGCTACTGCGAATATTGCATCGCGCTCAGTGACGCGCGCCGTTATGGAAGGCGCGCCAGTCTCGATTCGTTAAAAACGATTGTAAGTAGCCAGTCTCCGCCTGTCTAGCAACATACCGGATCATCGCGCAGTCTGTTGCAATTTTCCTGCCTCCGCCATCAGCAAAAACTGAAAATCCCCGCCGCCGCCGCCGCGAGTTGTTAACGCCCCTCGCCAAACCACTGGTCAGATCACACTTTTATGGCTCAGAAAGAACACTAAACGACGCGAAATCGCTCAATTTTATGACGAGCTACACACATTTTGATTTCGCTATTTCTCGTTTATGTTCGTTAACGATAAATTTACATCACGTCCTCATTCAATAATTGGACGAGATGAAAAAAACTGTGCCCATAGGTCAGATGTATACCTAACTGAGCCTATAAACCAACAACCGCCGTTTTGCAGGACAACAACATTATGAGCCAAACCACCAGTCCGACATTAAAAGGCCAGTGCATCGCCGAGTTCCTCGGCACGGCGCTGCTGATCTTCTTTGGCGTAGGCTGCGTTGCCGCGCTGAAACTGGCGGGCGCCAGCTTCGGCCAGTGGGAAATCAGCATCATTTGGGGCCTGGGCGTCGCCATGGCCATCTATCTGACCGCCGCCATTTCCGGCGCGCATCTCAACCCCGCGGTCACCCTCGCTCTGTGGCTGTTCGCCTGCTTCGACGGGCGCAAAGTGGTGCCTTACATCATTGCGCAGATCGCCGGTGCCTTCTGCGCCGCCGCCCTGGTCTATGGGCTGTACTACAACCTGTTCTTCGACTTCGAAGCGGCTCACCACATGGTGCGCGGCAGCAACGAAAGCCTCGAGCTGGCCGGCATCTTCTCGACTTACCCTAACGCGCATATCTCCGTCGGCCAGGCCTTCCTGGTAGAAATGGTGATCGCCGCCATTCTGATGTGCCTGATCCTGGCGCTGACCGACGACGGCAACGGCATCCCGCGCGGCCCGCTGGCGCCGCTGCTGATCGGTATTCTGATTGCCGTGATCGGCGCCTCCATGGGACCATTGACCGGCTTTGCGTTGAACCCGGCGCGTGACTTCGGGCCGAAACTGTTCGCCTACCTGGCCGGCTGGGGCAAAGTCGCCTTCACCGGCGCACGCGATATCCCGTACTTCCTGGTACCGATCTTCGCCCCTATCGTCGGCTGTGGCCTGGGCGCTTTCGGTTACCGCGCGCTGATTGGCCGCCACCTGCCGTGCGACGTCTGCGTGACGGAAGAAGAGCCCGACGCCAAGACCCAGCAGCGCAAAGCATGATGGGTGCAGTTTTACACGGTTAACAACAGCAGGATAATTACCATGACTGTAGAAAAAAAATACATCGTCGCACTCGACCAAGGGACCACCAGCTCACGCGCCGTCGTGCTCGATCACGACGCCAACATCGTTGCGGTATCGCAGCGCGAATTCCCGCAGATCTATCCCAAGGCCGGCTGGGTTGAGCACGACCCGATGGAAATCTGGGCGTCGCAAAGTTCGACGCTGGTAGAAGTGCTGGCGAAAGCCGACATCAGTTCCGATCAGATCGCCGGCATCGGCATCACCAACCAGCGCGAAACCACCATCGTCTGGGAAAAAGAGACCGGCAAGCCGATTTACAACGCCATCGTCTGGCAGTGCCGCCGCACCGCCGACATCTGCGAGAAGCTCAAACGCGACGGCCTGGAAGAGTACATCCGTCACAATACCGGCCTGGTGGTTGACCCGTACTTCTCCGGCACCAAGGTGAAGTGGATCCTGGACAACGTCGAAGGCGCCCGCGAGCGCGCCAAGCGCGGCGAACTGCTGTTCGGCACCGTCGACACCTGGCTGGTGTGGAAAATGACCCAGGGACGCGTACACGTCACCGATTACACCAACGCCTCACGCACCATGATGTTCAACATCCACGAGCTGGACTGGGATGAACGCATGCTGGAAGTGCTGGATATCCCGCGCGCCATGCTGCCGAAAGTCCGTCCTTCCTCCGAGGTGTACGGCCAGACCAACATCGGCGGTAAGGGCGGTACGCGTATTCCTATCGCCGGTATCGCCGGTGACCAGCAGGCGGCGCTGTACGGCCAGCTGTGCGTTCAACCGGGCATGGCGAAGAACACCTACGGCACCGGCTGCTTCCTGCTGATGAACACCGGCAAAGAAGCGGTGCGTTCGAAAAACGGCCTGCTGACCACCATCGCCTGCGGCCCGCGCGGCGAAGTGAACTATGCGCTGGAAGGCGCGGTGTTCATCGGCGGTGCGTCTATCCAGTGGCTGCGCGACGAGCTGAAACTGATCAGCGACGCCGCCGACTCCGAATACTTCGCCACCAAGGTGAAAGACAGCAACGGCGTCTATGTGGTGCCGGCCTTCACCGGCCTGGGCGCCCCATACTGGGATCCGTACGCCCGCGGTGCCATCTTCGGGCTGACCCGTGGCGCCAACAGCAACCACATCATCCGCGCTACGCTGGAATCCATCGCTTTCCAGACCCGTGACGTGCTGGACGCTATGCAGGCCGACGCCAACACCCGCCTGCAATCGCTGCGCGTGGACGGCGGCGCGGTCGCCAACAACTTCCTGATGCAGTTCCAGTCCGATATTCTCGGCACTCGCGTAGAACGCCCCGAAGTGCGTGAATCGACGGCGCTGGGCGCCGCGTTCCTGGCGGGCCTGGCCATCGGCTACTGGAACGATCTGGATGAAGTGAAGAGCAAAGCGGTGATTGAACGCGAATTCCGCCCAAGCATCGAAACCACCGAACGCAACTACCGCTACGGCGGCTGGAAAAAAGCGGTGGCTCGCGCTCAGGCGTGGGAAGAGCACGACTAAACCCAGCCTTGTCGTTACCCCCCAAATTGCGCTGCCTGCGGGCGGCGCTTTTTTTTGCCCCGCCCCGCTGCCGCCGCGCTGTGATAGACTTTGCCGATATTTTCTTCCCTTTCTCACAGACAGGTTTGCCATGAAACGTGAATTAGCCATCGAATTTTCCCGCGTTACCGAAGCCGCCGCGCTGGCGGGCTACAAATGGCTGGGACGCGGCGACAAGAACGCCGCCGACGGCGCGGCGGTCCACGCCATGCGCATCATGCTTAACAACGTGGATATCGATGGGCGCATCGTGATCGGCGAAGGCGAGATCGACGAAGCGCCGATGCTGTATATCGGCGAACAGGTCGGCACCGGCCAGGGCGACGCGGTCGACATCGCGGTCGATCCGATCGAAGGCACCCGCATGACCGCCATGGGCCAGTCCAATGCGCTGGCGGTATTGGCGGTGGGCGATCGCGGCACCTTCCTGCACGCGCCGGACATGTACATGGAGAAGCTGGTGGTCGGCCCGGCGGCGCGCGGCGCCATCGATCTCAACCTGCCGCTGGCGGAGAACCTGCAGAACGTCGCCGCCCGGCTGGGCAAACCGCTGTCGCAGCTGACGGTGATTGTCTTGGCCAAACCGCGCCACGACGGCGTCATCGCGCAGATGCAGCAGCTCGGCGTGCGGGTGTTCGCCATTCCTGACGGCGACGTGGCGGCCTCCATTCTCACCTGCATGCCGGAAAGCGAGGTCGATGTGATGTACGGCATCGGCGGCGCGCCGGAAGGAGTGATCTCAGCCGCGGTGATCCGCGCGCTGGACGGCGACATGCAGGCGCGTTTGCTGCCGCGCCATGAGGTGAAAGGCGACAGTGCCGAGAACCGCCGCATCGGCGAACAGGAGCTGGCGCGCTGCCGGGAGATGGGTATCGAAGCCGGTCAGGCGCTGCGTCTGGATCAGATGGCGCACAACGACAACGTGATCTTCTCCGCCACCGGCATCACCAAGGGCGATCTGCTGGAGGGCATCAGCCGCCAGGGCAATATGGCCACGACCGAAACGTTGCTGATCCGCGGCAAGTCGCGCACCATCCGCCGCATCCGTTCAACCCACTATCTGGATCGTAAAGACCCGGCGCTGCACGAGTTTTTGCTGTAACGAAACAGGGCGCCGAATGGCGCCCTGATGATTGATGACAAACCTCATGACCTTGCCGAGTTGGCAGAGAGCAACGAATAGAAAACCAGGAAAATCAATTTATTGATTTTCGGCTGATAACCACAAAGGGGGAAAAATCACGCTTTTTCCCCCCTTTGTCAACTGCATGAGGGCGCCGAATGGCGCCCTGTCGTTATGCGGTATGCCCCTGATGTTGCATCCGGTTGGACAGCGGCCACCAGCACAGCAAGATCAACAGCGCCATCGCGAACATCAGCAATCCGAGGCTGAACTGCCCGGTTTGCGGCAGCATGGCGGAAAGCCAGGTCGCAAGCCCCGATCCCATATTCTGCATGCCGCCCACCAATGCGCCCGCCGCGCCGGCCAGGTAAGGGAACGGCTCCATCGCCCCCGTGGTCGCCAGCGGGAACAGCATGCCGGCGCCGAAGAAGAACAGCGCGGCCGGCACGATCAGCGTCCAGATGTTCATCACGCCGAACCAGCCCGGGATCCACATCATCGCCCCCGCCAGCAGGCAGCTAATCACCGAATGCCACATCAGCGTGTGGAAGGTCTTGCCGTCGCGCCCGGCGTACCAGGCACCGAAAAACGCCGCCGGGATCGGCAGAATGAACAGGATGCTGACGGTCAGACCGCTCAGCCCCAACACGCCGCCCATCAACACGCCGCAGCTGGCCTCGAATACCGCAATGCCCGCCAGCGCGCCGATCAGCATCACCAGATAGCAGCTGAAGGTGCTGTCAGCCAGCAGCTGGCGGAAACTGGCCAGCATGCGGCGTTTTTCCGTTTGCACCGGGCGGGTTTCCGGCAGCCAGCGGAACATGGCGAAAGCGACGCAGGCGCACAGCGCCAGCAGGAAGGCGTAGCTGGCACGCCAGCCGAACACCATCGCCAATGCGCCGCCGATCACCGGCGCCAGCAGCGGGCTGACCAAAATCCCCATATTCAGCAGGCTGTTGGCATAGCGCAGCGCGGTGCCGGCATACAGATCGCGCGGCATGGTGCGCGCCATCACGCCCGCCACGCCGGTGCCCATGCCCTGAATGGCGCTGGCGGCGACCAGCATCGTCAGGTTAGTGGACAGCAGCGCGCCCAGCGCGCCGATCAGGAAGATCATCATGCCGGTCAGGATCACCGGACGACGCCCGATACGATCCGATATCGGCCCGTAAATCAGCTGGGAGAAACCGTAGGTCAGCAGATACGCCGCCATCACCCGTTGCACGGCGCCGGTGCGAACCGACAGATCGTGGGCGATATCAGCAATAACGGGAACATAAATGGTTTGCGCCATCTGGCCGACGGCGACCAACAGGATAAGCATCACCAGCAGGTGAAAATTCTCTAGTTTTCTCATTATCTTCGTTAACGTTTCAACTCGTCACAGCGTCCCGGAATGGCCGTTGCAGCAGCCAGAACGGCGAGCAGCCCTCTATGGCGGCATAAACTAATCAAATCTGATTTTTTTAGCGAGTTTCAGGCAGATATTGATCCAGGTCACACTGGCAGCAAACCCGACCAGGCTCGTAAATTAAACTGTACGTCTAACGCTTTGGAGTTAAAAACAGCGCCCTTGCAGTAGCCGCGCTTTAGCATTTAATCGATAATCCTTTTCATCAACTTGAAATAAAATAACACCATAGGGATTTGGTTCATGAAAACACCTGAGCTGATTTTATTGCAGTTAAAGGCTCTCGGCCCGCACTCGGCCAAAATGCTGGCGGAGCGTCTGGACATCACGCCGATGGGCATCCGACAACATCTGCAATCCCTGGAAAAACGTGAGTTGGTTTGTTACGAAGAAGCGCGCAGCAAGGTCGGCCGCCCGACGCGCTACTGGTCGCTGACCGAGCGAGGGCATGCCTTTACGGCCGCCGACCAGGAGCGGTTGCGGGCATCCGCGCTGCAGCTGTTTGGCGGCGCCGGGGTGGAACCGTTGCTCAGCGCGCGCGAAGAGCAGCTTTATCTGCGTTATGCCGAAGAGCTGTCCGCCGAGCGTAGCCACCAAGATCGGTTAGCCCGACTGGTGCGCCTGCGGCAACATGACGGTTACATGGCTGAATTGCTCGACCACCCGCTCGGCGCGCTGCTGGTGGAAAACCACTGCCCGATCGGCGTGGCCAGCTCCAGCTGCAGCAGCCTGTGCAATTCCGAGCTGCAGCTGTTTCACCGCCTGTTCGGCAACGACTACCGGGTAGAGTGCACCGCGCACGCCATTTCCGGCTCACGACATTGTGCTTATTTGATTCGACCACGGGAGCTTTAGAGTATGGCTGAATGGGTAAACGGCAAGGTTACGCAGGTAAAACAATGGACCGACGGGCTGTTCAGCCTGGTGGTCAATGCCCCCATCGATCCTTTCACCGCCGGGCAATTCGCCAAGCTGGCGCTGGAGATCGACGGCGAACGGGTGCAGCGCGCCTACTCCTACGTCAATGCCCCCGACGACGCCAATCTGGAGTTCTATCTGGTCACCGTGCCGGAAGGCAAACTGAGCCCGCGCCTCAATCAACTGCAGCCGGGCTCGGACGTGATGGTAACCAAAGAAGCCGCCGGCTTCTTCGTGCTGGACGAGGTGCCCGACTGCGACACGCTGTGGATGCTGGCGACCGGCACCGCCATCGGCCCCTATTTATCGATTCTGCAGCAGGGCATCGGGCTGGAGCGCTTCAACAACCTGGTGCTGGTGCACGCCGCGCGCTTTGCGCGTGACCTGAGCTACCTGCCGCTGATGCAGCAACTGCAGCAGCGCTACAACGGCAAGCTGCGCATCCAGACTGTCGTCAGCCGCGAAGAGGCGCCCGGTTCATTGACCGGCCGCGTACCGGCGCTGATCGAGGACGGCCGGTTGGAAGCGGCGATCGGCTTGACCATCGACGCCGAAACCAGCCACGTGATGCTGTGCGGCAACCCACAAATGGTGCGGGACACCCAGCAAACGCTGAAAGACCACCGCCAGATGCGCAAGCACCTGCGCCGCAAGCCGGGCCACATCACCAGCGAACACTACTGGTAACCCGAAGGGGATCAGCGGAACTTCACCGGTTCGGCTTCCGGGCCGAACCGGTTATCCCCCGGCGTGCCGACGAAGGCACCCAGATCGATCATCATCATCACGATAATCAGCGTCGGAATGAAACGCCCGACGCCCCATTGCCAGATCGGCGCCAGCATCTGCCAGTTCCCCGCCGCCAGCATCCACGCCAGGATCAGCAGCAGCGCCCACCAGCCGGCCTTGTTGCGATCGTGCAGGCGCTTGACCAGCACCGCCGCCGTCGGCCACAGCAACGCCACGATAAAGAAGGCGATGGATTGGATGGCGATCAGCTGATAATTGGCCAGCGTAAACGCCGCCGCCATCAGCGCCAACCACAGCCCCATCCAAATCCAGAAGTCGCGCCGCCCGATGCGGCCCTTAAAAGAAAAACACCACTGTTGTAACGTCATCGATTCCTGCGCTCTAAGCCTGCCCATATTCTGCGCCGCAGTGTAACATAGGCGCTGCCGGGCCGAGTTTTCCGCCTTGCATAACGCGGTGCGCCGCACAGCTTTCTCGTCAGCGAACCGATAATGGCGTGGGATCTTTGACAAGCCCCGCGGGTTATCGCTTTAATCGGAGCCATCTTTGTCCTTGATGCCATACGCCATGCTGAGAAAAACCCTCGTCATCGCCTGCCTGCTGCAGGCGGCCGCCAGCGCCTGGGCCGATCCGCCGCCCACCGAAGCGACGCCCGCCGCACCTTACCTGCTGGCCGGGGCGCCGACGTTCGATCTGACGGTGGTCAAATTCCGCGAAAAATACAACCGCGACAACCCGAAGCTGCCGATTGGCGAATTCCGCGCCATTCCCGCCGCCGAAGACGATTCGCCGCTGCTGACGCGCGCCGCCAGCAAACTCAACGAAAACCTGTACGCCTCCACCGCGCTGGAGAAAGGCACCGGTAAAATCAAAACGTTGCAGATCACTCACCTGCCGCTGCAGCAGGCCAATGAAGAAAAAGCCGCGCGCGCCATCGCCATCAGCTACATGGCGGCGCTGATGCGCCAGTTCGAACCGGCGTTGACGGTGGAACAGAGCCAGAACAAGGTGAACAGCCTGCTGGAAAAAGGCAAAGGATCGCGCTTTTACCAACAGCAGGTCGGCGCCATTCGCTATGTCGTTTCGGACAACGGCGATAAAGGCGTAACCTTCGCGGTTGAACCGATTAAGCTGGCGCTTTCCGAGCCGTAACGGCGCGGCATTTAATGACGAAAAGCAAAGCCTTCGCGCTTAATGATCTCTATACTGTTGGGCAGGTAAACTGCCGGTCCGGCAGTTGTCATTTCGACTCTCGCGTTCCCTAGTTGGAGGAAAAAACATGCGTCATCCATTAGTTATGGGTAACTGGAAGCTTAACGGCAGCACCCACATGGTCAACGAACTGATCGCCGGCCTGCGCAATGAGCTGAGCAGCGTTGACGGCTGTGGCGTCGCCATCGCCCCGCCGGTGATGTATCTGGATCAGGCCAAGCACGCGCTGGCCGGCAGCCGCATCGCGCTGGGCGCGCAGAACGTGGACGTTAACCTGTCCGGCGCCTTCACCGGTGAAGTTTCCGCCAACATGCTGAAAGACGTCGGTGCCCAGTACATCATCATCGGCCACTCCGAGCGCCGCACCTACCACAAAGAAAGCGACGAAGTCATCGCCGAGAAATTCGCCGTGCTGAAAGAAGCCGGCCTGATCCCGGTGCTGTGCATCGGTGAAACCGAAGCGGAAAACGCCGCGGGCAAAACCGAAGAAGTGTGCGCGCGCCAGATCGACGCCGTGCTGAAAACGCTGGGCGCACCGGCGATGAAAGGCACCGTGATCGCCTATGAGCCGGTCTGGGCCATCGGCACCGGCAAATCCGCTACCCCTGCGCAGGCGCAGGCCGTGCACAAATTTATCCGTGACCACATCGCCAAGCACGATGCCGCGGTTGCCGCTGAAATCATCATCCAGTACGGCGGTTCGGTGAACGACAAGAACGCCGCGGAGCTGTTCTCTCAGCCGGACATCGACGGCGCGCTGGTTGGCGGCGCCTCGCTGAAAGCCGACGCTTTCGCCGTGATCGTCAAAGCCGCTGCCGCAGCGAAAAAAGCCTGATTCCCTTAGGCCTGCCATAAAAAAACCCCGGCTTGCCGGGGTTTTTTATTGCCGCTCAACCGGCATCAGCGTTTGCTGATCTCATCGAACACGCCGCCGGTGGCGAAGTGCACCTTCTGCGCTTCGGTCCAGCCGCCGAAGGTGTCATCCACGGTGAACAGCTTCAGCTGCGGGAACTGCCCGGCAAACTTGGCCGCCACCGCCGCATCGCGCGGACGGTAATAGTGCTGCGCCGCGATGGTCTGCCCTTCCGGCGAATACAGATACTTCAGGTAGGCGGTCGCCACGTCGCGGGTACCGCGTTTATCGACCACCTTATCCACCACCGACACCGTCGGTTCGGCCAGGATCGATTCGCTCGGCGTAATAATCTCGAACTTGTCTTTGCCGAGCTCTTTCTCCGCCAGCAGCGCTTCGTTTTCCCAGGCGATCAGCACATCGCCGATGCCGCGCTCAACGAAGGTGTTGGTCGCGCCGCGCGCGCCGGAATCCAGCACTTCGACGTTCTTGTACAAGTTTTTGACGAAGTCCTGCGCCTTGGCCTTATCGTTGTTGTTGTGGTGCAACGCGTAGCCCCAGGCGGCCAGGTAGTTCCAGCGGGCGCCGCCGGAGGTTTTCGGGTTCGGGGTGATCACCGACACGCCCGGCTTGATCAAATCGGGCCAGTCGTGAATTTGTTTCGGGTTGCCTTTGCGCACCAGGAAGACGATGGTCGAGGTGTAAGGCGCCGAGTTGTCCGGCAGGCGCTTGATCCAGTCTTTCTCGATGCGCCCGCGTTCGGCGATGGCGTCGACGTCATAGGCCAACGCCAGCGTCACCACGTCGGCCTCGATGCCGTTGATCACCGAGGTCGCCTGTTTGCCGGATCCGCCATGCGACTGGCGCACCGTCACCTTGTCGCCGGTTTCCGCCTGATAGTGCTTGCTGAATGCCGTGTTGTAAGCCTGATAGAACTCACGCGTCGGATCGTATGACACGTTCAGCAACTGAATATCCTTCGCCATGGCGCCGGACGCCAACAGCACCAATGTCAGACCTACACCCCATTTACGCATCGACAGGCTCTCCCAGAAAATTAAGCGCAACCTCAATCGGTTGGTTTAGCATCAGAGCCTGCCAGAAACTTTCCCGGCAATTAAAGAATAAAAAATTTTGGGATAGATGATTACGGAATATATCGCCGGCGGGCATCAAAAAGCCCCCGCAAGCGGAGGCTCTTTTGTCGTGCGGTGAGCGGCGTATCAGTACAGTTTTTTCGCCGTTTCCAGCCAGTCGCCCTTGAACGGACGCTTCATGTTTTCGATCGCGTCGATGATGTCGTGGTGCACCATTTTTTCGTTCTGGATACCGACGCAGCGGCCGCCGTAGCCCTGCAGCAGCAGCTCGATGGCGTAGGCGCCCATGCGCGAGGCCAGGATGCGGTCGTAGGCAACCGGTGAACCGCCGCGTTGAATGTGGCCCAGCACGGTGGCGCGGGTTTCACGCTTGGTTTCCTGCTCGATGTGGCGCGCCAGCTCATCGATGTCGCAGATGTGCTCGGTGATCGCCACGATGGCGTGTTTTTTACCCTTGGCGATACCGGCCTTGATTTCGCACACCAGGTCTTCGCGGTTGAATTCGATTTCAGGCAGCACGATGAATTCGCAGCCGCCGGCAATCGCCGCCGCCAGCGTCAGATCGCCGCAGTAACGGCCCATCACTTCCACGATGGAGATACGCTGGTGCGAAGAGGAGGTATCGCGCAGGCGGTCAATCGCTTCCACCACGGTTTCCAGCGCGGTGAAGTAACCGATGGTGTAGTCGGTGCCGGCAACGTCGTTATCGATGGTGCCCGGCAGACCGATGCACGGGAAGCCTTCTTCCGTCAGGCGTTTGGCGCCCATGTAGGAACCGTCGCCGCCGATCACCACCAGCGCGTCGATGCCGCGATTCTTCAGGTTTTCAATCGCCTTGGCGCGCACGTTTTCATCCCTGAACTCCGGGAAGCGGGCAGAGCCGAGGAAGGTGCCGCCGCGGTTGATCATGTCGGACACGCTATAGCGGTCCAGCTGCTCCATGCGATCTTCGTACAAGCCAAGGTAGCCATCGTAAATACCAAAAACTTCCAGACCTTCTGAAAGCGCAGAACGCACAACGCCGCGGATTGCAGCGTTCATACCCGGCGAATCACCGCCGCTCGTCAGTACACCGATTTTCTTGATCATGACTACCTCTGAACTGTGTAGATGCAATTTCTTAAGAATTCTGTCTCCGCCGATCGTCTTGAAACCTCTCCGGCTGCAGAAAACCAGCTTTACGGCTTATTGCTGGATATTATATCAAAAACACCCAGCTGAATTGATTCAAGTCACGCAATATAACGGTAAAAATACCGCATGGCACGCTGAGCTAACTCAGATATTCATGATAATACTTCGATCTGTGCCTCTATCTGATTATAGCTCCCAATGCCCCTGCCTACCCGGCGGCACCACGGAGCACGGATCCAGGTGAATGATGACGTCCGCTCCCGCAAAACGGTGCCGCAGCGCCTGTTCCACCTGATCGGCCAACCGGTGCGCCTCGCGCAGCGGCAGCGTGTCTTCCATCTCCAAATGCAGTTGGATGAAACGCGTCGGCCCCGACTGCCGCGTGCGCAGATCGTGCGCGCCTTTCACCCCGGGCCAGGAGGAAACCACCTCGATAATCGCCTGGCGTTCGTCATCCGGCAACGCCCGATCCAGCAGCGACTGCACCGCCTCGTAGCCCATGCGCAGCGCGCTATACAGGATGTAAACGCCGATGCCCAGCGCGAACAGCGCGTCCGCCCTCTGGAAGCCGTACCAGCTTAGCCCAAGAGCGATAAGAATAGCACCATTCATCATGACATCTGACTGATAATGCAGCATATCTGCGCGCACCGCCTGGCTGCGCGTTTTTCTGACCACCCAACGTTGATAGGTGACCAGAATCAGGGTGCTGATCAACGCGATCACCGTCACGACGACCCCAACGCCGGGATCGCGCAGCGTTTGCGGCGCATACAGATGCTGGAAGCCGGTGAGAAACAAAAACAGGGCGGAACCGGAAATAAACATGCTTTGCGCCAGCGCTGCCAGCGACTCCGCTTTGCCGTGGCCAAAGGTATGCTCGGCATCGGCCGGCTGCAGCGAATAACGCACCACCAGAAGGTTGGTCAGCGAGGCGGCGATATCGACCAGCGAATCTACCAGCGCCGCCAGCAGGCTGACCGAACCGGTGTGGTACCAGGCGACGATTTTGATCAACAGCAGTGACGACGCCAGCGCGGTAGCGGCCAACGCAGCGGACTTTACCAGGCGTGCATAGCGCTGTTCCATCAAGGGATCCCGGTCAAAAGGTGTGGCGCTCAATATAGCGAAATGTCGGATAAAAAAAACCCCGCCATCATGGCGGGGAAGACAGGGATGGTGTCTATGGCAAGGAAAAACAGGGGACTACTCAGTCGTACTTCACTTCTGGGCAGAAGCTTGCTGCAAACCAGAAATTTGTTGCTCCATCTGCTGCATACGCTGCTGATGTTTCTGGTCTAAAACACTTTTTTGCTCTGGCGTCAGCAGGTTATACATTTGGTTACGCACCCGGGCCATCTCGACCTGGCGCTTGACCTGCTGTTGGGCCATCTTTTCCGCCTGGGCATACACGGCGGCTTCGTCAAATTTCTCTGCGGTCACCAGTTTATGCATGGCTTCCATTTCAGCTACATTGACACCAGGCAGATCGTGCCGGGCCTGGCGCATCAAATCGCGCATTTGCTGGCGCTGCTGTTCGCTGAGGCTGACACCGTCGAACATATGGTGTTGGCCGGGTATTCGGGTCATCGCGTCGTTGCCGGGAGGTTGGGCTGTGTCCGGTATAGTGTCGGCAGCGAAGGCAGCGGTCGAACCAATTGCCAGCAGTGATGCCATAACTAATGCGGTCACCTTACGCATTTCAACTCCTCAAGCTTTCTCACTTTGCGAATCAACGAGGAGCAGTGTACCGCTACACCTGAAAACCTGCGTCAGTGCATGTAAAACTACGTAAAGTCATGGAATGGCAACAGTTGATGACGTATTTTGCGTCTGGAGGTAAATCATAATGAACAAGATTCTGTTAGTTGACGACGACCGCGAGTTGACCTCGCTGTTAAAAGAACTGCTTGAAATGGAAGGTTTTAATATCGTCGTCGCGCACGATGGCGAGCAGGCGTTGTCGCTGCTGGACAGCTCCGTCGATCTGCTGCTGCTCGACATCATGATGCCGAAGAAAAACGGCATCGATACGCTGAAAGAACTGCGCCAACATCACCAGACGCCGGTCATCATGCTGACCGCGCGCGGCAGCGAACTGGACCGCGTGCTGGGCCTGGAGCTGGGTGCCGATGATTACCTGCCGAAACCCTTTAACGATCGCGAGCTGGTCGCGCGCATTCGCGCCATTCTGCGCCGTTCCAACTGGAGCGAACAGCAGCAGCAGGTCGACAGCGGCGCCCCGACGCTGGATGTCGATGGCCTGCAGCTGAACCCCGGTCGCCAGGAGGCCAGCTTCGACGGCCAAGTGCTGGATCTGACCGGCACCGAATTCACCCTGCTTTACCTGCTGGCGCAGCATCTCGGCCAGGTGGTGTCGCGCGAACTGCTGAGCCAGGAAGTGCTGGGCAAACGCCTGACACCGTTCGATCGCGCCATCGACATGCACATCTCCAACCTGCGGCGTAAGCTGCCGGATCGCAAAGACGGGCATCCGTGGTTCAAAACCCTGCGCGGGCGTGGTTATTTGATGGTATCTGCAACATGATCAACAGCTTGACGGCACGCATCTTCGCCATTTTCTGGTTCACGTTAGCCCTGGTGCTAATGTTGGTGCTGATGGTGCCTAAGCTCGACTCCCGCCAAATGACTTCGCTGCTCGACAGCGAACAGCGGCAGGGGTTGATGCTGGAACAGCACGTCGAGGCCGAGTTGCAAAACGATCCGGCCAACGATTTGATGTGGTGGCGCCGCCTGTTCCGCGCCATCGACAAATGGGCGCCGCCGGGCCAACGCCTGCTGCTGGTCACCAGCGAAGGCCGGGTGATCGGCGCGCAGCGCAATGAAATGCAGATCGTCCGCAACTTCATCGGCCAATCCGACAACTCGGATCATCCGAAGAAGAAAAAGTACGGCCGCGTCGAGCTGGTAGGGCCGTTCGCGGTGCGCGACGGCGAAGACAACTACCAGCTGTACCTGATCCGTCCCGCCAACAGCCCGCAATCCGATTTCATCAACCTGATGTTCGACCGGCCGCTGCTGCTGCTGATCGTCACCATGTTGATCAGCGCTCCGCTGCTGCTGTGGCTGGCCTGGAGCCTGGCGAAACCGGCGCGCAAACTGAAAAACGCCGCCGATGAAGTAGCGCGCGGCAACCTGAAGCAGCATCCGGAACTGGAGGCCGGCCCGCAGGAATTCCTGGCCACCGGCGCCAGCTTCAACCAGATGGTCAGCGCGCTGGAACGCATGATGAATGCTCAGCAACGCCTGATATCGGACATCTCGCACGAGCTGCGCACGCCGCTGACGCGCCTGCAGCTGGCCACCGCGCTGATGCGCCGCCGCCACGGCGAAGGCCACGAACTGGCGCGCATCGAAACCGAAGCGCAGCGGCTGGATTCGATGATCAACGATCTGCTGGCGCTGTCGCGTGGTCAGCAGAAGAGCGAGCTGGCGCGCGAGCAGCTGAAGGCCAACGAACTGTGGGCCGACGTGCTGGACAACGCCCGTTTCGAAGCGGAACAGATGGGCAAGCAGTTGGAGATCACCGCGCCGCCCGGCCCATGGACGCTGTTCGGCAACGCGAGCGCGCTGGACAGCGCGTTGGAAAACATCGTGCGCAACGCCCTGCGTTATTCGCACACCCGCATCGCCGTGGCGTTCAGCGCCGACAATCAGGGCGTGACCATCCAGGTTGACGACGACGGCCCCGGCGTCAGCGCCGAAGACCGCGAGCAGATCTTCCGTCCGTTCTATCGCACCGACGAGGCGCGCGACCGCGAATCCGGCGGCACCGGCCTCGGCCTGGCAATAGTCGAGGCGGCGATCAACCAGCATCGCGGCTGGGTGAAGGCCGAAGACAGCCCGCTTGGCGGCCTGCGGTTGGTGCTGTGGCTGCCGCTGCATCATCAACGTCTGTCGACTAAGACAGAACAGTAAGAGTTTGCTATCCTGCGCCCCTCGTTCACGAGGGGCCTGCAACATGCTGAACATCGTTTTATTTGAACCCGAAATTCCACCCAACACCGGCAATATCATCCGCCTGTGCGCCAATACCGGCTTTAACCTGCACCTGATCGAACCGCTGGGTTTCCCGTGGGACGACAAGCGCCTGCGCCGCGCCGGGCTGGACTACCATGAGTTCACCCGCGTCAGCCGTCATGCCGATTACGCCGCCTTTCTCGCCGCCGAAAAGCCGCAACGGCTGTTTGCCCTCACAACCAAAGGCACGCCGGCGCACAGCGCCGTCAGCTATCAGGCCGGCGACTACCTGCTGTTCGGCCCGGAAACGCGCGGGTTACCCGCCGATATCCTCGATGCGCTGCCTGCGCAGCAAAAAATCCGCATCCCGATGCAGGCGCAAAGCCGCAGCATGAACCTGTCGAATGCCGTCTCGGTGGTCGTGTATGAGGCCTGGCGGCAGCTGGACTATGCCGGCGCGCTGATCAAGGCGTAATCCGCGGCGACGCGCCATACTGAAAGGGTCATCCTCTCCAGAGCACGGCACATGGCTTTCGTCGCAGATATTGTCACCCAGCTTCGCCGGCTTGAGCCGGCGCTGAACGAGGCGCTGTTGCGGCTGCAACAGGCGCAAGACACCGAAGCGCTGCACGACTTGCGCGTCTGTCTGCGCCGCATTCGCAGCCTGCTGCGCCCGTTGCGCGGCTGCCCCGGCGCAACGCGGCTCGATCGGGCCGCCGCCGAGTTGGGCAGGCTCACGACGCCGCTGCGCGATCTCGAGGTGCTGATCGCCGAACTGGCGCGCCATCGCCTGGATTGGCAGGCCAACGTGCGCCAGAGCGATCTTCAGGCCCGCTACCGTCAACTGCTCGCCCATCCGCAGATCATCGACTTTCCCTCGCTGTTGCACGCCTGGCCGCGCCGCTTCCGCCGCACCGCGCGGCGCGGCGCCAAACACCGCCTGAACCGACGCCTGCAGCGCCAGCAACAGCAATTGCGCCGGGCATTGGCCGATACCGGCTACGATCGCCACCGCCTGCGGCTGCTGATAAAGCGCCTGCGCTACGCGGCCGAAGCCTATCCGCGACGCCTTCCCCTCTCTCCCGCCGCGATGGCGGGCCTCAAGGCGGCGCAAAGCGCCCTCGGCGACTGGCACGATCGTGAGGTCTGGTGCCTGCAGGCAGAACATCAGGCGGATCTCTGGCCCTTGTTGCCCCGGTGGCAAGCTGAGCAACGCCAGACGCTGGCCAAGGCGGACGACTTGCTCGCCGCCTTATCATCGGCGCTGGCGGCGAAAACCGGCGGTGCATCACGATCCTGAAAAAAGGCCGCGGCAGGGCACGCCCGGCCCCGAAAATGCCCGATGAGGCGTAGATAATGCGCTATGTTTTGTAAGGGTAATCACCACTCATCATAGGAAACCATATGAAGAAACAACGCTTGAGCGTTGCCATGGCGGTTCTGGCAGCGGGCCTGTTGCTGGCGGGTTGTTCGTCCAAAGTCACCCAAACGTCGCAGTATTCGGGCTTCTTGTCCGATTACAGCAAACTGCAGGAAACCACCTCGCCAAGCGGCCATAAAACGCTGCGCTGGATAGATCCAAGCTACAAGGAATCCAACTATCGCGGCCTCTATTTCCAACCGGTGGTCTATTTCCCGGCGGAGAAACCCACGGCGCGCGTCAGCCAGGACACGCTGAACAAGATTAAGACCTACGCGACCCAGCGGATCAAAACCGCGCTGCAGAACCGCTTCACCATTCTGCCAAGCCCGACGGGCTCGCGCGTGCTGGTGGCCAAGCTCGCCATCACCGCCGTTTCCGCCGAAAATGAAGACATGAAATTCTATGAGGTGGTGCCGGTCGCCGCCGTGGTCGCCAGCACCATGGCTGCTACCGGGCACCGGACGCAAAATACCGCGCTGTATATCGAAGGCGAGCTGATCGACCAAGATACCGGTAAAACGGTGATGGAAGTGGTACGCAAGGCCTACGGCAAAACCGTCAACAACGACAGCACGCCGGTCACGGCGGATGACGTCAAGGCGGCGATCGACGACATCGTCACCGATATCACCAACTTCCCGAAACAGGGCTGACCGCCGCCTGAAAAACACAGGGGGAGCCGAAGCTCCCCCTGAATGGCTGCACAGACGGCGCTCAAATGCCGTCGCCGTACTCGAAGCCGTGATTGGTGCCGTTAAAGTATTGGTCCATATCCATCGACGGCGTATCGCTCTCCGGCCGCCCGACGATGCGCGCCGGCACGCCGGCGGCGGTGGTGTGCGGCGGTATCGCCTGCAAGACCACCGAGCCCGCGCCGATCTTCGCGCCCTTGCCCACTTCGATATTGCCGAGAATTTTGGCGCCGGCGCCAATCATCACCCCTTCGCGGATTTTCGGGTGACGGTCGCCGCTGGTTTTACCGGTACCGCCCAGGGTGACCGACTGCAGGATAGAGACATTGTTCTCCACCACCGCCGTTTCACCGATCACGATGCCGGTGGCGTGGTCGAGCATGATGCCGCAGCCGATGGTCGCCGCCGGGTGGATGTCCACGCCGAAGGCGACGGAAATTTGATTTTGCAGGTAGATAGCCAGCGCTTGCCGCCCTTGCTGCCACAGCCAGTGACCGATGCGGTAAGCCTGCAGCGCATGAAACCCTTTCAGGTAAAGCAGCGGCGTGGAGTATTTATCGACCGCCGGGTCGCGCAGCCGTACCGCGAGGATATCGCGCGCCGCCGACACGATCATCTGGTTGTCGGACTTGTAGGCCTCTTCCACCACCTCGCGCACCGCGATGGCGGGCATGATCGGCGTCGCCAGCTTGTTGGCCAGCATATAGCTGAGCGCGCTGCCCAGGTTCTCGTGCTTGAGCAACGTCGCATGGAAAAAGCTGGCCAGCATCGGTTCACAATCAGCCAGTGCTCGCGCTTCTGATTTAATGCTGTTCCAGACCTGTTCCAACTCTTCTGACGACATCACATTCCTCTCTGCCTTGCCAAACGAGCCGCTTCACACGGTAGCGCGAAGCGGCCCAGGTCATTAGCGGGGTCAGCATGCTGCCCCGACATATCGTTTTATGTCACGCGCTGGGTTTTTCGTCCTTTCGGGCTCGCCCCAGCAGGCTCAGCGCCGCTTCGCGGGCGTCTTTATGGCAGTAAAGCACCTGATAAATCTGTTCGGTGATCGGCATTTCCACACCGTGCCGCTGCGCCAGCGCCAACACCTCTTTGGTATTGCGATAGCCCTCGACCACCTGACCGATGCTGTCCTGCGCTTCCTGCACGCCTTTGCCCTGCCCCAGCATAATGCCGAAGCGGCGGTTGCGCGATTGGTTGTCCGTGCAGGTTAGCACCAGATCCCCCAGCCCCGCCATGCCCATGAACGTCGAAGGATCGGCGCCCAGCGCAGAACCCAGACGGCTCATTTCCGCCAGCCCGCGTGTAATCAACGCGGTGCGGGCGTTGGCGCCAAAACCGATGCCGTCGGACATGCCGGCGCCGATGGCGATCACGTTCTTCACCGCGCCGCCAAGCTGCACGCCGATGAAATCGGGATTGCTGTAGACGCGGAAGCTCTTGCCGCAGTGCAACAGCTGTTGCAGATCGTCGGCGAACTGCGCATCGGTCGCCGCCAGCGCGATCGCCGTCGGCAGGCCGGCGGCCAGCTCTTTGGCGAACGTCGGCCCGGAGAGCACCGCCAGCGGGATCGCCTCGCCCAGCGCCTCACGCGCTACGTCCTGCAGCAACCGGCCGGTTTCCGCTTCCAGCCCCTTGGTAGCCCACACGATGCGGGCGTCCGGGCGCAGATGCGGCTTCAGCTGGCGCAGCACGTCACCGAACACGTGGCTCGGCACCACCACCAGCACGTCGCGGCTGGCCGCCAGCGCCCGCGCCAAATCGGCTTCAAGCAACAGGGTATCGGGGAAGGGAACGTCGGGCAGAAACGCCTGATTGCAGCGATCTTGCTGCAACGTTTGAACTTGCGCGGGGTTATGCCCCCACAGCACCACGGTGTGGCCGTTACGCGCCAGCGTAATGGCCAATGCGGTGCCGTACGAGCCGGCACCGATGACAGTCATTGAAGCATTGACGGTGTTCATCAGGCATCCTGATGTGGTGCGGCACCTTCGCCTTCCGCCTGCTGCTGCAGATAGTTCATGAACAGCGCGTCAAAGTTGACCGGTGCCAGGTTCAGCTGCGGGAACGTACCGCGGGAAACCAGGCTGGTGATGCACTCGCGCGCATACGGGAACAGGATGTTCGGGCAGTATGCGCCCAGGCAATGCGCCAGCTGCGTGCCTTCGATGCCTGCTACCGAGAAGATGCCCGCCTGTTGCACTTCGCACAGGAACGCGGTCTCTTCGCCCAGGGTCGCCGTCACGGTTACGCGCAGTACCACTTCATACACTTCGTCAGCCAGCTGGCTGGACGCGGTATCCAGATCAAGTTTAACTTCCGGCTGCCATTCCTGCTGGAAAACCTGCGGCGCATTCGGCGCTTCGAAAGAGATGTCCTTGGTATAAATACGTTGGATCTGGAAAGCCATTTCGGTGCTGTTTTGTTCTGACATGTGAGTAATACCCTTGGTTAAACGTCCTTATTGACACTCGGTGAACCGGCAAGCTGCTTAAAGCAGTGGATCCAGGCCGCCGCGAGCATCGAGTTCATATAAATCATCGCAGCCGCCGATATGCCGGCCATCGATGAAAATCTGCGGCACGGTGGTGCGCCCGCTGCGCTCGATCATCACTTCACGCTTGGCGTTATCGCCGTCGATGGCGATCTCGTTAAACGCCGCGCCCTTGCTGTTCAACAGCGCCTTGGCGCGATGGCAGAACGGACAGGTCGCTTTGGTGTAGATATCAATGTTAGCCATGGATTGCCACCTCAAATAGGTTAAACGGTTACTTACCGCGCACCAGCGGCAGGTTTTCTCCACTCCAGCCGGAAATGCCGTCTTTCAGCATAGTCACCTTTTCAAAACCGGCCTTGCTCAGGTTCTCCGCCGGCTCGCGGGAGGCGGTGCCGTTGGCGCACACGACGATGATCGGCTGCGCTTTGTGTTTTTCCAGCTCGCCCAGGCTGCCGCTTTTGATTTCGCTGGCGGTCAGGTTGATGGCGTTGGCCAGGTGACCACGGCGAAAATCGTCGCGGCTGCGGGTGTCGACCACCACGGCTTCTTCTTTGTTGATCAGACGAATAGCTTCACCGCGGGCGATCTCTTTGACCTTGGAGAAACGGCTTTTGAAGGTCATGACGATCACGGCGACCAGCAGAGCGATCCAAGCCAGGCTCAGAATAGGGTGTCTGCTTACGAATGGCATAATTTCTTGCAGCATGGGGTGTAACAACTCCCGTCAGTTAAGGGATAAATAAGTCAAGGTTCCAGAGTATACCTGCCGAGTGCGGCAAATACAGCCAATAAGCAAGCGCGATTGCAGAAACTGCGGGCTGCGCTGAGAAATTCCCGACGTCAGAGCATAAAAGCCCGCGCGATTCGCCGCAACCTTGATCTCTTTGGGCTATTTATCGCCGGCGGCGATGTAAAATCAGCCGGTTTTTCGAGGGTGAATAGCCATGCTTGCGGCGGGCGCATGGCTATTCGCAGCTTAAAAAGTTCATAAGAGGTCAATGCAATGTCGAGCAACAAAAAACCGATGGTTCTGGTGATCCTGGACGGTTACGGCCACCGTGAAGAGCGGCAGGACAACGCGATCCTGAACGCCGGCACTCCGGTGATGGATCGCCTGTGGCGGGAGCAGCCGCATACGCTGATCGCCGCCTCCGGGCTGGATGTCGGCCTGCCCGATGGGCAAATGGGCAACTCCGAAGTCGGCCACGTCAACCTGGGCGCCGGGCGCATCGTGTACCAGGATCTGACCCGGCTGGACAAAGCGATCGCCGACGGCGACTTCTTCGCCAACCCGGTGCTGACCGCCGCGGTCGATAAGGCCGTAGCGGCCGGCAAGGCGGTGCACATCATGGGCCTGCTGTCGCCGGGCGGCGTGCACAGCCATGACGAGCACATTCTGGCCATGATCAAGCTGGCCGCCCAACGCGGCGCCAAAGCCGTTTATCTGCACGCCTTCCTCGACGGGCGCGACACGCCGCCGCGCAGCGCCGAAGCCCCGCTGCAACGCTGCCGCGACGCCTTCGCCGCGTTGGGCGTCGGGCGCATCGCCTCGCTGATCGGCCGCTACTACGCGATGGACCGCGACAACCGCTGGGATCGCGTGCAGCTGGCCTATGACCTGCTGACCGCGGCCAAAGGCGACGCCGTGGCCGAGGATGCGATCGCCGGGCTGCAGGCCGCTTATCAGCGCGGTGAAAACGACGAGTTCGTCAGACCGACCGTGATCCGCGCCGCCGGTGAGGCCGATGCCGCGATGCAGGACGGCGACACGTTGATCTTCATGAACTTCCGCGCCGACCGCGCGCGCCAGATCACCCGCGCCTTCGTGAACGCGGATTTCGACGGTTTCCCGCGCGCCAAACAGGTGCAGTTCGGCGATTTCGTGATGCTGACCGAATACGCCGCCAACATCGCGACCGCCTGCGCCTATCCGCCGGCGTCGCTGGCCAACACCTTCGGCGAATGGCTGATGAAGCACGACAAAACCCAGCTGCGCATCTCGGAAACCGAAAAATACGCCCACGTCACCTTCTTCTATAACGGCGGCGTGGAAGCGCCGTTCAAGGGCGAAGACCGCGTGCTGGTCAACTCGCCGAAGGTCGCCACCTACGATCTGCAGCCGGAGATGAGCGCCGCCGAGCTGACCGACAAGCTGCTGAGCGCCATCCGCAGCGGCAAATACGACGCCATTATCTGCAACTACCCGAACGGCGACATGGTGGGGCATACCGGCGTGTATGAAGCGGCGGTCAAAGCGGTGGAAACGCTGGACGCCTGCATCGCCCAGGTGGTTGACGCGGTGCGCGACGTCGACGGTCAGCTGCTGATCACCGCCGATCACGGCAACGCCGAGCAGATGCGCGATCCGGCCACCGGCCAGGCGCACACCGCCCACACCAGCCTGCCGGTGCCGCTGATTTACGTCGGTAAACCGGCGCGGGCGGTCGAAGGCGGCAAGCTTTCGGACATCGCGCCAACCCTGTTAACGCTGATGGGAATGGAAATCCCGCAAGAGATGACTGGTAAGCCGCTGTTCATCGTGGAATAATCCTTCTCCATGAGGGAGAAGGCGTTTTTTGCACTATCAAGGGTAACCCGAAGCGCAAACGCAGGCAGCCGGCCGCTGCCTGAACGCACCGCGCCAAGGACGTTCACCGCCATGTGCGCCAGCGTATTTTGCGCTGGCGTCTTGCTGTTGCCGCTCGCCGGCCAAGCGGCGGAGGACAATAAATCCCAGCTGAAAGACATCCAGCAGAGCATCGCCGAGAAAGAAAAGGCGGTGAAGCAGCAGCAACAGCAGCGCAGCTCGCTGCAGGATCAGTTGCGTCAGCAGGAAAAAACCATCGCCCAGGCCAGCCGCCAGCTGCGCGACACCCAGAGCACGCTCACCCAGTTGGGCAAGGACATTGCCGGCCTGAACGCCTCGATAGCCAAACTGCAAAAGCAGCAATCAACCCAACAAAACCTCCTCGCCAAACAGCTCGACGCCGCCTTCCGGCAAGGGCAGCACAGCGCCGTGCAGCTGATCCTCAGCGGTGAAGAAAGCCAGCGCAGCGAACGTATTCTGGCCTATTTCGGCTATCTGAACGAAGCGCGTCAGAAAACCATCGAAGAGCTGAAGCAGACCCGCGCCGAGCTGGCGAAGCAAAAAACCACGCTGGTGGCCAAACAGGGCCAGCAAAAATCCTTACTGGGCGAGCAACAGACGCAGCAGCAGAAGCTGGAGCAGGCGCGCGGCGCCCGCAAGAAAACGCTGACCGCGCTGGAAGCCTCGCTGGAAAAAGACCAACAACGCCTGGTGGAACTGCGCCAGAACGAAGCCCGCATGCGCGACAAGATCGCCCGGGCGGAGCGCGAAGCCCGTGCGCGCGCCGAACGCGAAGCGCGTGAAGCAGCCAAGGTGCGCGAACAGGTGCGCATCAAGGAGCAGCAGGCGAAGAAAACCGGCACTACCTACAAACCTAGCGAAGCCGATCGCTCGCTGATGGCGCGAACCGGCGGCCTCGGTCGTCCGGCCGGCCAGCTGATGTGGCCGGTGCGCGGGCGCACGCTGCACGGCTTTGGCGAACAGCAGCAGGGCGAGCTACGCTGGAAAGGCATGGTGATCGAAGCCCGCGAAGGCAGCGAAGTGAAAGCCGTCGCCGATGGCCGCGTGCTGCTGGCCGACTGGCTGCAAGGCTATGGCCTGATGGTGGTGGTCGAACACGGTAAAGGCGACATGAGCGTGTACGGCTACAACCAGAGCGCGTTGGTCAACGTCGGGGCGCAGGTGCGCGCCGGCCAGCCGATCGCTCTGGTCGGCACCAGCGGCGGCCAGGGAACGCCGTCGCTCTATTTCGAAATCCGTCGTCAGGGACAGGCGGTTAACCCACTGCCGTGGTTGGGAAGATAGATTTGCGCTATGTCAAAACCCGTACAGCTCTGTTAATAGGCTGTCTGCTGCAGGTTTACGCTGCGCAGGCAGGAAAACTCTCCATCGTCATCGATGACGTGGGCTACCGCCCTCACGAAGAAAACGCGGTGCTGCAAATGCCGACGGCGATCTCGGTCGCGGTGTTGCCCAACGCGCCGCATGCCCGCCTGATGGCCACCCGCGCCCACAGCCAGGGCCGCGAAGTCTTGATCCACATGCCGATGGCGCCGCTCAGCAAGCAGCCGCTGGAGCGCGATACCCTGCAGCCTTCCATGAGCAGCGACGAGATCCAGCGCATCATCCGCAACGCGGTGAACAACGTGCCCTACGCGGTCGGCATGAACAACCACATGGGCAGCGCCATGACCTCCAGCCTGCCGGGCATGCAGAAAGTGATGCAGGCGCTCGAAAGCTACCGCCTGTATTTCCTCGACAGCATGACCATCGGCAGCAGCCAGGCGACCCGCGCCGCGGCCGGCACCGGCGTGAAGGTGATCAAACGCAAGGTGTTCCTCGACGATACCGCGAACGAAGCCGACATCCGCCGCCAGTTCAACCGCGCGGTCGAATTGGCGCGGCGCAACGGCTCCGCCATCGCCATCGGCCACCCGCGCCCGGCGACGGTGAAGGTGCTGCAGCAGATGCTGCCGTCGCTGCCCGCCGATATCGTGCTGGTCAAGCCGAGCGCGCTGCTGAACGAACCGCAGGGCAACGGCGGCTACGTCCCACCGCAGGTCAAACCGCAAAAACCGCAGCCGAAGAACCCGTTCAGCGGCGGCATCAAGCAGTGCAAGGTCAAACCGCCGAAGGAAAAAACCAACGCCGGCACCGCGCTGGGCGTCATCGCCGACAGCATCGCCACCTCGCCGCCGGTGACCTTCATCAAGCGTCATTGGCAGCACTGGACGCAAGCCAAACCGCAAGCGTAAAAAAAGGGCCGGAATTCCGGCCCTTGTCACGTCTGCCGAGATTAATCCCAGCTCAGCACCACTTTACCCGACTTGCCGGAGCGCATGGCGTCGAAGCCCTGCTGGAACTCGTCGATCGAGAATCGGTGGGTGATGATCGGGCTCAAATCCAGACCGGACTGGATCAGCGCAGCCATCTTGTACCAGGTTTCGAACATTTCGCGGCCGTAAATCCCTTTGATAAACAGCCCTTTGAAGATGACCTGGTTCCAGTCGATCGACATATCCGAAGGCGGAATGCCCAGCATGGCGATGCGCCCGCCGTGGTTCATCGCATTGAGCAGCGTGCGGAACGCCGGCGGCGCGCCGGACATTTCCAGACCGACGTCGAACCCTTCGGTCATGCCCAGCTCGGCCATCACGTCGCTGAGGTTTTCCTTGCTGACGTTCACCGCGCGGGTCACACCCATCTTGCGCGCCAGTTCCAGGCGGTATTCGTTAACGTCGGTGATCACCACATGACGGGCGCCGACGTGTTTGCACACCGCCGCCGCCATGATGCCGATCGGGCCGGCGCCGGACACCAGCACGTCTTCCCCGACCAGATCGAACGACAGCGCGGTGTGCACCGCGTTGCCGAACGGATCGAAGATCGAAGCCAGTTCGTCGGAGATGTTATCCGGGATCTTGAAGGCGTTGAACGCCGGGATCACCAGGTATTCCGCAAAGCTGCCCGGACGGTTCACGCCCACGCCGACGGTGTTGCGGCACAGGTGCGTGCGGCCGCCGCGGCAGTTGCGGCAATGGCCGCAGGTGATGTGGCCTTCGCCGGACACGCGATCGCCGATGCTGAAGCCTTTGACTTCCTGACCGATCGCCACCACTTCGCCGACGTATTCATGGCCGACCACCATCGGAACCGGAATGGTTTTTTGCGACCACTCGTCCCAGTTGTAGATATGCACATCGGTGCCGCAGATCGCGGTTTTGCGGATTTTGATCATGATGTCGTTGTGGCCCAGCTCCGGCTGAGGCACGTCGGTCATCCAAATCCCTTCTTCCGCTTTCAGTTTTGACAGTGCTTTCATGGTTTTACCTTATGCAATAACGCCAAGATCCTTACCGATACGTGTAAACGCCGCCACTGCGCGTTCGATTTGCTCCGGGGTGTGGTCGGCAGACATCTGGGTACGGATGCGCGCCTGGCCTTTCGGCACCACCGGATAGAAGAAACCGGTCACATAGATGCCTTCCTTGAGCAACGCATTGGCGAATTCCTGCGCCAGCTTCGCCTCACCCAGCATCACCGGGATGATGGCATGATCGGCGCCGGCCAACGTGAAGCCGGCGGCGGTCATTTTTTCGCGGAACAGACGCGCGTTGGCCCACAGGCGATCGCGCAGGGCATCGCCCTCTTCCAGCAGTTCCAGCACTTTGATCGACGCGGCGACGATCGCCGGCGCCAGCGAGTTGGAGAACAGGTACGGGCGCGAACGCTGGCGTAGCCACTCCACCACTTCTTTCCTGGCGGCGGTGTAGCCGCCGGACGCGCCGCCCAGCGCTTTGCCTAACGTACCGGTGATGATATCGACGCGGCCCATCACTTCGCAGTATTCATGGGTGCCGCGCCCGTTGGCGCCGACAAAGCCCACCGCGTGGGAGTCATCCACCATCACCAGCGCCTGGTATTCGTCCGCCAGATCGCACACCCCTTTCAGGTTGGCGATCACGCCGTCCATCGAGAAGACGCCGTCGGTGGCGATCAGGATGTGGCGCGCGCCGTCGGCTTTGGCCTGCTTCAGCTGCGCGGCCAGCTCGGCCATGTCGTTATTGGCGTAGCGATAGCGTTTGGCCTTGCACAGGCGCACGCCGTCGATGATCGACGCGTGGTTCAGCGCATCGGAGATAATGGCGTCTTCCGGGCCGAGCAGGGTTTCGAACAGCCCGCCGTTGGCATCGAAGCAGGAGGAGTAGAGGATCGCGTCTTCCATGCCCAAGAAGGCCGCCAGTTTCTGTTCCAACTGCTTGTGGCTGTCCTGGGTGCCGCAGATGAAGCGCACCGACGCCATGCCGAAACCGTGGCTGTCCATGCCCGACTTGGCGGCGGCGATCAGCGCCGGGTGGTTGGCCAGGCCCAGGTAGTTATTGGCGCAGAAGTTGATCACATGGCTGCCGTCGGCAACGGCGATATCCGCCTGTTGCGCGGAGGTGATGATGCGTTCTTCCTTGAACAGCCCTTCACTGCGAGTGGCGGCAAGCTGTTGTTCCAACTGCTGATAAAAAGACGCTGACATTCGGTTATCTCCAGGATTGGGCTATTTGCGGCATATTTTACTGATTTGTAACCAAACTGACGAGAATGCGCGGGAGAGAATATTAAAATTGCAGCAGATATCACGGCAAAAAGCGGACTTCAATGGCAATGCGGGATATTCGGAGCCCTTCCGCTGTTTGCCGCGGCATGAAATGCTATGATAACCACCATTGAGCGTGGGGCATTGTGCCCCGCCAGGCAGCTTAGCAGGGGTAACCCAATGATTATCGTCACAGGCGGCGCCGGCATGATCGGCAGCAACATCATTAAGGCACTGAACGACAAGGGATATCGCGATATCCTAGTGGTGGATAACCTGAAAGACGGCACCAAGTTCGTCAACCTGGTCGATCTGGACATCGCCGACTATATCGATAAAGAAGACTTTATCGCCAGCATCGTGGCCGGTGACGATCTGGGCGATATCGAAGCTGTCTTCCACGAAGGCGCCTGCTCCGCGACCACCGAGTGGGACGGCAAGTACATGATGGACAATAACTATCAGTACTCCAAAGACCTGCTGCACTACTGCCTGGATCGCGAAATCCCGTTCCTGTACGCCTCCTCGGCCGCCACTTACGGCGGCCGCGAAGAGTTCATCGAAGAGCGTGAGTATGAAGCGCCGCTCAACGTGTACGGCTACTCCAAATTCCTGTTCGATCAGTACGTGCGCGAGATCCTGCCGGAAGCGGACTCGCAGATCTGCGGCTTCCGCTACTTCAACGTTTACGGCCCGCGCGAAGGCCACAAAGGCAGCATGGCCAGCGTCGCCTTCCACCTGAATACCCAGATCAACCGCGGCGAAAACCCGAAACTGTTCGCCGGCAGCGAAAACTTCAAGCGTGACTTCATCTACGTCGGCGACGTGGCGGCGGTTAACCTGTGGTTCTGGGAAACCGGCAAATCCGGCATCTTCAACTGCGGCACCGGCCGGGCGGAAACCTTCCAGGCGGTGGCCGACGCGGTGGTGGACTTCCACCAGAAGGGCGCGGTGGAATACATCGAGTTCCCGGAGAAGCTGAAGGGCCGCTATCAGGCGTACACCCAGGCCGATCTGACCAAGCTGCGCGCCGCCGGCTACGACGCACCGTTCAAAACGGTCGCCGAAGGGGTGAAAGAGTACATGGCCTGGTTGAACCGCACCGCATAAGCTGAAGGAATTAACGCTGGGTATGAAAATACTGGTTATCGGCCCTTCTTGGGTTGGCGACATGATGATGTCGCAAAGTCTCTATCGCACCCTGAAGGCCGAATACCCGTCGGCGGAGATCGATGTGATGGCGCCGGCCTGGTGCCGCCCGCTGCTGGCGCGCATGCCGGAAGTCAATCAGGCGCTGGCGATGCCGCTGGGCCACGGCGCGCTGGGGCTCGGTGAACGCCGCCGCCTGGGGCGCGCCCTGCGCGCCAACCGTTACGATCGCGCTTACGTTCTACCCAACTCGTTCAAATCCGCGCTGGTGCCCTTCTTCGCCGATATCCCGCAGCGCACCGGCTGGCGGGGCGAAATGCGTTACGGCCTGCTGAACGACGTCCGCGTGCTCGACAAGGCGGCCTTCCCGCTGATGGTGCAACGCTACGTGGCGCTGGCCTATGACAAAGGCCGCATTCAGCGCGCCGACGATCTGCCGCAGCCGCTGCTGTGGCCACAGCTGCAGGTGAGCGACGAAGAGATCGCCGACACCACCGCGGCCTTCAACCTGACCGACAGCCGGCCGATCGTCGGCTTCTGCCCAGGCGCGGAGTTCGGCCCCGCCAAACGCTGGCCGCACTATCACTACGCGACGCTGGCTCAGCGGCTGATCGAGAACGGCTATCAGATCGCGCTGTTCGGCTCGGCGAAAGACCACGAGGCCGGCGAACAGATCCGCGCCGCGCTGCAGGAAGACGCCCGCGATTTCTGCCTTAACCTGGCCGGAAAAACCCAGCTGGAGCAGGCGGTGATCCTGATCGCGGCCTGCCGGGCGGTGGTCAGCAACGACTCCGGTTTAATGCACGTTGCCGCAGCGTTGAACAAACCGCTGATAGCCTTGTACGGCCCAAGCAGCCCCGACTTCACGCCGCCGCTCTCCGACAAGGCGCGGGTGATTCGCTTGATCAGCGGTTATCACAAGGTGCGCAAGGGCGATGCCGAGCAGGGATACCACCAAAGTTTGATCGATATTCAGCCGCAGCAAGTATTGGATGCGCTGACGCCGCTACTTGTCGCCAGCGAGGAATAGTCATGCAGGTGTTAATCGTAAAAACCTCCTCAATGGGGGACGTACTGCATACGCTGCCCGCCCTGACCGACGCGCTGCAGGCCATTCCCGATATCCGCTTCGACTGGGTGGTGGAAGAAGGTTTCAGCCAAATCCCGACCTGGCACCCGGCGGTGGATCGCGTGATCCCGGTGGCCATTCGCCGCTGGCGCAAGAACTGGTTCGGCAACGACACCCGGCAACAGCGCTGCGACTTCAAGCGCGCGCTGCAAGAACGCCGTTATGACGTAGTGATCGACGCGCAGGGCCTAATCAAAAGCGCCGCGCTGATCACGCGCATCGCCAAAGGCGACAAACATGGCCTGGACTGCAAGAGCGCGCGCGAGCCGTTCGCCAGCTGGTTCTACAACGTGCGCCATGAGATAGACAAGCAGCAGCACGCGGTGGAACGCACGCGCGAACTGTTCGCCAAAAGCCTTGGCTACGATAAACCGGGAAGCTACGGCGATTACGCCATCGCCGCGCGCTTTCTCAGCAGCCCGCCGGTCGATGCCGGGCGGTATTTGGTGTTTTTGCACGCGACGACGCGTGACGACAAGCACTGGCCGGAGCAAAACTGGCGCGAGCTGATCGCGCTGACAGCGGACAGCGGGTTGAAGATCAAACTGCCGTGGGGTGCAGAGCATGAACATCAGCGCGCGCTGCGCTTGGCGGAAGGTTTTTCACATGTCGAAGTGCTGCCGAAGCTCAGCCTGCAGCAGGTGGCCGAGGTGCTGGCCGGCGCCAAGGGCGTGGTCTCGGTCGACACCGGGCTCAGCCATTTGACCGCCGCGCTCGACAAACCGAACATCACGCTGTTCGGGCCGACCGATCCCGGCCTGATCGGCGGCTACGGGCAAAATCAGCACTCGTTGATTTCGCCGGAAAAAAGCATGGCGACAATCGACGCCGATACGGCATGGCAGGCGTTGCAAAAGGTTATAGCATGAAAAAACTGCACATTATCAACCTGGGTAAAATGGGCGGCGTCGAGCGCCTGTTCCTGCAGTACATCAACGATACCACCGACGGCAGCAACCAGGTCTTGTGCATCAGCGGCGACATTGGCGAAGAAATCCGCCGCCAGTTGCCTGCGCATCAGCCCGTCACCTTCGCCAACCGCCTGATCAATGCGCTGCCGTTGCGCTGCCCGCAGTTCCTGCGCAAATTTTTGCTGAAGTGGAAAATCGAGCGGGCGAACGCCGACGTGGTGATCGTCTGGGACCTGGTGCCGGGGCTGGCGGCCAAACCCAAGCGCGGCAAGCTGGTTTACTACGATCACGGCTGCTCCTGGCGTTACCCCAAGAATAAAAAGACGCTGCGTTTCTTCGCCATGCTGGACGGCGTCATTTCCGCCTCACACGCGTCGAAGCGGGTGATGGAGCTGCGCTTTAATCTGCCTTGCCCAAATCACGTGGTGATCAACCGCATCAAAACGCCGGCGGGGATCGACACTGCGCCGAAAACCCTGTCGCAGCCGGTCAGGATCGGCACTGCCTCACGCCTGGTCAGCCTGAAAGGCATCAGCGTGTCATTATTGATGATGCAGGAACTGCTGCGGCGCGGGCATGACGTCACGCTGGAAGTGGCCGGCAAAGGGCCGGATCGCGCGGCGTTCGAGGCGCTGGCGGCCCGGCTACAGCTCGGCGATCGCGTCACCTTCAGCGGTTATCAGGATGACGTCGCCGGCTTCTTCAATCGCACGCACATCTACATGAGCACGCCGATCACCGAGCCGTTCGGCTTGTCCTGCATGGAATCGCTCTATTTCGGCGTGCCGGTCATCTTCCCGCAGGTCGACGGCCAGCCGGAAGCGGTGAAAGACGGGGTCTGCGGCATTGGCCTGACGCCGTCGGTCACCATCGAACAACACCGGCAGCTCACCGATATCGAGGTCGACTTCCCGCATGAGGTCTACGATCCGTTGACCGACAGCCTGGTCGCGCCCAAGCTGCTGTCGCATATCGATTGTGCGGATGCCGTTGAGAAATTGCTGGAGCGAGAAACCTACCAGACTCTGAGCCGAAATGCGCAGCGCTATCCTGCGGAACATTTTAACTATGCTCAGTTCAAAGTTGAATTCGACGACACGCTGCGATCCTTTATCGCTTAATTGAAACGTGAGCCGGAAAATACGCCCGATGCTAAAACACAGAACGCCGCACCCTGCCTTCAGCTATCTGATCTATCTGGGGTGCGCCATCGCTTTTTGCACCATTCCTTTCGGTTCCGCGACCGGACGCAATCTGTTTTACGTTTCCAGCTACATCGCCTTTATCGCCGTTTGCCTGTACCCGCGCTACTACTTCAGCAACGTTAGAAACCTGCTGCTGCCCGCGCTGATGTTCAGCGTGGGCATGGGAACCATCCTCTGGATGCATCACTTCAAACAGCCGGGTGAGTACATCAATATTTATCGCTCTTATATGTCGACCGGCAAACTGCAGCTCGCGACCGCTTTCATCTTGCTGATTGCGCTCAATGAGCGGTTGTGCGTACAGCGCCTGCTGATCGTTGTGGCTCTCGCCACCGGTCTGGCGATCAACGGTTATTCCCTCTATCAGGGGCTGCGTCTGGATATCCCGCGCGTAGAGCTCAACTTCGATCGCGCCACGGTCGCCGCCTATCTGATGACCGCCATCGATCTGGTCATGATGCAAGCCATCCTGATGCTGCGCACCCGCTACCGCCTGGTGTTGTACATTGCGGCATTCCTGCTGTCCTTCTCTGCGCTGGTGCTCACCGGCACGCGCGCGGCCATGTTGGTCTATCCGGTGGCGGTCTGCCTGTCGCTGCTGGCCACCAAGCAGTTGGTTTCCAGAAAACACAAGCTTGCGTTGGTGGCCTCGGTACCGCTGCTGCTCGTAGCCTGCGGCCTGGTGTTTAAACCGCAGATAGAAGAACGCATTCAGGCTTTTGAGACCGACATGCGCCTGATGGACCAGCCGCAGACTGAAAACTCCATCATTTCCCGGCTGTCGATGCAAACGCTGGCATGGCATACCGGGTCACAAGCCCCGTGGGGCCAATCCGCCGAACAGCGCGGCGAAGAGATCCGTGCGATGGTCGCACAGCAACCCCGCCTGTCTGGCGTCATGCCCTACATCAACGTCCACCTGCACAACGAGCTGCTGGAAACTTACTCGCTCAAGGGCGTCTGGGGCGTACTGCTGCTGCTGGCGCTGTATGTCAGCCTGTTTTTCTCTTCCTTCCGGCCACAGCGCAACGCGCTGCTGCTGAGCGTCAGCGCCAGCCTGTTCGTTTACGGCCTGAGCGACGTCATCTTCTTCAGCACGGAAGGTACCGCCATGTTCGGCCTGGCGCTGATCGCCGCCGTTCTTTCCGTCACGAAACAGCCCCCTGTTCAGGAGCCCACCCCGTGAATCCTCAGCAGCCGCTGCTCAGCGTTATCGTGCCGTTTTATAATAACGAAGCGTTCGTTATCGCTGCGCTGGATTCGTTATTTGCACAGATTAGCGACGATATCGAGGTGGTGATCATCGACGATGGCTCCACCGACGCCTCCGGCGCGCTGGTCAGCCAATATCTGGCGCAGCGGCGGCACCCGCGCGTGGTCTTTACTTCACAGGCCAACGGCGGCATTGCGCACGCCCGCAACGTCGGCTTACGTCTGGCCACCGGACGCTATATCACCTTCCTCGACGGCGACGATCTGCTGAGCGACGACTATCTGGCGCTCCTGCGCCCCCAGCTTACCGCCGGTGAATATGACCTGATCGATTTTAATTATCAGAAGTTCACCGAGCATCCGCCGACACCGGATAACCGCGCGGCGCGGCCCGTAGCCTACGACTTTTCACAATTGGGACTGGGTAGCCTGCAACCGCTGTTTGCACGCTCGATGTGGCATCTCTGGAGCCGGGTATATAAACGCACGCTGCTGGCTGGGGAAGCGTTCGAAGAAGGCAGGCGCTACGAAGACGTGATTTTTACGCCTTTTCAGTATTTCAAAACTCGCCGCATCGCCCATCTTGACGGCGATCTCTACTTCTATCGGGACAACAGCCAGGGCATCACTCGCAATATCAAACCCAAAGATATTGAAGATTTGCTGTTCGCCATGGAGAAGATGCTGCGTTTTGTGGCGCAGCATCCCGGGGATGAGCCGCTGCGCCGGTTGGCCGCCCTGATGCTGGCCAACTGCTTTTCCGAGGTGAAAAGCATGTCGAAGGCGGTCTACGGCTATTACCATTACGCGCCGGCAACGCTGCACATCCTGCGCCGCGCCGCCGACGTCTGCCGCAACAGCGACGTGCCGGGCAAAAAAGTCCGCCAGATGCGCTATGCGCGAGTGGATACCTTTCTTTCTAAGCTGCGCGGGCGCAGGCCGCGCTAACCGCATCGGCCTGGCGGCCGATGGGTCGTCTCGCCTTTAGCGCGCTAAAGGCACGTGTGCGACCAGCTCGTCATAAATCCGCTGCGGTTGGATGACCCCCATCGGGCTTTCCGCCTCCAGCGGCATCGTATAACCGGTACGCGACACCTGAATGATGCGGTGCAGTTCAGCATCCTGAATCGGCCCGGTGGAGCGTGAGTCGGCGGTCACGAACAGGCTGATGGTTTTCACCTTCAACGCCACCGCCAGGTGCAGCGGCCCGGTATCGCCGGTGACCAGAACATGGAAACTGTCGATCAACGTCAGCAAGCCTTGCAGCCCCGTTTTACCGATCTGGTTATCCACGCAGGCCTGCGTTTGCGGGCCGATCAGGCTCATAAACTGTTTGGCCTTGCCGTCGTCAAACGGTGCGCCAATCAGCACGATGCGTACATCAGGGTGCTTCGCCACCAGCTCATCGGCCAGCCGCGCATAGTGCGAAACCGGCCAGCAACGCGACTCTGTTGACGCCCCCAGCTGAAAACCGATGGTGGGATGCTCGCTGCTTTTGACGCCGCGCTGATAATCCACGGGAATTTCCATCGTCGGATCGTCGCTGCGGCAGCCCAAAATGGAAATCAGCTCCAGCTTGCGGCGCACGAAGTGGCCGTAATAATGGAAGACATAGTTGGTCAGCCAAGGCTCCAGCCCGCAAATGCCCGAACTGTAGTTATCGCGGATAATGTACTTCGCCCCGGCCAGTACGGCGCTGATGATGTCATAAGGCAGGTGGGAGTGCAGAATCAGCGCCAAATCCGGCTGATGTTCGCGCAGCGATTTCAGCAACGGGCGGATCGTCTTGATCTTGCTGTCCCAATACACCACGCGATCGTAATAGCGGCCGTTTTCCACCAGCTCGCGGTTTTTCTTGTGCACCACCAGTGTGATGTGTGCGTTGGGGTAGCGTTCCCGCATCGCCCTCAATGCCGGCGTGTTGAACATGAAGTCGCCCAACGCCGTGGTGGAATAGATGACGATATTGTCAAACTGCTGGGCGCCGTCGAACGTCGTCTTATCCTGAAAACGACCGTACTTCGCCGTATAGCGCCGCAAGAACCAGTCGGCAACCTTGATTTTCCATTTTTTCGACATGTGCGTGCTTAATTCGCTTTAAGTTGATAATACTCGGCCAGCGTCATGCCCACCGTGCGCTGCTGCAGCCAGTCAAACAGCTGTTCCAGATCGCGGTACAGCACTTCGATATCCTGCTCGGTTTTGAACGTCGGGCTGCCGCCCGGCATGAACTCGGAGGAGTGCAGCATAAACTCGACGTAGTCATGCCCCTGCGCCAGCGACGCTTCAGCCACGCTTATCATCTTGGCCACGTTGCCGCCACTTGGCCGCAGCCAGTTGACGGACGGCGAACGCCGCTTGCCGCGCAGCCGATCATAACCTTGCTTGAACGCGTTCATCAGCGCCGAGTGCTTGTACTGAATGCTCATCGGCACTTCCAGCAGCGCCGAAGCGCCCGGTTTGGCAATGTTCTGCGGATCGATGAAATAGGCCTGCGACGGGAACCGGCTGTAATCGGTGCCGCCGTTGCCCTGCGGATTGCCCGGCGAAAACTGCCAGTTGACGCGCGGCGTCACCGAACAGTCCACCTGATAGCCATACTCCAGCAGCAGCGAGGCATAATATTCGTTGAACGCCCAGCGGCCGGCGCGGTGGCTGAGCATTTTGGTCTGGAAGGCATCTTCCAGCAGCTTGGTCATGTGATCGACCTTGGCGCGGATCTGATCGGCGGGATACTCGATCAAATACGGTTTGTGGCGCCAGTCGTCGTCGGTGAGCGGCGTTAGCGGCGGGCTGTTCCAGGCGTGCAGGTGCATGCCGACTTCACCCGCGCCGCGGGCGATCACGTCGCGCGCGAACTCGACGTAAGCCGGATCCATCGCCATTTCATAGTTGGTGAGATAAACCGGTTTGAAGGCGTATTTTTCGCACAATGCCTGAAAGCGCGGCAAGAAACGCGTGTTTTCGGTCGCGATGCGATCGTGGTTTTGCCACAGATTATCGCCTTCGGTATCAATGGTGATGAGAAACGCCGGTTTAGTCATGAATATCGAGCCTGATATCAACAGAATGCACTATGTTACGCAGCCCGTTTCGCCAGGGCAAACGACTTTGCTGCCTGGTTTGGACAACATTGAAACGCATTCGTCCCCGGCTCGGCGATTTTTTTGCGGCCCGGCAAGAAAACCTTGCAACAGTAGCCACATGCGATCGGGTCATTTAGAATCAAAGATTGGTTTCCCAGAAAGCGACTCATGATGAACGACGCGCCAGCCCCAACTTCCGCCCCATCCGTACAGCGTATTTTGATCATAAAACTGCGCCATCACGGCGATATGCTGCTGGTCACGCCGGTCATCAGCAGCCTGCGGCAAAACTACCCGCAGGCGCAGATCGATGTGCTGCTGTATCAGGAAACGCAGGAGATGCTGGCCAGTAATCCGGAACTGTCGACGCTGTTCGCCATCGACCGCCAATGGAAAAAACAGGGCGCCCGCGCGCATCTGGGGCACGAACTGGCGCTGCTGCGCCGCCTGAAGGCGCAGCGCTACGATCTGGTGGTCAACCTGGCCGATCAGTGGCGCAGCGCCATCCTCACGCGCCTGACCGGCGCGCGCATCCGTCTGGGCTTCGATTTCCCCAAACGCCGCGGCTTCCTGTGGCGCCACTGCCACACGCAGCTGGTGCCGGTCGACAATCACGCCCACCTGCATACCGTCGAACAAAACCTCTCGCTGCTGGCGCCGCTGAACCTGCCCGCGCTCAGTGATCATGTGACCATGAGTTACGATCCGCAGGATTGGCAGGCATGTGAGCAACGGTTGCAGAAACAGGGCGTCACCGGCAGTTATATTGTGGTGCAGCCCACCTCGCGCTGGTTCTTCAAATGCTGGAGCGAAGAGAAAATGGCCGCCACCCTCACCGCCTTGCAGGCCGACGGCCACCAGCTGGTGATCACCTCCGGCCCCGACGCTAGAGAACAAGCCATGGTAGAGCGCATTTTGGCGCTCTGCCCGCCGCAGGGCGTGATTTCGTTAGCCGGCCAGCTGACGCTGCGCCAGCTGGCCGCCCTGATCGACCACGCCAAGCTGTTTATCGGCGTGGATTCGGTGCCGATGCACATGGCCGCCGCACTGCACACGCCGTGCGTGGCGCTGTTCGGCCCTTCCAAACTGACTTTCTGGCGGCCGTGGCAGGCTACCGGCGCCGTGATCTGGGCCGGCGACTTCGGCGAACTGCCCGATCCGGACGCCATCGATACCGGCACCGACGAACGGTATCTCGACCTTATTCCTACAGACGCGGTGATTGCAGCCGCGCGGAGCACGCTGGCATGAAAGCATTTCGTTTGGCGATCGTTCGCCAAAAATACCGCCCGGACGGCGGAGCCGAACGTTTCGTTTCCCGCGCCCTAGAGGCGCTGGAGCAACAGGATCTCGATCTGAACGTCATCACCCGCGAATGGCAGGGTGACGCCAATCCCAACTGGCATATCCACCTGTGCAACCCGCTAAAACTCGGCCGCATCAGCCGCGAACGGGGCTTCGCCGTGGCGGCCAGGGCGCTGTGGCAGAAAGAGCATTTTGATCTGGTGCAAAGCCACGAGCGCATTCCCGGCTGCGACATCTACCGCGCCGGCGACGGCGTACACCGCCGCTGGCTGCTGCAACGCGCGCGTCTGCTGCCGGAATGGCGCCGCAAATGGCTGTTCTCCAACCGTTATCACCGCTATGTGATGTGCGCCGAACGCGCCATGTACGCCGCACCGGAGCTGAAAGCCGTCATCTGCAACGCCGAGATGATCAAGCAGGAAATCATCGCGGACTTTGGCGTGCCCGCCGAAAAAATCACGGTGATCTATAACGCCATCGATAATCAAAAGTTCCCGCCCGCCGACGAGGCCCTGCGCCAACGTCTGCGCGAGCAGTATCAGATCCCGCAACAGGCGCACTGCCTGATTTTCGTCGGTTCCGGCTTTGAGCGCAAAGGGCTGGCGGCCGCCATCCGCGCCGTGGCAGCGACCGACAGCCACCTGTTGGTGGTCGGCAAAGACAAGGCCGAAAAACGCTACCGGGCGCTGGCACAGTCGCTGGGCTGCAGCGATCGGGTTCACTTTATGGGCGTGCAGAAGCAGACCTTGCCGTTTTATCAGGCCGCAGATGCGCTGCTGCTGCCGACGCTGTACGATCCGTTCCCGAATGTGATTCTGGAAGCGATGTCGTGCGGCCTGCCGGTTATCACCAGCACCACCTGCGGCGGCGCCGAGTTTATCACCCCCGGCCAGAACGGCTTCGTGACCGATGCGCTCGACGTACCGGCCATCGCGGAGGCCATTCGCGCGCTGCCGCGCCAGGCGCTGGGATCATCCATGGGCGAAGCGGCAAGATTGCGTATTATGCCGGCTACGCCGGCGCATCTGTCCGAACAGCTTATTTCCCTCTATAACCGGTTACTGGATTAGCTATGCGTATTCTGATGATCATCGACGGCCTGCCGGGAGGCGGCGCGGAAAAAGTGGTGCTGACCCTGTGCCAGGGCATGCAGCAACAGGGGCATGACGTCAGTCTGATCTCGCTGCGCGACGTCTGCAATTACCCTATCCCGCCGGGCATTGATTATCAGGTGGTGGCCGATCGCAGCCGCGCCCCCTGGCGCAAGCTGACCGAGCTGTCGCGCCGCGCCGGCGCGCTGGATCGGACGATAGCCGAACACGAACGCCAACACGGCGCGTTCGATCTGGTGTTCTCCAACCTGCATAAAACCGATCGCATCGTCAGCCGCAGCAAGCGGTTGGCCGCGGATCGCCTGTGGTTCTGCATTCACGGCATTCTCTCCACCTCCTACCTCGGCCACCGCAAGGGCCTGGATCGCTGGCTGAAGCAACGCAAAATCGCCAACGTTTACCAGGGAAGAAACATCGTCGCCGTTTCACGGGCGGTCGGCGACGATCTGCAGCAGAACTTGCCGATCCGCCCGCGCCGGCTGGCGGTCATCAACAACCCGTTCGATATCGACGCCATCCAGCAACAGGCGGCGATGCCTTGCGAACTGGCCGGCCAGGACTATCTGGTGCACGTCGGCCGCTTTCACGCCACCAAGCGGCATGACCGCCTGCTGAAAGCCTATGCGCACTCCGGCATTCAGGCGCCGCTGGCCTTGATCGGCGCCGGGGACGACGCCAGAGTCGCCGAGGTCAAACGTCTGGCGACAGACCTGGGCATTGCAGAGCGCGTGCTGTTTCTCGGTTTCCAGGCTAATCCCTACCCGTTTATTCGCCATGCCTCGCTGCTGGTGCTCAGCTCCGACAGCGAAGGGTTTGGCAACGTGCTGGTAGAATCGCTGCTGTGCGGCACACCGGTGGTCAGCACCCGTTGTCCGGGTGGCCCTGCGGAAATTCTGGAAAAAGCCGGCATGGCTAACGCGCTGGCGGAATTAAACGAAGCGTCGCTGGCAGAAAAAATGGCGGAGATTTACGCCAATCCGCCGCAGATAAATCAACAGCAATTGCTGAGCTATGGGCTTGAGCCTATTTGCCGCCAATATCTGGAACTGGAAAGAAAATAATAAAGAATGAAATAAGGCAGGGGATGCCTGCCTTATTTTCTTCGCTAGCTGAGCGCCTGCATTTTCTGCCAAACCTCATCGACAGAAACATCCTCACAGTGCCCCGACTCACTCTGCAAAATATGATGACGGCCGGTCCATGGATGCCAGGACGTTTTATCGGTATCGCCAAAGAACACCACCATGTCCTTATTCAACGCGGCGGCAAGATGCATCTGCCCACCGTCGCTGCACAGCACCCGGTCGCATAAATCAAACCCGCCCAACAGCTCACGCACCGACGCCGTCGGATAAAGCGCGACGCGTTCGTTTTGACACAGCGCCAGCAGCTGTTCGGCGCGCTGCTGGTCGCCGATGTCGTCCGGCGCCAGGGTGCCCTGCGGCGACCAGAAGATCAGCACGCCGGTGTGGGGATCGGCAACCAGACGGTTGATGATTTCGGCATAGCGTTCAACCGGCCAACGCCTTTTCGGGCTGCGGCTGCTGATATGCACGGCGCATACCCGTTCGACCGGCGGCAGACGCTCCTGCATCCGTTGCGCCGCCAATTGCCGCTCTTCAGGCGTCAGAAACACCCGCACCGGCGGGATCGGAATGGATTGATCGGTTATCGCCGATAAATAGCTGTAGGTATGTTCGACCTGATGTTGACCGCGGAAATCGTCCTTGCGGAACGGGCGATGAATATCTTTCGTGCCCAAATCGGCGCCGATGATATGGGTGGCGCCGGCCATTTTCGCTAAACGCAAACTGTATTTGCAAGGCACCGGGTTGGCCAGAATGACCGCATCGAATTTTATTTTGCGCAGCTTCAGGAAGATCATCAGACGCTCGAAATAAACGCCCAGCGTAGTCTCATTTTTCGCCTTGTGCTTGGCCTTTTTATAGACAAAGACTTTCTCGAGATGAGGGTTGTTTTTAACGACGTCTTGGCTGACTTTATTGATCAGCAGATAAACTTTTGCGTCCGGATAGGCAATTTTCACCCCTTCAATCAAGGGCGTGGTGCAAACAAGATCGCCGATGTTATCGCGGCGAATAATTAAAATATTCTTCATTCCGAGCCTGTCGGCGAAATCGCTCGCCGGTTGTCTGAAACTGACACCCAAGGTTACCAAATTAGCGCCTTTCCCTTCCAGTTATGGTACTATTCCGAATAACCCATATAAATGAAATTGATAGAATGTTGCTGCGTTTATATCAGGTACTACTCTACCTCATCCAACCCCTGATCTGGCTCCGCTTACTGCTGCGCAGCCGCAAAGCTCCAGCCTACCGTAAACGCTGGGCGGAACGCTATGGCTTCTGCGCCGGGAAAGTCGTGCCAGGCGGCATCATGCTGCATTCCGTCTCCGTCGGCGAAACGCTGGCGGCCATCCCGCTGGTGCGGGCGCTGCGCCATCGTTACCCCGCTTTGCCGATAACTGTGACCACAATGACCCCAACAGGTTCAGAACGCGTCCAGTCCGCTTTCGGCAAAGACGTGCATCATGTCTATCTGCCCTACGATCTGCCCGGCTCCATGAACCGCTTCCTCGATCAGGTGAATCCCAAGCTGGTGATCATCATGGAAACCGAGCTGTGGCCCAACCTGATCAACGCGCTGCATCAGCGGCAGATCCCCCTGGTGATCGCCAATGCGCGCCTGTCGGCCCGCTCCGCCGCCGGCTATAAGAAAATTGGCGGATTCATGCGCGATATGCTGCGCCGCATCACGCTGATCGCCGCCCAAAACCAGGAAGACGGCGATCGGTTTATCGAGCTGGGCCTGAAGCGCTCTCAGCTGGCCGTGACCGGCAGCCTGAAGTTCGATATCTCCGTCACCCCGGAGCTGGCCGCCCGCGCCGTTACGCTGCGCCGCCAATGGGCGCCGCGCCGCCCGGTGTGGATCGCCACCAGTACCCATGACGGGGAAGAAACCATCCTGCTGGAAGCGCACCGCAAACTGCTGGAAAAACACCCCGATCTGCTGCTGATCCTGGTGCCGCGTCACCCGGAGCGCTTCCCGACCGCCAAGGAGCTGGTGCAGAAAGCCGGCTTCAGCTACACCCTGCGCAGCAGCGGCGAAATCCCGTCCGGCAGCACCCAGGTGGTGATCGGCGATACCATGGGCGAGCTGATGCTGCTGTACGGCATCGCCGATCTGGCCTTTGTCGGCGGCAGCCTGGTGGAACGCGGCGGACATAACCCGCTGGAAGCCGCCGCGCATGCCATCCCGGTGTTGATGGGCCCGCATACCTTCAACTTCAAAGACATCTGCGCCAAGCTTTCGCAGGCCGAAGGCCTGATCACCGTGACCGACGTGGATTCGCTGGTGAAGGAAGTGGAAACCCTGCTGACCGACGAAGACTACCGCCGCTACTACGGCCGCCATGCGGTGGAAGTGCTGTATCAGAATCAGGGAGCGCTGCAGCGCCTGCTGCAGCTGCTGGAACCGCACCTGCCGCCCCGGAGCCACTGAATGAACAGCCGCAAAAGCCTGTCGGTGGTGATGATCGCCAAAAACGAAGCCGGGCTGTTGCCGGACTGTCTGCGCTCGGTCGAGTGGGCCGATGAAATCATCGTGCTGGACTCCGGCAGCGAGGACGACAGCGTCGCCATCGCCGAAAGCCTGGGCGCCAAAGTCTTCACGCACACCGACTGGCAAGGGTTCGGCAAGCAGCGTCAACTGGCACAAAGCTACGCCAGCCATGACTACGTTTTGATGATCGACGCCGACGAACGCGTCACGCCCGAGCTGCGGCAATCCATCGAACGGGTGTTGAACGCGCCGGACGACGGCGCCGTCTACAGCTGTGCGCGGCGCAATCTGTTCCTTGGCCGCTTCATGCGCCACAGCGGCTGGTATCCCGACCGCGTCAACCGCCTGTACGCCAACCGACGCTATCGCTATAACGACGATCTGGTGCACGAATCGCTGAACATCGGCGGCGCCAAAGTGATCCCCCTCAGCGGCGATATGCTGCACCTGACCTGCCGCGATTTCTTCGCCTTCCAGCGCAAACAGCTGCGCTACGCCGAAGAGTGGGCGACGCAACGCCACCGGGCCGGCAAGCGTTGCGGCTACCTGTCTATCCTGACCCACACGCTCGGCGCCTTCGTCAAAACCTGGCTGCTGCGGGCCGGCTTCCTCGACGGTAAACAGGGGTTGCTGTTAGCGGTGGTCAACGCGCAATATACCTTCAATAAATATGCCGCATTATGGGCATTGGGCCGCAACTACTCAGAGAAGTGAATCATGACCAGCAAAGCCATCTATCCCGGGACCTTCGATCCCATGACCAACGGCCATCTGGATTTAGTGACGCGCGCATCACTGATGTTCGATCACGTGATTCTGGCCATCGCCGCCAGCCCGAGTAAAAAGCCGCTGTTCAGCCTGGATGAACGCGTGGCGTTGGCGACGCAGGTCACCTCGCATCTGGGCAATGTGGAAGTGCTGGGCTTCAGCGAGCTGATGGCGCACTTTGCCGCTCACCAAAATGCCAATATCCTGGTGCGCGGCCTGCGTGCAGTGTCTGACTTTGAATACGAATTGCAGCTGGCGAACATGAACCGCCATTTGATGCCGACGCTGGAAAGCGTGTTCCTGATGCCTTCCGAAGAGTGGTCGTTCATCTCCTCCTCACTGGTGAAGGAGGTCGCCCGTCACGGCGGCGATATCGCGCCTTTCCTGCCGGATGTGGTCACCCAGGCGCTGATGGCGAAGCTCGCCGCCGAGTAATGCTCAGCGCTGGCAGCGGCGGCAAAAGAAGGTGCTGCGCTGCCCGTGCTTGGCGGATTCGATCGGCGTGCCGCACGCGCGGCAGGGTTCTCCCGCCCGACCGTAAACCTGCAGTTCCTGCGCGAAATATCCCGGTTTGCCGTCAGACTGCAAAAAGTCGCGCAATGTCGTGCCGCCCTGCTCGATAGAGCGCTGCAACACCGCCTTGATGGTCTGCGCCAGCAGCGCCGCTTCGGCTTTGCTCAACGATCCCGCGGGACGATCGGGCAGGATCCCGGCGCTGAACAGCGATTCGCTGGCGTAAATATTGCCGACCCCGACCACCAGCTTATTATCCATCAGCCACGGTTTGATCAGCGTGCGCTTATTGCGTGATTTTTCATACAGGTAGTCGCCGTTGAACGCTTCGCTTAGCGGTTCCGGCCCCAGATGCGCCAACACGCTGCTGGTCGCCAAATCTTCGCACCACAGCCAGGCGCCGAAACGGCGCGGATCGGTATAGCGTAGGATCATGCCGTTGCTGATCACCAGATCGACGTGGTCGTGTTTGCCGGCTTCGTCTTCGTTTTCCTCACGCAGCATGCGCAGGCTGCCCGACATGCCCAGGTGCACGATAATCCAACCGTTCTCCAGCTCGATCAGCAGGTATTTGGCCCGGCGCTGCACGCTGAGCACCGGCCGATCGCTCAGCGTCAGGATCTGCTCGGAAACCGGCCAGCGCAGGCGCGCGTTGCGCACCACCGCATACTGAATGCTGTGGCCGACAAGATAAGGCTCTATACCGCGTCTGCTCGTCTCAACTTCCGGTAATTCAGGCATCTGGCTTCCCCTCCGACGTTTTCTACCCTTTATAAAACAAAAAACCCGGCCAAGGCCGGGTTTTTCATTAATCCACTAAAATTATTTAATTTTAGCTTCTTTGTATACTACGTGCTGACGGACAACTGGATCGAATTTCTTCAGTTCCAATTTTTCCGGCTTAGTACGCTTGTTCTTCGTGGTGGTATAGAAGTGACCAGTACCAGCAGAAGAAACCAGCTTGATCTTCTCGCGAACACCTTTAGCCATGATTCAGTTCCTTAATACTTCTCACCACGGGCACGCAGATCGGCCAGAACCGTCTCAATACCCTTCTTATCGATAACACGCATACCTTTAGCAGATACACGCAGAGTTACAAAGCGCTTCTCAGCCTCAACCCAAAAACGGTGTGAGTGCAGGTTAGGCAGAAAACGGCGTTTGGTCGCGTTCATTGCGTGGGAACGGTTGTTACCGCTCACCGGGCGCTTGCCAGTAACTTGGCAGACTCGGGACATGTCTATTCTCCAAAAATCAAATCAGCTCGAGCTTCGTATAGGGTATGGCCGCCTCGTCAGGCTTTTAGAGCCCATCTCAGCAAACTTCATACTGAGGAGACTCTCGTCATCAGGTAGAAACCACACATCAGGTCAGAAACCTGCTGAGATAGGCTCTTGCGCCAAACCCAAGATTCTCAAAGGTGGCGTAGTATACGCTCTGAAGCGTAAGTGCTCAAGTCCCGAACAGCTAAAGATCCCACAAGGATCGCGAAAAAATCGCTTAAAGCCATCCGCGCTCGGCAAAAGAGACGCATTCACCCCGACCGATCACCAAATGATCAAGCACTCGGATCTCCAATAACTGACAGGCTTTCACCACCTGTTCCGTTATCAAGCGGTCGGCATGACTGGGTTCAGCCTTACCCGAAGGGTGATTATGCGCGAGAATCAGCGCGGCGGCATTAGCCTTCAACGCTTCGCGCACAATTTCTCTCGGGTAGACGACGACGCTGCTGATGGTACCAGCAAACATCTCCTGATGGCGAATAACCCGGTGCTGATTGTCTAAAAACAATACCAAAAAGACCTCCCGCTCGCGATGCGCCAGCAGGCTTTGCAGATAATGCTGAGTGACGCGCGGATTGAGCATGGCGTTTTCCTGCGACAAATGGCTGGAAAAGAAGCGCAGCGCCAGCTCGGCAATCGCCTGCAGCTGCGTATAGCTGGCGTCCCCCAGGCCTTTTTGGCTGCAAAAAGCCTGATGATCGGCCGACATCAGGTGATAAAGCGAGCCGAACCGGCGCAGCAGCTGCTCCGCCAGCTGCATCACGTGCACGCCGGGCAACCCGGTGCGCAAGAAAATGGCCAACAGCTCTGCGTCGGACAGCGCCGCCGCCCCCTGCATCAACAGCTTTTCACGCGGTGCCAGCGCGCCCGGCCAGCACGCCACAATCGAGTTGCTCATCGTGTTCCTCCCTGAAAGGGCTACAGCATGCCATGTGCCACCCGGCGCGTTCGACAGGTGTTTGATAACATTGCGAAGTGTTTCGCAAAGCACAATGTAACGCCCTGCAGCCATTGCGGAATCGCTCACCTGAACGGCGGATATGCTAAAATGGCGCATCTTTCGGCTTTCAATCGGACAATGATGATGACGGGACTTTCCGGCAAACATATTGTGCTTGGCATCAGCGGCGGCATCGCCGCCTACAAATGCCCAGAGCTGGTGCGCCGCCTGCGCGACAGGGGCGCGGAAGTGCGCGTGGTGATGACCCACGCCGCCAAGGCGTTCATTACGCCACTGACGCTGCAGGCCGTTTCCGGCTACCCGGTGTCCGACGATCTGTTGGATCCCGCCGCCGAAGCCGCCATGGGCCACATCGAACTCGGCAAGTGGGCGGATCTGGTTATTCTGGCGCCGGCGACCGCCGATCTGCTGGCGCGCGTGGCCGCCGGCATGGCCAACGATCTGCTGACCACCGTCTGCCTGGCGACCGATGCCCCCATCGCCGCCGCGCCCGCCATGAACCAGCAGATGTATCGCGCCGCCGCCACGCAGGCCAACCTGCAAACGCTGCAGGCGCGCGGCATGCTGCTTTGGGGGCCGGACAGCGGCAGCCAGGCCTGCGGCGACGTCGGCCCGGGCCGCATGTTGGATCCGCTGAACATCGTCGACCTGGCGAACGCGCATTTTTCCGCCCCGCAGGATCTGCAACATTTGCAGGTTATGATCACCGCCGGCCCGACGCGTGAAGCGCTGGATCCGGTGCGTTTCATCAGCAACCACAGCTCCGGCAAAATGGGCTTCGCCATCGCCCGCGCCGCCGCCGCCCGCGGCGCGCAGGTGACGCTGATCGCCGGGCCGGTCAGCCTGCCGACGCCGCCATCGGTCACCCGAGTGGACGTCACCAGCGCGCTGGAGATGGAGCAGGCGGTGCAACAGCGCGCCGCGCAGCAGCAGATTTTCATCTCCTGCGCCGCCGTGGCCGACTACCGCCCCGAGCGGATCGCCGATGAAAAAATAAAAAAACAGGGTGATGAAATCATCCTCAAGATGGTAAAAAACCCCGACATCGTCGCCGGCGTGGCGGCGATGACCAAAAATCGACCGTTTGTCGTGGGGTTTGCCGCCGAAACCCAGAATGTGGAAGAATACGCGCGGCAAAAACTGGCGCGTAAGAAGCTGGATTTGATTTGCGCTAACGATGTATCGCTTGCAGAGCACGGGTTCAACAGCGACACCAATGCCCTGCACCTTTTTTGGCAGGATGGAGAGAAACGCCTGGCGCTGAGCGACAAGGCACTCCTTGGCCAACGTTTAATAGACGAGATAGTCAGCCGTTATGATGAAAAAAATCGACGTTAAGATCCTCGACCCGCGCATCGGTCAGGATTTCCCGCTACCGACCTACGCCACCCCGGGCTCCGCCGGTCTCGACCTGCGCGCCTGCCTGGACAGCGCGGTAGAGCTGGCGCCGGGTGAAACCACGCTGCTGCCTACCGGCCTCGCGATCCATATCGCCGACGCAAGCCTGGCGGCGGTGATCCTGCCGCGCTCAGGCCTGGGCCATAAGCACGGCGTCGTGCTGGGCAACCTGGTCGGCCTGATCGACTCCGATTATCAGGGCCAGCTGATGGTGTCCGTTTGGAACCGCGGCCAGAAGCACTTCACCATAGAGCCGGGTGAACGCATCGCGCAGATGGTCTTCGTGCCGGTGGTGCAGGCAGAATTCAACCTGGTGGAAGAATTCGACGGCAGCGAGCGCGGCGAAGGCGGCTTCGGCCACTCGGGGCGCCACTAAGCGCCACCCAAGGCACGAGGGCCGGCAGGGAAACGTCGCCTGAACCTTGCCTTTCCGGGGAGAAGGATGTCTCTGCGGCAAGGTTTTACCGCGACAATTGCAGCGCACACCAGGCAGCGCGGAAAAGGCCGTTAAGGCCGCTGACCCCAGCATCGTAAAAAAGCTATCACATAAGCCGCACAGAGCCTGCTCTGCAGCGGCCGGTGCCCGGGTTTCCGTCAGTTAAGTTTTAGCAAGGGTCTAATCAGACATGGCAGAAAAAGAAAAGACGAAAAGGAATCGGCGCGAGGAAATATTGCAGGCGTTAGCCCAGATGCTGGAGTCCAGCGACGGCAGCCAACGCATCACCACCGCCAAGCTCGCCGCGAACGTGGGTGTTTCTGAAGCTGCGCTGTACCGGCATTTCCCCAGCAAGACACGGATGTTCGACAGCCTGATCGAGTTTATCGAAGACAGCCTGATCACCCGCATCAACCTGATCTTGCAGGACGAGAAAGAGACGTTTAATCGTCTGCGCCTGATTTTACTGCTGATTCTGGGCTTTGCGGAACGCAACCCGGGGCTGACGCGCATCATGACCGGCCACGCGCTGATGTTTGAACAGGATCGCCTGCAGGGCCGCATCAACCAGCTGTTCGAACGCATCGAGGCGCAGCTGCGACAGGTGCTGAAAGAGCGCAAATTGCGCGAAGGCAAAGGCTTTATCGTCGATGAAACGCTGCTGGCCAGCCAGCTGCTGGCCTTCTGCGAAGGCATGTTGTCGCGCTATGTGCGTTCGGAATTCCGCTATCGCCCAACGCAGGAATTCGACGCCCGCTGGCCGCTGTTGGCGGCCCAGCTGCAATAAAGATAACGCCGGGCATGCCCGGCGTTTTTACTTACACCCCGTACTGCTCGCGGTAAGCGCGCACCGCCGCCAGGTGGTCCGCCATTTCCGGCTTCTCTTCCAGATAGGCGATCAGGTCCTTCAGCGTCACGATCGAAATCACCTTGCAGTGATAGTCGCGTTCCACTTCCTGAATGGCGGAGATATCCGCGCGGCCGCGTTCCTGACGGTCGAGGGAAATCAGCACGCCCGCCAGCGAAGCGCCGCTGGCGCCGATGATTTCCATCGACTCGCGGATCGCGGTGCCGGCGGTGATCACATCGTCCACCAACATCACTCGCCCCTGCAGCGGGCTGCCTACCAGCGAACCGCCTTCGCCGTGGGTCTTGGCTTCCTTACGGTTAAAGCAGTAAGGCACGTCGCGCTCATGGTGTTCCGCCAACGCCACCGCCGTAGTGGTGGCAATAGGAATGCCTTTATAGGCCGGGCCAAACAGCAGGTCGAAATCGATGCCGGAGTCCATCAGGGCTTCGGCGTAGAAGCGCCCCAACAGCGCAAGATCGCGCCCGGTATTAAACAGGCCGGCGTTGAAGAAATACGGGCTGGTGCGGCCGGATTTCAGGGTGAACTCGCCGAATTTCAATACCTGCTTGTTAAGCGCGAACTCGATAAACTGGCGCTGATAGGCTTTCATTACTGCTTCTCCTCGTCTGAATCTGCTTAGGTCTTGTTATTACTGCCGCCCGATCGCCGGGCATAAAAAAGGCGACTTCTCAGTCGCCTTAAAAAATCAGTCCGCCAGCGCCGCTTTCTGCGCCTGGAAGATGGTTTCGATGCCCCCTCGGGCCAGCGCCAATAGCGCCAACAGCTCATCGTGGCTGAACGGCTCGCCTTCGGCGGTGCCCTGCACCTCAATCATGCGGCCATCTTCCATCATCACCACGTTCATGTCGGTTTCCGCCGCGGAGTCCTCCACATACTCCAGATCGCACAGCGCTTCGCCATTGACGATGCCGACCGAAACCGCCGCCACCATGCCCTTCATCGGGTTGGCTTTCAGCTTGCCGTTGGCCACCAGCGTGTTCAACGCATCGGCCAGCGCCACGCAGGCGCCGGAGATCGAGGCAGTTCGGGTACCGCCGTCGGCCTGCAGTACGTCGCAGTCGAGGGTGATGGTGAATTCACCGAGCTTTTTCAGGTCTACCGCGGCGCGCAGCGAGCGGGCGATCAGGCGCTGGATCTCCAGCGTGCGGCCACCCTGTTTGCCTTTGGCGGCTTCACGAGCGTTGCGGCTGTGGGTGGAGCGCGGCAGCATGCCGTACTCGGCGGTGATCCAACCTTGCCCCTGGCCTTTCAGGAAGCGCGGAACGCCCTCTTCTACCGTGGCGGTGCACAAGACTTTTGTATCGCCAAACTCAACCAGCACTGAACCTTCAGCGTGTTTGGTATAGTGACGGGTCAGTGTCAGGGGGCGAACTTGCTGTGGTGCTCTGCCTGCAGGACGCATGGGCTCTCTCCGGCTTCAAATCAACTATTGGCTGCGCATTATACGGGCTTCGTGACGTAATGCCTATCCTGCCCGCAGCCGCGACGCTATAATCGCCCCATCTTTTCCTATTACGGGTACGCATCAATGATCCGCAGCATGACCGCCTACGCCCGGCGTGAAATCAAGGGTGAATGGGGCAGCGCAGCCTGGGAGCTGCGTTCCGTTAACCAGCGCTACTTAGAAACCTACATCCGCCTGCCGGAACAATTCCGCAGCCTGGAGCCGGTGATCCGTGAACGTATCCGTGGCCGCCTGACCCGCGGCAAAGTCGAATGCAACCTGCGTTTCGAGCTGGATCCAAGCGCGCAAAGCTCGCTGATCCTGAACGAAAAACTGGCCAAACAGCTGGTCGAAGCCGCCAACTGGGTGAAAATGCAGAGCGACGAAGGTGAAATCAACCCGATCGACGTGCTGCGCTGGCCGGGCGTGATGTCCGCGCAGGAGCAGGATCTGGACGCCATCAGCGCCGAGCTGATGCAGGCGCTGGACGGCGCGCTGGATGACTTCATCGTCGCACGCGAAAGCGAAGGTGCCGCGCTGAAAACGCTGATCGAACAGCGCCTCGACGGCGTCAGCGCCGAAGTGGTCAAAGTGCGCGCCCAGATGCCGAACATCCTGCAATGGCAGCGCGAGCGCCTGGTCAGCAAGTTGGAAGAGGCACAGGTACAGCTGGAAAACACCCGCCTGGAGCAGGAGCTGGTGCTGATGGCGCAGCGCATCGACGTCGCCGAAGAGCTGGACCGTCTGGAAGCGCACGTGAAAGAGACGCACAACATTCTGAAGAAGAAAGAAGCCGTCGGCCGCCGCCTCGACTTTATGATGCAGGAGTTCAACCGCGAATCGAACACCCTGGCCTCCAAGTCGATCAATGCCGACGTCACCGCTTCCGCCATCGAGCTGAAAGTGCTGATTGAGCAAATGCGCGAGCAGATCCAGAACATCGAGTGATCCTGCCCCGCATGCCATCAAGCCCGCGCCAAGCGGGCTTTTTTATGGCTGCAGATCAGCGATGGGCGGCCGCCTGCTCTTCATCAATCAGCCCCATTTTCTGCAGCTGCACCGCAATGCTCCAGGTTGAGCGCTCGAACTCATCGCTCAGCGCTTCCAGCGTCGCCCCGGCCGCATGGCTCTCACGCAGCCGCAGTTTTTCTTCTTCCGGCCAAGGGAAGTAGGCATTGGCTGGCCGGCCCTCGGCCAGATTCTTCTGCCGCTTCTCCTCCGGCGTCAGCCGGGCTTTTTTCTGCAGTTCGACTTCACCGTCGAACTCGTTGGCCAACGCGAACAGCAGGCGGATAGCCTCCGGCGCACAGGCCGCCGAAGCCGGTCTCAACAGCTCGCCGGTGTCGGGATTAACGCCGTTGGCCAGCGCCCTGAGCAACGTGCCGGTATTCATCGTTCGCCTCCTTGTCCGAGAGAATACGCGCCGGTCGTGGCGCCTTGTTCAGGCATTTTTCTCTGCCTCTCTCGAGAAAACCACGCTTTACGCCATGAAAAAGCGCCAGTTGCGAGCCAGATTCCAGGCGTTTGCACGCGAGTGACGGCGATTGCATCAGGTTGCGAGCCGGCAGGCCTCTGGGCAACCGGCCACCGGGAAGCTTATGAAAAACTGCCGAGCAGCGCGTGCGGATGACAATCGGCAAGATATCCCGCACGCCATAAGTATTTTGTTCTAATTATCACGCAAGGTAATGAAAGGGCGGCGATGCTGTGGCTAAATGTGTTTTTTTCCTGCCCGTGAACCGTACGGACCGTTTATGCCACAAATTCTGCAATTTATTATGGCTCTGGTGGTGATCATCGCCCTGGCGCTGCTGGTTAGCAATAATCGCAAGAAAATCCGCCTGCGCTATATCATCCAGCTGCTGGTGATCGAAGGCGCGCTGGCCTATTTCTTCCTGCACTCCGCCAGCGGGCTCAGCGTGATCAAACACGTCGCCGGCTTCTTCGACACCCTGCTCGCCTACGCCGCCCAAGGATCGGAGTTCGTGTTCGGCGGCATGAGCAAGGATGGTCTGGCATTCATCTTCCTCGGCGTTTTGTGCCCTATCATCTTTATTTCCGCCCTGATCGGCATTTTGCAGCATTTCCGCATCCTGCCGCTGATCATTCGCCTGGTCGGCACCTTGCTGTCCAAGGTCAACGGCATGGGCAAGCTGGAATCGTTCAACGCCGTCAGCACGCTGGTGCTGGGGCAGTCGGAGAACTTCATCGCCTATAAAGGCATCATCGGCGATATCTCGCCGCGCCGCATGTACACCATGGCCGCGACCGCCATGTCGACGGTATCGCTCTCCATCGTCGGCGCCTACATGTCGATGATCGACGCGCAGTACGTGGTGGCGGCATTGATCCTTAACATGTTCAGCACCTTCATCATTCTGTCGATCATCAACCCGTATCAGGTCGAAGACGAGCCGGAGCTGAAGCTGAACAAACTGCATGAAGATCAGAGTTTCTTCGAAATGTTGGGCGAATACATTCTGGCCGGCTTCAAGATTGCGATGATCATCGCGGCGATGCTGATCGGCTTTATCGCGCTGATCTCCGCCGTCAATGCGCTGTTCTCCGCGGTGCTCGGCATCAGCTTCCAGCAGATCCTCGGCTATGTGTTCTATCCGCTGGCCTGGCTGATCGGTATCCCGGCGGAAGAGGCTCTGAAGGCGGGCAGCATCATGGCGACCAAACTGGTGGCCAACGAATTCGTGGCGATGATTGAGCTGAAGAAAATCGCGGCGGAGCTGTCGCCGCGCGGGCTGGGCATTCTGTCGGTGTTCCTGGTGTCGTTCGCCAACTTCGCCTCCATCGGCATCGTCGCCGGCGCCATCAAGGGACTGAACGAGCAGCAAGGCAACGTGGTTTCCCGTTTTGGCCTGAAGCTGGTTTACGGCTCGACGCTGGTGAGCCTGCTGTCGGCGGCCATCGCCGGCCTGGTGCTGTAATCCCCACTCCCGGCCGCAGGGCCGGGAGTTCGCTTTAAAACGCCACGCACACCGGCGCATCCACCCGCATTACCGAATCCTGCGCAAACTGCTGCTTGTAGCCGCTGCGCAGCGCCTCGATATTCATCTCGCTCTCTTTGCCCGGTGCATGGATCAGCAGCAGCGCCTTGCTGTTCTCGCGCGCCAGCTTGCCATCGTGGCCCAGCCACTGCCCTTTGGCATCAAAGACCGTCAGCCCGTCTTTAAAGCGCGGCGTCACCTGGCTATCGACGAAGGTTTGCCACTCGGCGGCGGTGATCGCCGGCCCCGCCGGGCGATTCAGGCCGAAGTAGAGCGTTGTCTGCACCAGCGGATCGCCGGTGCGGCAAGCCGGGGCGGGTGGCACAGCCTGGTGGCCTGGCGCCACGCAGCCGCTCAGCAGCAGGGCGGCCACCACGGCGCCGGCGGCCAATCTCGGGGAGTTTTTCATCTGCAGTCTCGGTTTATCGGTTGAAGGATTCGCTGCAAAAAGCATAGTCAGCGATGGAAACCAGCGCGAAATTTCTAATGCTTTCATCAACAGCCAGATGTTAAAAAAGGCTGGTTATCGGCAATAAAAACGGAGTTTGGATTAGCTAAATTAATCCGAAACGCCATCAGTGAAAAAAACTCAGTGGCGCGCGCCATCGGCGGCGATTACCCTGCCGGCCATCATTCTGACGCAAGTACGCTGTGAATCCCTTATGTTACTGAGCATCCTTTATATCATCGGCATCACCGCCGAAGCCATGACCGGCGCGCTGGCGGCCGGCCGCCGCCAAATGGACATGTTCGGCGTGATCATCATCGCTTCGGTCACGGCGATCGGCGGCGGGTCGGTGCGCGATATGCTGCTCGGGCATTTTCCATTGGGCTGGGTCAAACACCCGGAATACATCGTCATCGTCGCGATAGCGGCGATCGTCACCACCTGGGTGGCTCCCCTGATGCGCCATTTGCGCCGCCTGTTCCTGGTGCTCGACGCCGTCGGCCTGATCGTCTTCTCGATCATCGGCGCGCAGGTGGCCCTGGATATGGGACACAGCGCCATTATCGCCGCCATCGCCGCAGTGATCACCGGCGTCTTCGGCGGGGTGCTGCGCGACATGTTCTGCAACCGTATCCCGCTGGTTTTCCAGAAAGAGATCTACGCCGGCATCTCCTTCAGCGCCGCCTGGCTGTATATCGGCCTGCAGCACCTCAGCCTGCCGCACAATCTGGTGGTGATCCTCACGCTGGTCGCCGGCCTGAGCGCGCGCCTGATCGCCCTGCGCTTCCGCCTCGGCCTGCCGGTGTTCAACTACCAGCATCCGGATCACTGATCTCGGGGCGGCAACGCGCCGCCGCCGAGGCCAAAACTGCAGAAATGTCGCCCTTCGACGCGCAAATTCGCTCATTCGCCGCTTTTTCCGCGCAAAGCGGCGGGCAAAATGCGAGCTAACGCTGCACCCGGCGCGTTAGCCGTGTATACTGTGCGGAGAAAATACACATCCGCTGTTATTGGCATATCAACCGTTATCAACGAACATCATCATGGCTCAAGGCACGCTTTATATTGTCTCTGCTCCCAGTGGCGCAGGTAAATCAAGTCTGATTCAGGCTTTGTTAAAGACGCAACCGCTGTACGACACGCAGGTTTCGGTTTCGCACACCACGCGCGACAGCCGCCCGGGTGAAAATCACGGCGAGCACTATTTCTTCGTCTCGAAAGACGAATTCCGCCGGATGATCGAGCAGGACGCGTTTCTTGAGCACGCCGAAGTGTTCGGCAACTATTACGGCACCTCGCGCGCCGCCATCGAACAAGTATTGTCGACCGGCGTGGACGTGTTTCTGGATATCGACTGGCAGGGCGCGCAGCAAATCCGCGCCAAAATGCCGCAGGCGCGCAGCATCTTCATTCTGCCGCCGTCGAAGGAAGAACTGGGCCGCCGCCTGCGCGGGCGCGGGCAGGATTCCGAAGAGGTGATCGCCAAGCGCATGGCTCAGGCCGTGGCGGAAATGACGCATTACGCGGAGTACGATTACCTGATCGTGAACGATGATTTCGATCTGGCGCTGTCCGATCTGAAGACCATCATTCGCGCCGAGCGCCTGCGTTTGGGCCGCCAGTTGCTGCGGCATGACGCTTTAATCAGCAAACTATTGGCAGACTGAAGGCAGTTTCAGTATCATGCCCAGTCTTTTCGTCACCTGTGGAGTAGCACAAATATGGCACGCGTAACTGTTCAAGACGCTGTAGAGAAAATTGGTAACCGTTTTGACCTGGTGTTGGTCGCTGCTCGTCGGGCGCGTCAGATCCAGACCGGCGGCAAAGATGCACTGGTTCCGGAAGAGAACGACAAGTACACCGTTATCGCCCTGCGCGAAATCGAAGAAGGCCTGATCACCAGCCAGATCCTCGACGTGCGTGAGCGCCAGGAACAGCAAGAGCAGGAAGCCGCAGAGATTCAAGCGGTTACCGCGATTGCTGAAGGTCGTCGTTAATTAGACTGCGAGTCCGCCTTGTACCTGTTTGAAAGCCTGAATCTGCTGATTCAACGTTACCTGCCCGAGGAGCAGATTAAGCGCCTCAAACAGGCATACCTCGTCGCGCGCGACGCGCACGAGGGCCAGACACGCTCCAGCGGTGAGCCTTACATTACTCACCCGGTCGCCGTGGCCTGCATCCTGGCGGAAATGCGTCTCGATCACGAGACGCTGATGGCGGCATTGCTGCACGACGTCATCGAAGACACCCCAGCCACCTATCAAGATATGGAACAGCTGTTCGGCAAGAGCGTCGCCGAACTGGTTGAGGGCGTCTCCAAGCTCGACAAGCTGAAGTTCCAGGACAAGAAAGAAGCGCAGGCGGAAAACTTCCGCAAGATGATCATGGCGATGGTGCAGGATATCCGCGTCGTGCTGATCAAGCTGGCCGACCGTACGCACAACATGCGCACCCTCGGTTCGCTGCGCCCCGACAAACGCCGGCGCATCGCGCGTGAAACCCTGGAAATCTACAGCCCGCTCGCCCACCGTCTGGGTATTCATCACCTGAAGACCGAGCTGGAAGAGCTGGGCTTCGAGGCGCTGTACCCGAACCGTTATCGCGTGATCAAGGAAGTGGTGAAAGCCGCACGCGGCAACCGCAAAGAGATGATTCAAAAAATCCTCTCCGAGATCGAAGGGCGACTGACCGAAGCCGGCATCGCCTGCCGCGTCAGCGGGCGGGAAAAACACCTCTACTCCATCTACCTCAAGATGCATCTCAAAGAACAGCGTTTCCATTCCATCATGGATATCTACGCGTTCCGGGTGATCGTGAAAGAGGTCGATACCTGCTACCGCGTGCTCGGCCAGGTGCACAGCCTGTACAAACCGCGCCCGGGGCGAGTGAAAGATTACATCGCCATTCCCAAGGCCAACGGCTATCAATCGCTGCATACCTCGCTGATCGGCCCGCACGGCGTGCCGGTCGAAGTGCAGATCCGCACCGAAGACATGGACCAGATGGCTGAGATGGGGGTAGCCGCGCACTGGGCTTACAAGGAAAGAGAACAGGGCGAAACCGGCACCACGGCGCAGATCCGCGCCCAGCGCTGGATGCAGAGCCTGCTGGAACTGCAGCAAAGCGCCGGTAGTTCGTTTGAGTTTATCGAGAGCGTCAAATCCGATCTGTTCCCGGATGAGATTTACGTTTTCACCCCGGAAGGCCGCATCGTCGAGCTGCCCGCCGGCGCCACGCCGGTCGATTTCGCCTATGCGGTGCATACCGATATCGGCCATGCCTGCGTCGGCGCGCGCGTCGATCGTCAGCCATACCCGCTGTCGCAGTCGCTGACCAGCGGCCAGACCGTCGAGATCATCACCGCGCCGGGCGCGCGGCCCAACGCCGCCTGGCTGAACTTCGTGGTCAGCTCGAAAGCGCGCGCCAAAATTCGCCAGATGCTGAAGAACCTCAAGCGCGACGACTCCGTCGGCCTCGGCCGCCGTCTGCTCAACCACGCGCTGGGCGGCAGCCGCAAGCTGGCCGAAATCCCGCAGGAAAACATTCAGCACGAGCTGGACCGTATGAAGCTGGCGACGCTGGACGATCTGCTGGCGGAAATCGGCCTCGGCAACGCCATGAGCGTGGTGGTGGCGAAGAACCTGCAGGGCGATCAGTCCAGCCTGGGCGCATCCTCCGGCGTGCGCAACCTGGCCATCAAGGGCGCCGACGGGGTGTTGATCACCTTCGCCAAGTGCTGCCGCCCGATTCCGGGCGATCCGATTATCGCTCACGTCAGCCCGGGCAAAGGGCTGGTGATCCACCATGAGTCCTGCCGCAATATTCGCGGCTATCAGAAAGAGCCTGAGAAGTTCATGGCGGTCGAGTGGGATAAAGAGACCGAGCAGGAGTTCATCGCCGAGATCAAGGTGGATATGTTCAACCACCAGGGCGCGTTGGCCAACCTGACGGCGGCGATCAACGCGGCCGAGTCCAATATTCAGAGCCTGAACACCGAAGAGAAAGACGGTCGGGTTTATAGCGCCTTTATCCGCTTGACCACCCGCGATCGCATCCATTTGGCAAACATTATGCGTAAAATCCGTATCATGCCGGATGTGATCAAAGTTAACCGCAACCGAAACTAGCGCTTATGAGTCCTGAACGCTATGCGCGGATTTGTGAAATGCTCGCGACCCGGCAGCCGGATTTGACGGTCTGCCTGGAGCAAGTGCACAAACCGCATAACGTCTCCGCCATTATCCGCACCGCCGACGCCGTCGGCGTGCATCAGGTCCACGCCGTGTGGCCCACCACCCGCATGCGCACCCTGGTTTCCTCCGCCGCCGGCAGCAACAGCTGGGTCAGCGTCAAAACCCATCGTTCCATCGGCGACGCGGTCGGTCACCTGAAAGCGCGGGGCATGCAAATTCTGGCCACCAATCTGTCTGCGCGCGCGGTCGATTTCCGCGAGGTGGATTACACCCGGCCCACCTGCGTGCTGCTCGGCCAGGAAAAAACCGGCATCACCGAAGAAGCGCTGGCGCTGGCCGATCAGGACATCGTCATTCCGATGATCGGCATGGTGCAATCGCTCAACGTCTCCGTGGCCTCGGCGCTGATCCTGTATGAAGCGCAGCGCCAGCGGCAGAACGCCGGCCTGTATCGCCGCGACAACAGCATGCTGGATGAAGAAGAGCAGCAGCGTCTGCTGTTCGAAGGCGGTTACCCGGTGCTGGCCAACGTGGCCAAGCGCAAAGGGCTGCCACGCCCGCAGATTGACGAGCAGGGCCAGGTGGTCGCCAGCGCCGAATGGTGGGCGGCCATGCAGGCGACGGTGCGCAAATGAAAGGCCGCCTGCTGGATGCTGTCCCACTCACCACGCTTTCCGGGGTTGGCGCCAGCCAGGCGGGCAAACTGGCCAAACTCGGCCTCGAGACCATTCAGGATCTGCTGCTGCACCTGCCGCTGCGCTACGAAGACCGCACCCGCCTCTACCCGATCAATGACCTGCTGCCGGGCATCTACGCCACGGTAGAAGGGGAAGTGCTGCGCAGCGACATCAGCTTCGGCCGCCGCCGCATGCTGACCTGCCAGATCAGCGACGGTACCGGCATCCTCACCATGCGGTTCTTCAACTTCAACGCCGCGATGAAGAACAGCCTGGCCACCGGCCGCCGCGTGACCGCCTATGGCGAGATCAAGCGCGGCAACCACGGCGCGGAAATCATCCATCCGGAATACCGCATTCAGGGCGAAGCCAGCGAAGTCGAGCTGCAGGAGTCGCTGACGCCGGTCTACCCCACCACCGAAGGGGTGCGGCAAGCCACGCTGCGCAAGCTGACCGATCAGGCGCTGGAGCTGCTGGATACCTGCGCCATCGCCGAACTGCTGCCGCCGGAGCTGAGCGGCGGCCTGATGAGCCTGCCGCAGGCGCTGCACACCCTGCATCGCCCGCCGCCGGACATCCAGCTGGCGGATCTGGAGCTGGGCAAACACCCGGCGCAAAAACGCCTGATCCTCGAAGAGCTGCTGGCGCATAACCTCAGCATGCTGGCGGTGCGCGCCGGCGCGCAGAGCTATCAGGCGCAGCCGCTGCTGCCGGACGATCGGCTGAAAAACCGTTTTCTCGCCCAGCTGCCGTTCTCGCCGACCGGCGCGCAAACGCGCGTGGTGGCCGACATCGAAGCCGATATGCAAAAAGACTTCCCGATGATGCGGCTGGTGCAGGGCGACGTCGGCTCCGGTAAAACGCTGGTGGCGGCGCTGGCGGCGCTGCGCGCCATCGCGCACGGCAAGCAGGTAGCGCTGATGGCGCCGACCGAGCTACTGGCCGAGCAGCACGCCAACAATTTCCGTCAGTGGTTTGAACCGCTGGGGCTGGAGGTCGGCTGGCTGGCCGGCAAACAGAAAGGCAAGGCGCGCATCGCGCAGCAGGAGGCTATCGCCAGCGGCCAGGTGTCGATGGTGGTCGGCACCCACGCCATCTTCCAGGAGCAGGTGCAGTTCAACGGCCTGGCGCTGGTGATCATTGATGAGCAGCACCGCTTCGGGGTGCATCAGCGGCTGGCGCTGTGGGAGAAAGGCGAAGAGCAAGGCTTCCACGCCCATCAGCTGATCATGACCGCCACGCCGATCCCGCGCACGCTGGCGATGACCGCCTATGCCGATCTCGATACCTCGGTCATCGACGAGCTGCCGCCGGGCCGCACGCCGGTGACCACCGTCGCCATCCCCGATACCCGCCGCGCCGACATCATTCAACGGGTGAAGAGCGCCTGTCTGGAAGAGGGGCGGCAGGCTTACTGGGTATGTACGCTGATCGAAGAGTCCGAGCTGCTGGAAGCGCAGGCGGCGGAAGCCACCTGGGAAGAACTGAAAACCGCGCTGCCAGAGCTGAAGGTAGCGCTGGTGCACGGCCGCATGAAAGCGCAGGAAAAGCAGGCGGTGATGCAGGCGTTTAAACAGGGCGAGCTGCAGCTGTTGGTGGCCACTACGGTGATCGAAGTCGGCGTCGACGTGCCGAACGCCAGCCTGATGATCATCGAAAACCCGGAGCGGCTGGGCCTGGCTCAGCTGCACCAGCTGCGCGGCCGCGTAGGGCGCGGCGCCGTGGCCTCACACTGCGTGATGCTGTACAAAACGCCGCTGAGCAAGACTGCGCAAACGCGCCTGCAGGTGCTGCGCGACAGCAACGATGGCTTCGTCATCGCGCAGCGCGATCTGGAGATCCGCGGCCCGGGCGAGCTGCTGGGCACCCGCCAGACCGGCAGCGCCGAATTCAAGGTGGCGGATCTGCTGCGCGATCAGGCGATGATCCCCGAAGTGCAGCGCGTCGCTCGCCATCTCCATCAGCACTATCCGGAGCACGCCCAGGCGCTGATCGAACGCTGGCTGCCGGAGAAGGCGCGCTACTCCAACGCATAAAAAAGGGCGCCGCAGGCGCCCTTTTCGCGATGACCCGCGATATCACCCCACCGCCGGGAACACCGGCAGCAGCAGATACAGCTTGATGACGATGGCATTGGCGATATCGATAAAGAACGCCCCCACCATCGGCACCACCAAAAACGCCACGTGCGACGGGCCGAAGCGATCGGTGATCGCCTGCATGTTGGCGATCGCCGTCGGCGTGGCGCCCATGCCGAAGCCGCAGTGGCCGGCGGCCAGCACCGCCGCGTCGTAGTTTTTACCCATCACCCGATAGGTAACGAAGATCGCATACAGCGCCATGACCAGCGTCTGCACCGCCAGGATCGCCAGCATCGGCAGCGCCAGCGAGGCCAGCTCCCACAGGCGCAGACTCATCAGTGCCATCGCCAGGAACAGCGACAGGCTGACGTTGCCCAGCACCGACACCGCCCGCTCGAACACGGTATAGAAACCGGTGAAGGCCAGCGTGTTGCTGAGGATCACCCCGACGAACAGCACGCAAACGAAGTTCGGCAGTTCAAACACCGTGCCGCTCAGCAGGCCGGCAATCAGCTGCCCCAGGCTCAGACAGATGGCGATCATGGCGATGGTTTCGATCATCACCAGCGAGGTGATCAGACGGCCGCTTTCCGGCTTCTCGAAGCCGCTCGGCTGCACGCTGTCATCCGGGGTGCCTTCCGGCGTGGAGGAGTGCTTGACCAGATAGCGCGCCACCGGGCCGCCGATCAGGCCGCCCAGCACCAGGCCGAAGGTGGCGCAGGCCATGGCGACTTCCGTGGCGTTCTCGAAGCCGTAGCGCTCGATGAATAGCTTGCTCCAGGCCGCCCCGGTGCCGTGGCCGCCCGACAGGGTGATCGACCCGGCGATCAGGCCCATCAGCGGATCCAACCCCAGCATTTTCGCCATGCCGATGCCGATGGCGTTCTGCACGATAAGCAGCCCCAGCACCACGAACAGGAACACCACCAGCACCTTGCCGCCGGCGCGCAAACGCGCCAGGTTGGCGTTCAGACCGATGGTGGCGAAGAAGGCCAGCATCAGCGGATCCTTCAGCGACATGTCAAAACTGATTTCCCAGTTGACGAGCTTTTTCAGGGCTAACAGCAGGAGGGCCACCAGCAAACCGCCGGCGACGGGAGCGGGAATGGTATATTTTCGCAGCAGAGGAATGGTTCTGACGCACTTGCCCCCGAGGAGCAAAACCAGCGTCGCCGCGACTAACGTGCCATAAGTATCAAGATGAAACATCCAGGTACTCCATGTAAGGAAAAAGATCCAAATAAAAATAATAAGTTATAGAAAACCACTGAGTTTTTAAACTTGATGAGTGCAGGATTAGAAGTAAAAAACGCTGAGATGACAAGAAAAAATGAATGAAAATGCGACATAAACAGGAAAGTCGGCAACATAATATTTACGCGCAACCGTTTGCTTTTGTGGGGCGGAGCATTAAAATGCCTGCTTTGCCGTATCTGGAAACGCCACACCATGAGCATGTCATCCTCCGAGCTTGATGCCGCGCGCCAAGCCGCCTCAGAACCCCGCGCCAGTGAACTGATTTATCGCCTGGAAGATCGCCCGCCGCTGCCGCAAACGCTGTTTGCCGCCGGCCAGCATCTGCTGGCGATGTTCGTCGCGGTGATCACCCCGGCCCTGCTGATCTGCCAGGCGCTGGGTCTGCCGGCACAGGATACCCAGCACATCATCAGCATGTCGCTGTTCGCCTCCGGTCTGGCTTCCATTCTGCAAATCAAAACCTGGGGGCCGGTGGGTTCCGGGCTGCTGTCGATTCAGGGCACCAGCTTCAACTTCGTTTCGCCGCTGATCATGGGCGGTCTGGCGCTGAAAAACGGCGGCGCCGACGTGCCGACCATGATGGCCGCGCTGTTCGGTACCCTGATGGTCGCCTCCTGCACCGAAATTCTGCTGTCGCGCGTGCTGCATCTGGCGCGCCGCATCATCACCCCGCTGGTTTCCGGCATCGTGGTGATGATCATCGGCCTGTCGCTGATTCAGGTCGGCCTGACCTCGATCGGCGGCGGCTACGCCGCGATGAACGATCATAGCTTCGGCTCGCCGAAAAACCTGCTGCTGGCCGGCGCGGTGCTGGCGGTAATCATCCTGCTGAACCGCCAGCGCAACCCTTACCTGCGCGTGGCTTCGCTGGTGATCGCCATGGCGGTCGGCTATCTGTTGGCCTGGGCGATGGACATGCTGCCCGCCGACGCACCGGCGGCCCCCACGGCGGCAATCACCATCCCCACGCCGCTCTATTACGGCCTGGGCTTCGACTGGAACCTGCTGCTGCCGCTGATGCTGATCTTTATGGTCACCTCGCTCGAGACCATCGGTGACATCACCGCCACCTCCGACGTCTCCGAACAGCCGGTCAGCGGGCCGCTGTACATGAAGCGCCTGAAGGGCGGCGTGCTGGCCAACGGCCTGAACTCGATGCTGTCGGCGGTGTTCAACACCTTCCCCAACTCCTGCTTCGGTCAGAACAACGGCGTGATCCAGCTGACCGGCGTCGCCAGCCGCTACGTCGGCTTCGTGGTGGCGCTGATGCTGATCGCGCTGGGGCTGTTCCCGGCGGTGGCCGGCTTCGTGCAGCACATCCCCGAACCGGTACTGGGCGGCGCGACCATCGTGATGTTCGGCACGATCGCCGCCTCCGGCGTGCGCATCGTGTCGCGCGAGCGTCTGAATCGCCGCGCCATCATGATCATGGCGCTGTCGCTGGCCGTCGGCATGGGCGTCTCCCAGCAGCCGCTGATCCTGCAGTTCGCGCCGGACTGGCTGAAAACTCTGCTCTCTTCCGGCATCGCCGCCGGCGGTATTACCGCTATCGTGCTGAACCTGGTGTTCCCGCAGGAACACGAGAAGAAGTAACCCGTCCATTGGCGTTCAAACGGCCGCTTGCGGCCGTTTTTTATTGTCTATCAGACCATTGCCCTTGAGATGCCCGGCCAATTGCGGCATAAACAGGGTATCTTTTTTGACCGATGCGGATGTAGACGATGAAATTTATCGGAAAGCTGTTGCTGACGTTGCTGCTGCTGATCGTACTGGCGGCAGTGGTGCTGTACCTGGTGGGGCAAACCCGCTGGGCGGCAGGCCGCCTGAGCGCCTGGATCAGCGACAACAGCGAATACCGCCTGTCGATAGGAAAAATCACCCATTCGTGGAGCCAGCCGAACCAGATTGAGCTGGAAGACGTGCAACTGGCGCGCAACGGCCAGCCGCAGGCGCTGGTCGCCAAACGCGTCGATCTGGGCCTCAGCCTGCGCCAAATCACCGAGCCGCGCTATTTTCACAGCGTCACGCTGCGCGACGGCACGCTGAACGTGCAGCCGCAGGCGGCGGCGCTGCCTGTACAGGCCGACGTGCTGCAGCTGAGCAACATGGCGTTGCAGTCCAACGATAACGAGTGGCAGCTCAACGCGCAGCAGGTCACTGCCGGCATCACGCCGTGGCGCCCGCTGGCCGGCCATCTGCTAGGGGATAACAACCAGTTCCAGTTCAGCGCCGGTTCGATGACGCTGAACGGCATCCCCGCCTCGAAGGTGTTGGTGCAGGGGGAGCAGAAGCAGGGCCAGCTGCTGTTGAACAACTTCGGCGCCGATCTGGCGCAGGGCGACCTGACCGGCGTGGCCAGCCGCGCCGCCGACGGCAGTTGGCAGGTGGATCGCCTGCGGCTGAGCGGCGTGCGCATGCAGACCCCGCTGACGCTGGCGGAATTCATGCAGCGCTTTACCACCCTGCCGCCGGTCACCCTCAAGCGTTTCGATCTGATCGACGCGCGCCTGGAAGGCAAGGCATGGGCGTTTAACGATCTCGATCTGTCGCTGCAAAACGTCAGCGTCGAAAAAGGCGACTGGCGCAGCGAAGACGGCTCGCTCAACGTCAACGCCAGCGACGTGATCAACGGCGGCTTCCACCTGATCGATCCGATCGCCACCCTGCGGCTCTCCTCCGCCGGCATCGCCATTCAACAGTTCACCACCCGCTGGGAAGGCGGGCTGCTGCGCACCTCCGGCAACTGGCTGCGCGCCGGCAAACGCCTGCAGCTGGATGAAGTGGCCATGGCGGCGCTGGAGTACACCCTGCCGAGCGACTGGCGCGAACTGTGGCTGAAACCGCTGCCGGACTGGCTGGCGGAGGTGTACGTCACCAAGCTGACCACCAACCGCAATCTGATCATCGATATCAACCCGGCATTCCCGTTCCAGATCACCGCGCTGGACGGCTACGGCAGCAACCTGCTGCTGGCGCGCGATCGCCAGTGGGGCATATGGTCCGGATCGCTCAACCTGAACGGCAGCGAGGCGACCTTCAACAAGATAGACGTGCGGCGCCCTTCGCTGGCGCTGAACGCCGACGCCAATCAGATTAACGTCACCGAGCTCAGCGCCTTTATGCCTAATGGGTTGCTTGAGGCCAAAGCGACCGTCGATCAGCTGCCGGGCAAGCCGTTCCAGCTGACGCTGCGCGGCCGTTCGGTACCGATCAACACCTTGCAGCAATGGGGATGGCAGCCGGTGCCGCTGACGGGCGACGGCAACCTTGAGCTGCAGTTGAAAGGGCTGCTGAACAGCGACGGGCCGTTCAAAGCCTCGTTGAAGGGAAATCTGCAGGCCACCGCCGGCGACGGCCAAGCGGTGAACCAGCAACTGCCGTAATGCCCTGCGCGGCGCCCTCAGGCAGGCCGCCGTCTTACTCTTCCAGCGCCTCAGAGCCGCCCTGATCCAGCGGCACATCCGGCTCGGCCGGCAGCACCATGTAGGTGCCTTCGAACACCGCACCTTTATCCTCGTCGCCGAACAGATGCACTTCGGCGTGCACGCGCGCGCGGCGGCCGCGCGCCAGACGCGCCAAATCGCCGCTCAGCGAGCCGAGATCCGCCACCGCTCGCGGCCTGCCGGTAATCGGTTTGCTGTAGCGAATGTGCGCGTCCGCCAGAATGATGGTGCCGCCGAGGTGGCGCTCGCGCAGCAGCAGCCAAATCAGCCCCCAGGCGGTCAGCGTCGCCAGCGAGAACAGGCTGCCGGCGAACAGCGTGTGGTGCGGATTCTGGTTGCCGGTCTCCGGCATGGTGGTGACGAAGCGCTGGCCGGTGTATTGGCTGATGCGCACGCCCATCTTTTCGCTCAGCGGGATGTGTTCATACCAGGCCTGCTGCAATTGGCCGCACCAGTCGGGGCGATGCAGAATATCGTCCAGCGTCGCTACCGGTTTGATCATCAAAAAGTGGCGGATCGGGGTGGTCTGCGGCGCAGTGATCTCCCCCTGATTGACGAACCCCAGCTTGGCGAAGAAGTCCACCGCGTCTTCACGGGCGCTGCACACCACCCGCTTCACGCCCTCCTGCCGCGCGACGGACTCCAGCGTCATCGCCACCAGCGTCCCCAGCCCTTTATCCTGCAGCGTCGGATCTACCGCCAGAAAACGGATCGCCGCCTCGTTGTCGGCATTGATGTACAGCCGCCCGATGGCGACGATTTTACCGGCCTCGTCCACCACCATTTGGTGGTGGGCCATGGCGTCATAGGCATCCTTTTCCGAACCCACCGGCTGGTGCAGCGGCTTGCGCAGCATTTCCCAGCGAAACTGGTAATACTCCTTCAGTTCTTGCTCTGTTACGGGTACTCGTAGGTGATACATAGACGCCTGTTCTCCGAATGCTTAGACCTGTAGCCAGAATGTCACCGGACCATCGTTGAGCAGCGCCACCTGCATGTCGGCGGCGAATTCGCCGGTCTGGGTCTCTACGCCGCGTTCGCGGCACTGGCCAACAAAATATTGATACAACCGATCGGCGACCAAAGGTGCGGCGCCGCGCGAGAAGCTGGGCCGCATGCCCTTTTGGGTGTCCGCCGCCAGGGTGAACTGCGAAACGACCAGCACGCTGCCCCCGGCCTGCTGGACGTTGAGATTCATCTTGTCGTTCTCGTCGCCGAAAATGCGGTATCCCAACACGCGTTCGCACAGGCGCTGCGCTTTTTGCTCGTTATCGCCCTGCTCCACGCCCAATAACACTAACAAACCGGGGCCAATCTTGCCTACCGTCTCGCCACCCACCGTGACGCTGGCGTTTAACACCCGTTGAATCAACGCAATCATTCCTGCTGCCCTTCTGGTTTCTGTTCCTGTTGCTCCGCCTTCTGCCGGCGGTAGTCGCGGTATTCGCCGATGGTCACGGTGATTTCCGCGCCGAGTAACACGATACACCAGCTCCAGTAGACCCACAGGAATAAAATCGGGATCACCGCCAGCACGCCGTAAATCAGCTGATAGGAGGGGAACATGGTGACGTACAGCGCGAATCCCTTCTTGCCCAGCTCGAACAGCAATCCGGCCACCAGCGCGCCAATCAGCGCGTCTTTGGGCGGCACCCGCACCGTCGGCACGATGCAATACAGCAGCCAGAAGGAAGCGCACGACAAAATCAGCGGGAAGATGCGCAGCACCTGATCCACCAGGCCGTTGACGCCGGTCTGCGCCAGCCAGTTGAGCGACAGCAGGTAGGAGCTGATGGCCATGCTGGCACCCACCAGCAGCGGCCCCAGCGTCAGCACCATCCAGTACACGGCGAAGGAGAAGACGATCGGCCGCTTGTTCTTGCTGCGCCAGATGGTGTTCAGCACGCTGTCCACCGAGGAGATCAACAGCAGCGCGGTGACGATCAGCCCGCAGGTGCCGACGGCGGTCATCTTGTTGGAGTTGGCGACGAACTGTTCCAGGTAGTTCTGTATGACGTTGCCGGCGGCCGGCACGAAATTGGAAAAGATGAAGCTCTTCAGCTGTTCGCTGATGTCGGAAAACATCGGGAAAGCGGCGAACAGCGCGAACACCACGGTGACCAGCGGCACCAGCGACAGCAGGGAAACATAGGCGAGATGGCCCGCCAACATCGTCAGGCCATCGTGATCGATACGCTGGTACAGCAGCCGTCCGAAGGTGACGCCGGGCTTAATCGCAGAGGGCAGCTTCTTTCGGCGGAAAAACGACATGGTCACTCCTTGATGTCCGTTGATACGCCTTAAGCTTAACGCGCCCTGCGCTCATTGAGCAAAATAGGCTGGCACCACGTCGCGATCGGTGACGTGCACCGTCTTGATCCCCAGCGCCTGCGCGGCGAGGACGTTCGCTGGGTGATCGTCGAAGAACACCGCGTCGGCGGCGGCGGTGTTTTCCGCGGCCAGCACATGCTGGTAGATCTCGGCCTCCGGCTTGCGCATGCCGAGATCTTGCGACAGATAGAGATGATCGGCGGCGGCGGCCACTTCAGGATAGTGCTGCGGCCAGTAGTTGCAGTGCAGACGGTTGGTGTTCGACAGCACCACCACCCGGTGGCCCTCGTTGCGCAGGCGCTGCATGATGTCGATCACTTCCGGGCGCAGCGCGACGAATACCGCCTGCCAGCCGGTGGCGAATTGCTCGAAGCTGAGCGCGATGCCCATTTCATCGCACAGCTTGCCGGCGAAGTCTTCGTCGCTGATTTCACCGCGCTCATGCTGCTGGAACACCTCACCCATAGTGAAACGATCGGACAGCACCGCCAACGGCGTGCCGCTCAAATTGCTCCACACGCCCAGCACACGCTTGAAATCGATATCGACGATCACATTACCTAAATCAAAGATATACAGCATAGTCCTCTCCTGATGGGCCGGTGAGATTTCACTGTAGCGGGAAAAGGAACAGCTGAACAGGGAGCGAACGGAAAAGCGCATAGCGCGCCGCACAAACGGGGAACAACAGAGGAAAAAACTCAGGGCGCGAGAACCGCGCCCTAAGCATGAGGCACTCAATCAGCGATTAAGCGTCTTTAGGACCGCGGCTGGCACGCTTACGATCGTTTTCCGTCAGGTGACGCTTACGGATACGGATCGAGGTTGGCGTCACTTCTACCAGTTCGTCGTCATCGATGAACTCCAGAGCTTGCTCCAGGGTCATTTTGATGGCCGGAACCAGGGTAGTCGCTTCGTCAGTACCGGAAGCACGCATGTTGGTCAGCTTCTTACCGGTCAGGCAGTTTACGGTCAGGTCGTTGGAACGCGAGTGAATACCGATGATCTGGCCTTCATACACTTCCGCACCGTGGCCCAGGAACAGCTTGCCGCGATCCTGCAGGCCGAACAGCGCGAACGCGACTGCTTTGCCCTGGCCGTTGGAGATCAACACGCCGTTCTGACGCTGGCCCACTTCGCCCGGACGCACGTCGTCGTAGTGGCTGAAGGTGGAGTACAGCAGACCGGTGCCCGAAGTCATGGTCATGAATTCGTTACGGAAGCCGATCAGACCGCGGCTTGGGATCACGTAGTCGAGACGCACGCGGCCCTTACCGTCCGGATCCATGTTTTTCAGGTCGGCTTTACGCTCGCCCATCGCCTGCATCACGGAACCCTGATGCTGCTCTTCGATATCCAGCGTCACGTTCTCGAATGGCTCCTGCTTGCGGCCATCGATTTCGCGGAAGATAACTTTCGGACGGGAAACCGCCAGCTCGAAACCTTCGCGACGCATGTTTTCGATCAGCACCGACAGGTGCAGCTCGCCACGGCCGGAAACGCGGAAGGCGTCCGCATCGTCGGTTTCTTCAACGCGCAGCGCCACGTTGTGCACCAGCTCTTTGTTCAGACGGTCAAGGATCTGACGCGACGTCACGTACTTGCCTTCTTTACCGCAGAACGGCGAGGTGTTGACGTTGAAGAACATGGTGACGGTCGGTTCGTCGACGGACAGCGCCGGCAGCGCTTCTACGGCGTTGGTGTCGCAGATGGTGTCGGAGATGTTCAGCTCGCCCAGGCCGGTGATGGCGATGATGTCGCCCGCTTCCGCCAGGGTGCTGTCGATACGCTCCAGACCCAGGTGGCCCAGCACTTTGCCCACTTTACCGTTGCGAGTTTTACCTTCGCTGTCGATGATGGTGACCTGCTGGTTCGGCTTCACTTTACCGCGCTTGATGCGGCCGATGCCGATAACGCCCAGGTAGTTGTTGTAGTCCAACTGGGAGATCTGCATCTGGAATGGCGCTTCCAGCTCAACCTGCGGCGCAGACACGTGGTCGACGATCGCCTGATACAGCGGGGTCATGTCTTCCGCCATGTCGGTGTGGTCGACGCCGGCGATGCCGTTCAGCGCAGAAGCGTAGATGATCGGGAAGTCGAGCTGCTCGTCGGTCGCGTCGAGGTTCACGAACAGGTCGAACACCTGATCCACAACCCAGTCAGGGCGCGCGCCAGGACGGTCAACCTTGTTGATGACCACGATCGGCTTCAGACCGTTGGCGAAGGCCTTCTTGGTCACGAAGCGGGTTTGCGGCATAGGGCCATCCATTGCATCCACAACCAGCAGCACCGAGTCAACCATCGACATCACGCGTTCTACCTCGCCGCCGAAGTCGGCGTGTCCCGGGGTATCCACGATGTTGATACGGTAACCGTTCCAATTAATGGCGGTGTTTTTTGCGAGGATGGTAATCCCACGCTCTTTCTCCAAATCGTTGGAGTCCATTACGCGTTCGGTGGCTTCCGCACGCTCTCCGAAAGTACCGGATTGTTGCAGCAGCTTATCAACCAGGGTGGTTTTACCATGGTCAACGTGGGCAATAATGGCGATGTTACGCAAATTTTCGATCACAGCTTTGCCTCGGGCATTAGAAATAGCGCGCTATTGTACACGTATTAAGCGAGGGACTAAACAAGATCACAACCATCTCTTATAAACAACCGCGTACCGGTCAGTTTGTGATCCCTTTCACGGTGCAAAAAGCCGCAATCGCTGCACTTTTGCACCATTTCGGTGCCTGAGCCCACCCTTATTGCACCATAAAAGTGCAATTTATCGTTGATGGTGCATACTGTGGCTGGGTAAAACCCGCGCAGAAAGGCGATGAACGCCTTTTTAAAAAGTTGGCACGCTTTTCGCTTTAGTCTTTTCAAGGCGAAAAAAAGCCAGTTCCACAGATTCGTTCCACGACGACGACAATGATAAACCGGGAGAGTTAAGTATGTCCGCTGAACACGTTTTGACGATGCTGAATGAGCATGAAGTGAAATTCGTAGACCTGCGTTTCACTGACACCAAGGGTAAGGAACAGCACGTGACTATCCCGGCTCACCAGGTAAACGCCGACTTCTTCGAAGAAGGCAAAATGTTTGACGGCTCCTCTATCGGTGGTTGGAAGGGCATCAACGAATCTGACATGGTGCTGATGCCGGACGCCAGCACGGCGGTTCTGGATCCGTTCTTCGAAGAACCTACCCTGATTATTCGCTGCGACATTCTCGAGCCGGGCACCATGCAAGGCTACGATCGCGACCCGCGCTCCATCTCCAAACGCGCCGAAGACTTCCTGCGCTCCTCCGGCATCGCGGATACCGTGCTGTTCGGGCCAGAGCCTGAGTTCTTCCTGTTCGACGACATCCGCTTCGGCAGCAGCATCCGCGGTTCCCACGTGGCCATCGACGACATCGAAGGCGCCTGGAACTCCGGTACAAAATACGACGGCGGCAACAAAGGCCACCGTCCGGCGGTGAAAGGCGGTTACTTCCCGGTTCCACCGGTCGACTCTTCGCAGGATCTGCGTTCCACCATGTGCTTGACCATGGAAGAGATGGGCCTGGTGGTTGAAGCGCACCACCACGAAGTGGCGACCGCCGGTCAGAACGAAGTGGCAACCCGCTTCAACACCATGACCAAGAAAGCCGACGAAATTCAGATCTACAAATACGTGGTGCACAACGTGGCGCACGCTTTCGGCAAAACCGCGACCTTCATGCCGAAGCCTATGTTCGGCGACAACGGTTCCGGCATGCACTGCCACATGTCGCTGTCCAAGAACGGCACCAACCTGTTCGCCGGCGACAAATACGGCGGCCTGTCTGAAACCGCGCTGTTCTACATCGGCGGCATCATCAAGCACGCCAAGGCGATCAACGCCCTGGCCAACCCGACCACCAACTCGTACAAACGTTTGGTGCCGGGTTACGAAGCGCCGGTGATGCTGGCTTACTCCGCCCGTAACCGCTCCGCGTCCATCCGCATCCCGGTGGTCGCCAGCCCGAAAGCGCGCCGCATCGAAGCCCGCTTCCCGGATCCGGCGGCTAACCCATACCTGTGCTTCGCCGCGCTGCTGATGGCCGGCCTGGACGGCATCATCAACAAGATCCACCCTGGCGACGCCATGGACAAAAACCTGTACGACCTGCCGCCGGAAGAAGAAGCCGAGATCCCAAAAGTGGCCGGCTCGCTGGACGAGGCGATGGCCGCACTGAACGAAGACCGCGAGTTCCTGACCCGCGGCGGCGTGTTCACCGACGATGCGATCGATGCCTACATCGAACTGCGCAAAGAAGAGATGGACCGCATTCGCATGACGCCACACCCGGTTGAGTTCGAACTGTACTACAGCGTCTAAGCCCTACCCGCGCCGTCTGCGCAGGCGGACGGCGCCCACATTTTTGTTATCGCTTTTTTGTTGCCGTGGAAACTTTCAGCCCATCTTCGGATGGGTTTTTTTCTCCACCGTATTTTCTGCAAAACTATTCCATACCGCGCCGATCCCGGATGGAGTAGGATAGATGCACTAAAAAGGTGCAGGAGTCTGCTGTATGGCAACTGGCAAGCTGCCCGATGCTGGGCAGATCCTCAATTCACTCATCAACAGCATCCTGCTGTTGGATGACTCTCTGGCGGTTCACTACGCCAACCCTGCGGCACAGCAATTGCTGGCGCAAAGCTCCCGCAAGCTGTTCGGCACGCCGCTGCCCGATTTGCTCGGTTATTTTTCGCTGAACGTCTCTTTGATGCGTGAAAGCCTGCGCGCCGGTCAGGGCTTCACCGACAACGAAGTGACCCTGGTGGTCGACGGCCGTGCGCATATCCTTTCCCTGACCGCTCAGGCGCTGCCGGAAGGCTATATTCTGGTCGAGCTGGCGCCGATGGACAATCAGCGCCGCCTGAGCCAGGAACAGCTGCAGCATGCCCAACAGGTGGCGGCCCGCGATCTGGTGCGCGGTTTGGCGCACGAGATTAAAAATCCGCTGGGCGGTCTGCGCGGCGCGGCACAGCTGCTGGCCAAGGCGCTGCCCGATCCGGCGCTGACCGAATACACCAAGGTGATCATCGAGCAGGCCGATCGGCTGCGCAATCTGGTGGATCGCCTGCTCGGCCCGCAGCGGCCCGGCCAGCACATCACCCAGAGCATCCATCAGGTCGCGGAGCGCGTCTGCCAACTGGTGTCGCTGGAAATGCCGGATAACGTCACGCTGGTGCGCGATTACGATCCGAGCCTGCCGGAAATGGCCCACGACCCGGATCAGATAGAACAGGTGCTGCTGAACATTACCCGCAACGCGCTGCAGGCGCTGGGCGAAGCGGGCGGCACCATCACACTGCGCACCCGCACCGCGTTTCAGATTACGCTGCACGGCACCCGCTACCGGCTGGCGGCGCGCATCGACGTTGAAGACGACGGCCCCGGCGTGCCGGCGCAGCTGCAGGACACGCTGTTCTACCCGATGGTCAGCGGCCGCGAGGGCGGCACCGGCCTGGGATTATCCATCGCCCGCAATCTTATCGATCAGCATTGCGGAAAAATTGAATTCAACAGTTGGCCAGGTCATACCGAATTCTCGGTCTACCTGCCCATTCGTCAGTGAGGTTTGCTATGCAACGAGGGATAGTCTGGATCGTCGATGACGATAGCTCCATCCGCTGGGTGCTTGAGCGCGCGCTCACCGGCGCGGGCCTGAGCTGCGCCACCTTCGAAGGCGGCAATGACGTGCTGGAAGCCTTGGCCACGCAAACCCCCGACGTGCTGCTGTCCGATATCCGCATGCCGGGCATAGACGGCCTGGCGCTGCTCAAACAGATCAAACAGCGCCACCCGATGCTGCCGGTGATCATCATGACCGCGCATTCGGATTTGGACGCCGCCGTTAGCGCCTATCAGCAAGGGGCCTTCGACTACCTGCCGAAGCCGTTCGACATCGACGAAGCGGTGGCGCTGGTCGAGCGCGCCATCAGCCATTATCAGGAGCAGCAGCAGCCGGTGCGCAGCCAGCCGGCCAGCGATCCGGCGGCGGACATCATCGGCGAGGCACCGGCGATGCAGGACGTGTTTCGCATCATCGGCCGGCTGTCGCGTTCGTCGATCAGCGTGCTGATCAACGGCGAATCCGGCACCGGCAAGGAGCTGGTGGCGCATGCGCTGCACCGCCACAGCCCGCGCGCCAAGTCGCCGTTCATCGCCCTGAACATGGCCGCCATCCCCAAGGATCTGATCGAGTCCGAGCTGTTCGGCCACGAGAAAGGCGCCTTCACCGGCGCGAACCAAATTCGTCAGGGCCGTTTTGAACAGGCTGACGGCGGCACGCTGTTCCTCGACGAGATCGGCGATATGCCGCTCGACGTGCAAACGCGCCTGCTGCGGGTGCTGGCGGACGGCCAGTTCTACCGGGTCGGCGGCTATGCGCCGGTGAAGGTCGACGTGCGCATCATCGCCGCCACGCACCAGAATCTGGAGCTGCGGGTGCAGGAAGGCAAGTTCCGCGAGGATCTGTTCCACCGCCTGAACGTGATCCGCGTACACCTGCCGCCGCTGCGCGAGCGCCGTGAAGACATCCCGCGGCTGGCGCGCCACTTCCTGCAGATCGCCGCCAAAGAGTTAGGCGTCGAGGCCAAGAACCTGCACCCGGAAACCGAAACCGCGCTGACCCGCCTGCCCTGGCCGGGCAACGTGCGCCAGCTGGAGAACACCTGCCGCTGGCTGACGGTGATGGCCGCCGGGCAGGAAGTGCTGATCCAGGATCTGCCGGGTGAGCTGTTCGAAACCGCCGCGCCGGAAAGCCCCAGCCACAGTCTGCCGGACAGCTGGGCCACGCTGCTGGCGCAGTGGGCCGATCGCGCGCTGCGTTCCGGTCATCAAAACCTGCTGTCGGAAGCACAGCCGGAAATGGAGCGCACGCTGCTCACCACCGCGCTGCGCCACACCCAAGGGCACAAACAGGAAGCCGCGCGCCTGCTGGGCTGGGGGCGCAATACCCTGACCCGCAAGCTCAAAGAGCTGGGTATGGAATAGGAACGGGGATGGATGATGAAAAACGCCGTCCGGCGCACAAAAAAACGCCAACCGCAGGCTTTACAGCCGGTGCGGGCGCAGTATGATCGTGTCGCACACTCTGGAGGTTGACGATGCTGGACTCATTCATCGTATTCATTTCTCAGGGCACGGAGCTGGGCTCCGCCGCCAGCCACACCCCGCAGGCGGCGGTTGCCGCGGTATTGTGCGCCGCGCTGATTAACTTCTTCAGTTAAAAAAACAGCCGCATCAGCGGCTGTTTTTTCATCCTCAGATCACCCGTGAGAACTGCTGGCTGCGCGCCTGTTGCCGCAGATAGCGGTCGAAACACATGCAGATATTGCGGATCAGCAAGCGCCCGCGCGGCGTGACGCGAATGCCCTGCTCGTCGCGCTCCACCAGCCCATCGCGTTCAAACGGCGCCAGCAGCTGCAGGTCTTCGGCGAAGTAGGCGGTGAAATCGATGCCGTATTGCCGTTCGAGCGGCTGATACGCCAACCGGAAATTGCAGATCAGGGTTTTGATCAGATCGCGCCGCAGGCAATCGTCGTCCGTCAGCGCCAGCCCGCGCCATAGGGCGTTGCCCTGCGCCGGTACGCTCTCATAGTAATGCTTCAGCTCTTTCTGGTTCTGCGCATAGCTGTCGCCGAGCATGCTGATGGCCGACACGCCCAGCCCCAGCAGATCGCTGTCGCCCTGGGTAGTATAGCCCTGGAAATTGCGGTGCAGCTTGCCTTCGCGTTGGGCGATTGCCAGCTCGTCGTCCGGGCGCGCAAAGTGATCCATGCCGATGAACTGATAGCCGGCGCCGGTCAGGAAAGCGATGCTCTGCTGCAGAATATCCAGCTTCTGCTGGGCGCTGGGCAGATCGGCGTCTTTGATTTTGCGCTGGGCGGCGAACAAGTTTGGCATATGCGCGTAGTTGAACACGCTGAGGCGATCGGGATTCAGTTCAGCCACCCGCTGCAGCGTGAAAGCGAAGCTTTCCGGCGTCTGTTTCGGCAGGCCATAGATCAGATCGATATTGGTCGAGCGGAAGCCCAGCGCTTTGGCCCGCTCAATCAGGGCGAAGATAAAGGCTTCGTCCTGCTCGCGGTTGACCAACTGCTGCACCTGCTTGTTGAAATCCTGCACCCCCATGCTCAGACGGTTAAAGCCTTCGACGCGTAAATGATCGAGCACATCCAGCGCTATCTCGCGCGGATCGACCTCGATCGACATCTCCGCATCGGGCAGGAAATCAAAGTGTTCGCGCAGCAACGCCACCAACCGGCTGATTTGCGCTTTATCCAGGTAGGTCGGCGTACCGCCGCCCCAGTGCATCTGGCCGACCTTGCGGCCGGCGAACAGCGGCGCACGGCTGGCGATCTCTTGCGCCAAAACGTTCAGGTACTCGTCGGCCTTGTGGGTCTGGCGCGTCACCAGCTTGTTGCAGCCGCAGAAGTAACACAGCTTATGACAGAAAGGGATATGCACATACAGCGACAGCGGCCGCTCAGGGTAACGCGCAACGGCGCGTTGAAACGCCGCTTCGTCGTAGCGCTGGTTAAACTCCAGCGCCGTGGGGTATGAAGTATAACGCGGCCCTGAGTAGTTATATTTTTGGATCAGGGCCAAATCCCAGACAATCGTCTGCTCTGACATGCTCACTCCTTCCGATATCTTTTTCTACCGGGCCTGGAGAGAGGCGGTTGTCTGCGCTGTCTGGCCACGGAAGCGCTGCGAAAACGCGCTTTGCGCTTAGACAGCCGCCATAGTTTACCGAATAACCACAGCAGATAACACATCAAGAGTAGGGCTATTGCCGGGATTAGCCACATAGCGCGTTAAAAAGCGTCTTTCGGGTTGCCGCCTTTCAGCAGCTTCAGAATATCTTCCTGCTTCTCTTCTTCTTCTTCGTCGTCTTCACCCAGTTCGATGCCCAACACGTCCATCAGCACATCGATGCGATCCAACGTTTTGTCGACATAGGTCTGCTCTTCCGCGTTCAGCGTTTCGCCATCGTCGATGCGATCCAGCAGCGCGTTCAGGCGTTCGTCATTTTCCAGCTTCGCCAGCTCTTCTTCCGGCGACAGGCGCGGTTTCGCTTCGGCCTTTGGCTTCGGCTGCGGTTTGGCCTTCACTTTGGTTTCGTCGACCACCAGCGCTACCGGCACTTTACTGCCGATACGCGGATCTTTGGCTTCCGCCGCCGATTTGTTCTTCTGGCTGCCGGACTCGACCTGGGTGCGCGAACCGGAAGCGTGGCCGCGGCGCTTTTTCAGGCGTTTGCGCTCGCGCGCTTCCTGATCGAGCTCCATACGGCTTTTCTTTTTCGTTTTTGACTTCGCCGCGCTGCCGCGAGGTGCTTTTGATGGCTGGTTCATAGCGTGTGCTCTTAGGTATGTAGATTCAGTATAGAATTGCGGCGGAATCTAGCAGAAAGCGGACAAAGAAAAAAGGCGGCAGGTTAAACCTGCCGCCTATTTCGCACCTTCTTGCGAAGGGTATTCCAGTTACGCGCTCCTTGCGCACATGCAACATCCCGGTTTTTCCTTCTGCTATAACCGCATTCCCTGCCACTACGTCCTTCATCCTGAAAGAAAAATCGTCCATGGCGCAATCCATTCGCATCCGCTCTTCCCGAGCGAGCTTCCTGCCGGCATCCAAACTGCCAATACTTCACCATCCGATGTGCCTGCCGCCTGTTCCGGTGCGAAAGGGTCACTTCCTGTTGCGTTCATCCTGGCACTCATTGCACGCCCTGTGCATTCCCTGAGATTTGTCATCCTTCCCGGATGTTCCTTAATCCTGCGCAACCCTGCGTTAACGACTACTTTACGTTATTGTTGCCAAGGCTCAAGGCACCTGACGCCGATTTGGACGACATTTCCCTACAACGAAAAAACAACATATTGTTTTTAAAATAAAAACAGAAACATCACTTTCGAATAAAGCGACATTACCCGCGATTCGAATGGCAAATGTCTCACAACGTACGCGCGGCATAACTGTCGTTTTATCGCGTCCCGCCGCTTAAAAACCGAGAAACACGCCATTTTTACCGCTGATGCAGTTATAATCGCCAACCAGTTAGCCATCCTCACGGAGACGAAAAATTTTGACCAGCAAGAACTACAACTATCATGTGACCCATTTCGTCACCAGCGCACCCGATATTCGCCATCTGCCGGGGGATGCAGGAATTGAAGTCGCCTTTGCCGGCCGTTCCAACGCCGGGAAATCCAGCGCGCTGAATACGCTGACCAACCAAAAAAGCCTAGCGCGCACCAGTAAGACGCCGGGGCGCACCCAGCTGATCAACCTGTTCGAAGTGGAAGACGGCATCCGCCTGGTCGACCTGCCGGGTTACGGCTACGCCGAAGTGCCGGAAGAGATGAAGCGCAAATGGCAGCGCGCGCTGGGCGAATACCTGCAGATGCGCAACAGCCTGAAAGGCCTGGTGGTGCTGATGGATATTCGCCATCCGCTGAAAGATCTCGACCAGCAGATGATCCAGTGGGCGGTCGACGTCGGCACGCCGGTGCTGGTGCTGCTGACCAAGGCCGACAAGCTGGCCTCCGGCGCACGCAAGGCGCAGCTCAATATGGTGCGTGAAGCGGTGCTGCCGTTTATGGGGGATATCCAGGTTGAAGCCTTCTCGTCGCTGAAGAAGATCGGCGTCGACAAGCTGCGCCAGAAGCTGGACACCTGGTTTAACGAGATCCCACCGGAAGTGCTGCCGGAAGACGAAGCCGGCGAATAAGCCCAGGCCGAACGCCAGAGCCGATGCCTCGCCGCATCGGCTTTTTTATACCCGCAGTTCAGCCGCAGGCGGGATTTTTTGTTATCTAATTACAGTTCTGAAATAAAGCCATCATAAAAACTTATCGCCAGGGCTGGCTTATCTCGCCGGATTACGCGAGTCGAAAGGAGGAAAGCAGGAACGAAAAGCGGTGCGGAGCGATAGGAAAAACGTATGGTTTGCTGCTGTTTTTACAATAAAAAACGCCCCAGTCAATACTGACTGGGGCGGCTAAATATTCAGCCAAATCCGATTACGTGAAGTAAAAGGTCTGAAAGATAGAACATCTTACCTCTGTACCCTACGCCTGTAACTCTACCTTATTTTTTCGCAGGGCAAAAGAATTTTTTGTAGTTTACTTACACAATTTGCGGCGCAAGAACGGCGAAGTTGGGGAAACTATCGCCGCATCTTGTAGCTTAATTACGAAAAGTGCTTAGGTTATCGCCAGTTAGCGCATCCGGCGATAACCCGGTAATCAGTGCGCCTCATCCCAGTTCATGCCGACGCCCACGTCGACCTTCAGCGGCACCGCCAGAGTCATGCTGCCTTCCATCAATTGGCGGATGCGTTGGCTGGCTTCTTCGATCACCGACTCATGCACCTCAAATACCAATTCATCGTGCACCTGCATGATCGCGCGCACCAACGGCTTCTCCTGCCCTTGCAGCCAGGCGTCGACCTCGATCATCGCACGCTTGATGATATCGGCCGCGGTGCCCTGCATCGGGGCGTTGATGGCGGCGCGCTCGGCCGCCTTGCGGCGCATGGCGTTGCTGGAGCGGACGTCCGGCAGGTACAGGCGGCGCCCGTCCAGCGTGCTGACATAGCCCTGTTCGGAAGCCTGTTGACGGGTGCGCTCCATGTAGTCCAGCACGCCCGGGTAACGCTCGAAGTACAGATCCATATAGCGCTGGGCTTCCCCACGCGGGATCCCCAACTGGCGCGCCAGGCCGAAGGCGCTCATGCCGTAAATCAGGCCAAAGTTAATCGCCTTGGCGCTGCGGCGCTGTTCGCCGGTCACTTTATCCAACGGCACACCGAAGACTTCCGACGCCGTGGCGCGGTGAATGTCTTTCCCTTCGGCGAAGGCCTTCAGCAGCCCTTCATCCTGTGACAGATGCGCCATGATGCGCAGCTCGATCTGCGAGTAGTCGGCCGCGACGATGCGGTAGCCTTCCGGCGCGATGAAAGCCTGGCGGATGCGCCGCCCTTCTTCGTTGCGCACCGGGATGTTCTGCAGGTTCGGATCGCTCGAGGAGAGACGGCCGGTCGCAGTCACCGCCTGATGGTACGAGGTGTGTACCCGGCCGCTGACCGGGTTGATCATCAGCGGTAGCTTGTCGGTATAGGTGGTCTTCAGCTTCGCCAGGCCGCGGTATTCCAGGATCACCTTCGGCAGCGGGTAATCCAGCGCCAGCTCGGCCAGCACTTCTTCGTTGGTGGACGGCGCACCGCCTGGGGTTTTCTTCAGCACCGGCAACTTTTGTTTCTCGTACAAGATAGCCTGCAGCTGCTTGGTCGATGCCAGGTTGAACGGCTCTTCCGCCAGCTCGTGGGCCTGCGCCTCCAGCTCAGCCAGACGCTTGGCCAGCTCCTGGGAGTGGGCCGACAAAATGGCCGGATCGATCAGCACCCCGGTGCGTTCGATATGCGACAGCACCGGCAGCAGCGGCATTTCAATCTCGTTGAACACCGTCAGCAGCTCTGCGCTCTGTTTCAACTGCGGCCACATCGCCAGGTGCAACTGCAGCGTGACATCGGCGTCTTCGGCGGCGTAAGGCGCCGCCTGCTCCAGCGCGATCTGATTGAACGTCAGCTGGTTTTTGCCCTTGCCGGCGATCTCTTCGAAGGTGATGGTTTTATGGCTCAGATAACGATCGGCCAGGCTGTCCATATCGTGACGGCCGCCGACGCTGTCCAGCACATAGGACTCCAGCATGGTGTCGTAGGCGATGCCGCGCATCTCAATGCCGTAGCGCGCCAGCAGGCTCATGTCGAACTTCAGGTTTTGCCCGACCTTCAGCGCCTTATCGTCCTCCAGCAGCGGCTTGAGCGCTTCCAGCACGTAGGCGCGGTCCAACTGTGGCGGAGCGTCCAGATAATCGTGCGCCACCGGCAAATAAGCCGCTTCGCCCGGCGCGATCGCGAAGGACAGGCCGATCAGGTTGGCGGTCAGGGTATCCAGACCGTCGGTTTCGGTATCGAAGGCAAACACATCGGCCTTTTTCAGCCGCGCCAGCCAGTCGGTAAAGGCCGCTTCATCCAGAATGGTGACATAACCGTCCTGGGACAGCTTGGCCTCCGCCAGCGCCTTCGGCGCTTCCGCGGCGGCGGCGGCGGCCGGTTTGGCGCCGCCGGCAGCTTTCGCTCCCGCGCCTTTCTTGTTTTCCAGCCATACGCCGGCTTCCACGTCCGCCAGCCAGCGTTTGAATTCGTACTGTTTGAACAGCTGCTGCAGCGTATCGACATCCGGTGCAGAGACCGTCAGATCCGCGCAGGTCAGATCCAGCTCAACGTCGGTTTTGATCGTCGCCAGCTTATAGGAGAGGTACGCGACCTCTTTGTTCTGCTCCAGCTTGGCCGCCATGGTTTTGGCGCCGCGGAAGCTCAGCGTGGCGATATTCTCCAGATTGCCGTACAGCGCATCCAGCCCGCCGATACCCTGCAGCAACGCCTGAGCGGTTTTCTCACCCACGCCCGGCACGCCGGGAATGTTGTCCGATGAATCGCCCATCAGCGCCAGGAAGTCGATGATCAGCTCCGGCGGAATACCGTACTTGTCGCACACTTCCTGCGGGCCGAGGATGGTGTTGTTCATGGTGTTGATCAGGGTGACGTTCGGCGTCACCAACTGCGCCATGTCTTTGTCGCCGGTGCTGATCAGCACCGCGTGGCCAGCTTTTTCGGCCTCCAGCGCCAGCGTACCGATGACGTCGTCCGCCTCAACGCCGGGCGTCACCAGCAGCGGCAGGCCCATCGCCTTGACCATGTTGTGCAGCGGCTCGATCTGCGCACGCAGATCGTCCGGCATCGGTGGCCGGTGCGATTTGTATTCGGCGAAGAGATCATCGCGGAAGGTCTTACCTTTGGCATCAAACACCACGGCAACGTGGCTCGGTTGATACTGCAGCAGCAGGCTGCGCAGCATATTCAGCACGCCGTACATCGCGCCGGTCGGCTCGCCCGCCGAGTTGGTCAGCGGCGGGAAGGCGTGATAAGCGCGGTAGAGGTAGGAGGAACCGTCAACCAGGATTAGTGGGTTTTCTGCAATCTGGGCCATAGCGTTTCTTTATCGTGATCGGACATAGGGGTAAGCATGCCATAGCTGGCCGCCGGAGACGAACCTTAGCGTGCATTGCGGACGAAAATGATGAGATTGTGCGCGAGGATCCGCAAGATCTTACCTGTGGATAACTTTGTGCATAGAAAAGAGACCGAATTATAACGTTGTGATTATCGTTATAATGGCGAATAAAATTCCTATTTAAATCACCGCGTTAAAAGAACGAATTCCGGCGACGCTTTATTACTGGCTTTTATTGGATTTGTGGATATAACTTTCGCCGGATTTTAATCGCACTATTAATCAAATTCGGCGCCTCAATTACCTTAGCACAAGCTGGACAAGTTGCACAAAAACTCGGCAAATGGTTATCCGGCGAGGCCAAAAACAGTGATTTTTAGCGGCGCTTTACCCCGACATTCTCTGTTAAAATAGGCTTTTGTTCATGCGCTTCGGCATGCAACGATGTTCCCAACAACCGTCAGCCCATAACCATGCCAAGATTGTTAACGCCTGTTATCTTTATCATTTCCGTCATACTCACCATTCTGGTGACGGTGTTGTGTTCTATCCCCATCACGCTGGCCGGCATCGTGAAACTCCTGGTGCCCATTCCCGCCGTCTGGCGATATATCTCTGCTTTCGCCGATTTCATGATGTGGTGTTGGTGTCAGGGGCTGGCGCTGTTATTGCGCATTAACGGGCAATTGCGTTGGGATATTGAAGGGCTGGAAGGGCTGGATCGCAAAAACTGGTATCTGCTGATCAGCAACCACGAAAGCTGGTCAGACATTGTCGTGTTGTGCGTGCTGTTCAGAAATCATATTCCAATGAATAAGTATTTCCTCAAGCAACAGCTCGCCTGGGTGCCTTTTGTCGGCCTGGCCTGCTGGGCGCTGGATATGCCATTCATGAAGCGTTACTCCCGCGCCTATTTGCTCAAGCATCCGGAGAAGCGCGGCAAGGATATCGAAACCACGCGCCGTTCCTGCGAAAAATTCCGTCAACGTCCAACCACCATCGTCAATTTCGTCGAAGGTTCGCGCTTCACCGAAGCCAAGAAAATTAAAAGCAATTCGCCGTATCGCAATTTGCTGGCGCCCAAAGCCGCCGGCATCGCGTTTACCCTTAGCGCGCTGGGCAATCAGTTCGACAAAGTGTTGAACGTCACCCTGCTCTATCCGGAAAATAACCAACGGCCTTTTCTGGATATGCTGTGCGGTCGTTTGACGCGCATCGTGGTAAGAATAGAGACGCTACCGATCGATGAAACCCTGCACGGGGACTATTTCAACGACAAGCAGTTCAAGCGGCGTTTCCAACTGTGGCTGAATACGCTGTGGCAGGAAAAAGACCGGCTGCTGGATAAATTGAAGCGGCAATACGGATAAAAAAAACGCCGGCAACGAACGCCGGCGTTTTTCATGTTGAATCTGGCTTATTTCTGCTGGCTGAGGAATTTAACCACGTCGGCGAACTGCTTCACGTAAGCGTCCATCGAGCTGGTGTCCAGGCCATCGTTTTTAACCATGTATTTGCCGTTCACGAATACCGCCGGCACACCGCGCAGTTGCAGATCTTCCGCGGCTTTCTCCTGTTGAACCACCAGAGATTTCACCACGAAGCTGTTCCATGCCGCGTCATAATCTGCGGCGGTCACGCCCGCTTTCACGAAGACGTTACGGATATCATCCGGCGTTTGCACGGTCTGGGTTTTCTGCACCGCTTCAAACATCAACGGGCTTACCTTGTCTTCCACGCCCAGCGCCATCGCCACCGCCCATGCCTGAGTCAGCTGTTTGCCCAGCGGCCCCAGGAACTCAACGTGGTACTTGGTCATTTTGGTGCCGGCAGGCAGCGCCTTCTTCACGTTCTCGGACACGTGATAGACCTGCTCGAACTGGTAGCAGTGCGGGCAGTAGAAGGAGAAGAACTCCAGCACCTGAGGCTCACCGGTCACCGGCTTGTCCAGGGTCACGTACTGAGCGCCATCGCTAAACTGTGCCGCCGAGGCACTGAAGGCCATCACCATGCCAACGAGCGCCAACCATATTTTTTTCATAAGACTAAACTCTCCATTGTGTTAAAGCTTCAATACATTGGCGTCAGCTGCAGAGGGGGCTCCTGCAACAGCTTAACCTGTTCGGTGAAGGCCGCAGTCTGAGACAACCAGAAATCAGACTCCGCCATCCACGGAAAACTCTTAGGGAAGGCCGGATCCTGCCAACGGCGGGCGACCCAAGCCAGGTAATACACCATGCGCATCGCCCGCAGCGGCTCAATCAACGCCAGCTCGCGTTGGTCGAACTCGGCAAATTCGCCGTACGCTTCCAGCAAGACGTCCAGCTGCATCAATTGATCGCGCCGCTCACCGTGCAGCAGCATCCACAAGTCCTGCACCGCCGGGCCGTTACGCGCGTCATCAAGATCGACGAACAGCGGGCCGTCGCGCCACAGAATATTGCCCGGATGGCAATCACCGTGCAAACGGCGCGGCTGCCAGTCCAGATGCCAGTGCGCCTTGATCGCCGCAATCAGGTTGTCCGTTGCCAGCAGGAACGCGTCACGCTGTGCTGCCGGCAACAGCCCGCAATCGGCCAACACCTGACGCGGGGCGGTGAGATACTCTTCAACCCCCATCGTCGGCCGTTCGGCGAACAAACGCTCGCCGCCGACCTGATGGATACGGCCCAGGAAACGACCCACCCATTCCAACTGATCCAGGTTGTCTATCTCATATTGGCGCCCGCCCACGCTGGGAAACAGGGTAAAGAAGAATCCACAGTGCGTATGCAGCGTAGCGCCTTGCAGCGCCAGCGGCGCCACCGCCGGAATTTCCGCGCTGGCCAGATCCAGAGCGAACTGATGTTCCTCACCGATTTGTGCGGCGCTCCAGCGCTCCGGGCGGTAAAACTTCACTACGTAGCGCCGGCGATCTTCGTCTATAAACTGATAGACGCGGTTCTCATAGCTGTTCAGCGCCGTCAGGCCGGAATCGACGCGCAGGCCAACCCCTTCTAGCGCGTCCATAATCAAATCGGGCGACAGGGTGTCGAAATTAAAAGCAGAGTTATTCATAACGTTCGTTTGATCGCTGACAGCACGGTGCCGGGAATGAGAAATAGTAGCATTAATGGCGCCTTTCACGAGCTATGCTTTCTCGCACCGCGCGAGGATCAGTCCTTGATAACGCCGCGAGCGCGCAACAGCGCCGTTTTAAAATCTTCTTCGTAATCTTTCTTCAGGCCCGGGATCTGATCCGTGCCGGCGCTGCCGCGCATTTTCAGATGGTAAATAAGAATGTCGTCGCTCAGTTCGGACAACTCGCCTTGGAAGCCCGCTTCCTGCGCCAGCTTTTGCAAAAACTGCATCAAATTGAGATCGGGATCTTCCTGCCAGGCCGGGTGCAACAGCTCGATCAACTCGTTTACGCGATGCGTTTTCATCTCAATATCGTCCAATAGCATGAATAAACTCACAAAGTAACAGGCTTACCCACGCAGTGAAAGAACCGGCTTGTCAATAAAGGTAAATCCTGATGTCGCGCCGGCTTTAGCGCTACAATCAGCGCATCGACAAGGCGGGATAAACGAGATGCATAAAGAAATCAGCGGCGTCATTTTGGCCGGCGGACGGGCCACGCGTATGGGCGGTGAAGACAAAGGCCTGGTGTCAATTGCCGGTATCGCACTCTATCAACACGTATTGGCTCGGTTACGGCCGCAAGTGGCTTCCGTCGCCATCAGCGCCAATCGCAATCAGGCACGTTACCAGGCGAGCGGTTTGCCGGTGATTGGCGATCTGACGCCCGATTTCGCCGGGCCGTTGGCCGGGATGCTCGCCGGGCTCAAGCAATCTCCTAGCGAGTGGGTGGCTTTTGTCCCTTGTGACGTCCCCGACTTTCCCGCCGACTTAGTCGCGCAGCTATGGCGGCAAAAAGGCGCGGCGCCAGCAGCCTTTGCCAGCGATGGTGAACGAGATCACCCTACGCTGGCATTATTGCATACCCAAATAGCGCCGCAGCTGGCCGACTATCTGGCGCGCGGTGAACGCAAGCTGATGCTGTTCTTGCATCAGATTAACGCACAACGCGTGGTGTTCAGCGGGCAGCAAACGGCATTTCATAACCTGAATACGCCGGAAGACTGCCTGCACTGGCAGCAAGCACGAGAGCTAAAAACATGAATCGTTCATTGCCCCCTTTGCTGGCCATCGGCGCCTACAGCGGGACGGGGAAAACCACCCTGCTCAAGCAATTGATCCCAATGCTGAAACAGCGTCAGGTGCGGGTTGGGCTGATAAAGCATACGCATCACGACATGGATGTGGATACGCCGGGTAAAGACAGCTATGAGCTGCGCAAAGCGGGTGCCGACCAAACGCTGGTCGCCAGCGATCGCCGTTGGGCATTGATGACCGAAACGCCGGAGCAACAACCTTTGGATCTACGCTACCTGGCAGGGCGTTTTGACGCCGATAAGGTCGATTTGATTCTGGTGGAAGGGTTCAAACATGAACCGGTCAGCAAGATCCTGCTTTATCGGGCCGAGATCGGCAGACCGTTGGAAGACATGCTGGATAAATTTGTCGTGGCGGTAGCCAGCGACCAGCCGCTATCCATCGCGGCTAAGCAGTTGGATCTCAATCAACCGGAAAGCATCGCCGACTTTATTGTCGAGTGGTTGAAAGGCGCAGCGTAGCTGCGCTTTTTTGCGTTTTACGCATAGCAAAAAGCCCTGAACGTCAGTTCAGGGCTTTCGGCTTTATTTGATGCCTGGCAGTGTCCTACTCTCGCATGGGGAGACCCCACACTACCATCGGCGCTACGGCGTTTCACTTCTGAGTTCGGCATGGGGTCAGGTGGGACCACCGCGCTATTGCCGCCAGGCAAATTCTGTTTCATTCCAACCGCTTCACTCTCGTGTCGCCATCAGAACCAATCTCGGAACTTCGCTGAAAATCTCTTCGTCTCTAAAACACCTTCGGTGTTGTAAGGTTAAGCCTCACGGATCATTAGTACTGGTTAGCTCAATGCATCGCTGCACTTACACACCCAGCCTATCAACGTCTTAGTCTTAAAC